>JBKOYV010000049.1:0-81256 GCA_046725585.1 Gemmatimonadota bacterium | reverse complement strand
GCGCGGATGCTGTGCGGGATCGCGATAGAGTGGAATCCAGAGGGCCAGCCAGAGCAAACCGACCGCGCCGGTGATGATGAACGCCGACTGCCATCCCCAGCGGAGGGTGATTGCTGGAACGACGAGCGGCGCCACGATCGCACCCGTGTTGGTGGCGGCGTTGACGATCCCGGCGGCCAGCGCGCGCTCGCGCTTCGGAAACCACTCGGCGATCGTCTTGAGCGCGGCCGGGAAGATCGCCGATTCACTCAGCCCGAGCGCTGCTCTCGCGATGGAAAACCCCGCGGCACTGCGCGCGAGCGCGTGCGCCATGGCGGCGACGGACCAGCCGACGACAGCGGTGCCGAGGCCCCGCTTGATGCCGACGCGATCGATCACGCGCCCTACGCCCAGGAGCCCGATGGCGTAGACGAAGCTGAACCACGAGACGATGTCGCCGTAGTCGGTCTCGGACCACGAGAGATCGCGCTGCAGGGTCGGCGCGAGGATGCCGAGGACCTGCCGATCGACGTAGTTGATCGTCGTGGCGAGGAACAGGAGGGCGGCGATCGTCCAGCGGTACCCGAAGCGGCGTTCGCTCATGCGCACTACAATGCCGCCGAATCGGGAAAAACAGAAGGCGCTATCTCGGCGGCGACGCTGGCGGCTCGATCAGCTTGACGGCGACGATGATCGACGCGTCGGGACGTCCCTCGCGTTCGACTCGCATAGGCACCACGAGGCGCTGCGCCGTGTCGACGCCGAGACGGGCATTCGTCACGTTAGGCGCGTAGATGTGGACGTGGGGCGTGAGAAAGGTTCGGCTCCCCGTCTCGGAGTCCGCCGTCCACGCAGAGCGCGACAGCATGTAGGCCAGAGCGCCGGTTCGCGGCGGGCGAAACCGGCCGACCCGGTATCCGCGCAGCACGCTGTCGGTGATGGCCGACTCGCTCACGCCCTTCGCGCGCAGGCGAACGCGGTACTGCTCGGCGGGCAGTAGGGCTTCTGCCGCTTCGGAATTGGCGCACATCGGCCAGGCGTCGTTCTTCGTCGGGCGCTCGACGAAGCAGGAGAACCCGTTCGGTCCGTGCACGAGCTCCGTGTAGCCCTTCGGTCCGAGAACGAACACCGACGAACCTGCGCGAAGTGGCGGCGGCGCCGCATCGCGGGCGATCAGAATCTCGTGATCCGCGAGCAACATGCTCGGCACCGGCGGCACGAGGGTCAGCTCGATCGAGTCGCCTGTCGAGAGCGCGCACGCCCCCGCGTAGCCTTTCGCGGGAACCGCGTCGAGCTTGCACCCCGCGCCAGCACCGAATGTCGCGCGAAACCGAACGCTCGTCCCTACAAACTCGACGTCCGTCGCCGAAATGATTCTGTTGTTCTCATCCGAGCCGACGGGGATGATCTCGAAGGCACGGACGTTCGTGCCGGACGGGATACGGTATCGGACTGGGCTCGACCCCTCGCGGGTTTTCCTCGAGCCCGACCATTCCACGGGGACGGCGACTCGAGCCGCGAGCGATGACATGACGAGAACGCTCGCGAGCCCAACGTGGCACAGGGTTGTCGGTCTCACTGTCACGAGGTTGTCGGCGGATGAACGTTGGGATTGCACACGCCAGTATCTGGCCCGATCTCGCCGTTCGCTTCCAGAATCGTGCGGTTTTCTCCTTCACTAGCGATCTCTGGGAGCCACCGCGATCATGACGTGCCACAGCCTGTATCGATCCGGGACGCTCGAGATAACGCGCTGCATTGGTGACGCGTCGCAGCGGAAGCCCAAAGCGATGCACTTCCCGTCGTTCGAGGTGCACTTCCAGGACGACGGCGCGTATACGCTGCACGAGTCGGGACGCGCGTTGCTCGTGGACGTACACCACGTCGAGCTGCGTCGCGCTGGGACCACTCGCACGTACTCTCGGCCTGCCGTCTCGACTGACCGCGGCACCTCGATTCGTTTCTCGAGCGCCTTCGTCGACGCGTTGCTGCCATGTGCCGATCGACACGCGCCGGCCGTTTTCCCGATCGGTGTCGTTCGACTCGGGGTTAGCGCGTTCGGTGAGTTGCGCGCGCTGCGTCGCGCCATCGACGAGGCATCCATGAGCTCGGGCGAGCAGATCGAGCGCCGTGCGGTCGCGCTGCTCTGTACAATCCTGAGCGCCGCAGCACGACGAGTGATCATTGCCGAGGAGACTCGGCGCCCCGTCACGTCAGCTCGTCACCATGACGCCGTCGAACGCGCCAAGGAGTTTCTCGTCGAACACTTTCACGAGCGGCCGGCGGTGCGCGCCGCGGCGAGGCTGGTGGACTACGCGCCGCACCACTTCGAGCGGATGTTTCGCGAGGAAACCGGGATCTCCTTTCATCAGTATCTCATGGAGCTGCGCCTCCGTCAGGCCGCGGTGCGGCTCGATGAAGGTGCGGACAATCTGTCGAGTCTCGGGTTGGACGTCGGCTTCTCGTCGCACAGCCATTTCACCACGGCATTCCGAGTGCGATTCGGCTGCCCGCCTGGCGCGTACAGATGGCGAGGGGCATCTTCGCGCCGCTATGAAGATCTCGAGCGTTCGCGCGTATCGCGTCGAGCTCCCCCTCCATGAAGGGAGCTACAAATGGTCCGGCGGCAACGCCGTCACCGTGTTCGATTCGACTGTCGTCGCCGTGAAGACGGACACCGGACTCACCGGCTGGGGCGAGGTGTGTCCGCTGGGCCCCGCGTATCTTCCGGCCTACGCGGCCGGCGCGCGTGCGGGGATCGCGGAGCTCGCGCCACACCTTCTCGGCGCCGACCCTCTCGCGTTAGGCACGCTCAACGAGCGGATGGACGCCGCCATGCGCGGCCACCCGTATGTCAAGTCCGCGATCGACATGGCGTGCTGGGACATTCTCGGCAAGGCGAGCGGCCTGAGCGTGGCGACGCTCCTGGGCGGACACGTCGGCGACGATTTCGCTCTCTACCGTGCGATCTCGCAGGAAGCGCCGCAGGATATGGCGGCGCGGATCGGCGTGTATCGCAGCGAGGGGTATCGGAAGTTCCAGCTCAAGGTCGGTGGCGACCCGGACACGGACATCGACCGCATCCGGGCGGCGTCGGCGGTGCTCGAGCGTGGAGACGTGCTCATCGCGGATGCGAACACCGGGTGGACGCAGCACGCGGCGTTGCGGGTTGCCGATGCGGTACGCGACATCGACGTCTACATCGAGCAGCCATGCCTAACGTACGAGCAGTGCCTGGCCGTTCGTCGCCACACCAATCGACCGTTCGTGCTCGACGAGGTGATCGATGGCGTCGACATGGTCGTCCGCGGCGTCGGCGACCGCGCGATGGACGTCATCAACCTCAAGATCTCAAAGGTCGGCGGGCTGACGAAGGCGCGTCAGATCCGCGACCTGTGCGTTTCGTTAGGCATCGCGATGACGATTGAAGATACGTGGGGCGGTGACATCGTGACGGCGGCGATCGCGCACCTCGCGCACAGCACGCCGAGCCGCTACCTGTTCTCGTCGACCGACTTCAACTCATACGTCACGGTCTCGTTCGCCGACGGCGCTCCGAGGCGGTCTCGGGGCCGGCTCGCAGCATCGCGAGAGCCCGGACTGGGCGTTAGGCCTCGACTCGATATCCTCGGGAAGCCAGTGCTCGAGATCGGCGCTTCCTCTACTGTTCGCCCAGCGGAGTGATCCTTATCCCACCGCTAGGTCCGTCCAACAGCAGAATCGTCCGAATCCAGAGTGCGTCGACGCGAATCGGGCCGCTCTCGGCGAGCACCTCATCCGTCCCCTTCTTCGTGACTCGGATGACCCAGTTGCCCGGCGTGCTCTCGATGAACGGCGTCGCCGCCTGATATGGGAACGGATCCATGAACTTCACGAACGTCCCGAAGTCGGGTTGCGTGCGGTAGACGTCGATCGGCGGCGCATTCGCGGCCAGGTGTGAAACGCGAAGTTTCCCCTTCCCCGGAACCGGTGTCGCGCCTGTATCGCCGAGTGCCACGGGGTTCAGCGCGCCGGGCGTTCCGATCACGACGACGCGAGTCGTGTCGCCGGCGCGGAGCGTGACCGTCGTGCCGCCGGCGGACGGAGCTGTTCCCGCAGGAACGACCTTGACCTGGTGCTGGCCTAACGACAGCGCGATCGGTGCCGTCGGGACGCCGTAGGCAGCGCTGGTGAGGCGCGTCTGTCCGTCAACCACCACGTCGACGGCCGCGAGCGCCGCGACGCCAGGGATGACCTGCAGCCGCCCGTCGGTGTTACCGCCGGTGCCAGGAGCGGTCGAGTCGTCGGAGCACGCGGCGACGACGCCCGCGGCGGCGAGCAGCCAGAACGATCGAGATCTCATGCGGTGACTCCAGGTTCAAGGGCGTGTGTGTTCAACCCGTTTAAACCCTCGCCGGGCGAGGGGGGTCACCGCAGAACGGCGCGAACGGTAAGACTCAGGCTGGCGGCGGAACGAGGTCCGGCACCGGATCGAGATTGTCGACGCCGCACCAGTTCAGGAGTCCGGCAAGATCACGGGCATGCTCCATCGTGTCGACCATCACCTGCGCCATCCCATTCGTTACAATGGGAAGCACCGGTACACGATTTCTGCCCGGCCGGTCGAGCGCCCGCGCCATTACTCGCCACGGGCCCGACCGCTTCGCCAAATCGACTCCACGACGGCGCAGCGACTCAGCAAGGTGATACACCGCGGTGGGCTGGTATCGTCTGCGACGCTCCGCCTCGGAGCCGCCCGCTCCATTCTCTTCACGCGCCTGTCTTGGCATTGTGCACCTCCCGAATCCCGGAGCGGGCTGCCGATCGGCCAACCCGCACGCAATAGCGCGGTTTGCAAGAACCGGGCACCAAGTGGGATGGGTAGCGGGTAACTGGTGACTGGCAGTCGAAGGATCAAAGGGGTCAGAGTCGTTTGAATTCGAGATCTCGGCGTTGCCGCGTGCCCGCATTCAAACGACTCTTACCCCTTTTGGCATCCCGGCTGTGTTCGACTGCGAGTAACCAGCCTGCCCTGAGCAAAGCGAAGGGCACCCGTAACCAATTACCAGTCCTTGCCTTTTGGCTCTTGTTCCGAGAGAGGAGCCATGAGCGGACTGTTCCGCCTGTATCGGCGGACCGATCCGAGCATTCTGGTCACCGTGTCGGCGACGCTCCTGGTCGCCGCCGGAATTGCGGCGCTGCTGCCGGCATGGCGTGCGGCGCGCGCGGACCCACTCGTCGCGCTGCGGTCGGAATGACCACGAAACCGGCGGGATGGGAGTCGGGGTCGGACTCTGACCCGACTACCCCTAGACGCTGCCCCTTCAGCGGGACGTGAGGGTTGCAAGTCGAGTGGCCGCCTCGTCCGCCAGCGCGACCAGGCTCGGGCTCGCGACGATGAGCGACTGCGGCTCCAACCTGCCAGCCGCGTCGTGCAGGCTCAGGTCCAGCACGTACAGGCTGTCGCCGCGGGTGATGCCACCGCTCACAACCCACCGTGCGCCACTCCGGACGCCGAGGTGCATAATGTCCTCGCGAGTGAGCACGTTGCCTCGCGGGAGGTTGAGCGCCTGACGCGCTTCGCGGACACGCTCGGGCGACACCACGTCGATCCCGGGCAGCCGCGCGATGTCCGACAGAACCATCTGCGGCAGACCGAGCTCGAGCCACGCCGTTGTCGAGTCGCCAGCGCGGTTACGGACGTCGGCAACCGCGACCGACGGGCGACCGGCCGCCAGCTCCGCAGGTCGCGACGCAGCACGACCCGCAGTGAAGCTGGTGGCGCCAAGGAACAGCGCCGCCGTGAGTGGGATCGAGGCGAGGCGCGAACCCACGAACCGGCGTGGACGACTGAACCCGGGCTGCGGACGACTCCCCACCGCGGTCTGTGGATCCGGAATGCCGACATCTGAGCGTGCTGCGATCGACGGCATGGGCGTCATGGCCGCGAGACTCTCTCGAATCGACGCGGCAAGGCGGACCACATCGTCCGCGGGCGACCGCCCGACCGCGCGATCCAATCGGCTCTCGAGTAACGCGTATTCGTCGAGCGCCGCCTGGTAGGCGACCGCGGTCGCGGGAGCCTTCAAGGCGTTCAGCAGATACAGGGCAGCGTCGACATTGACCACATCCGCATCGAGCCATTGTCGAGCCAGTACGGCGCATTCACCCCATTTCCGCGCTCGTGCGAGCGTCAAACACTCACGAGCGTATCGATCATCTCGACTGCTGTGCGGTTCCATTGGTTGGGTAAGGCAAGCGGAAAGGCGAGTGATCCAGTGGTCCGGCTTCCTCCACAGAAACGCTGTCGCTCTCACCAGAAGATCAACGTGGGGATCCTCTAATTCCGCTCACTTATGCTGGCGCAGCCATCAGCCCCAAGCCGGGCATGGCATGAGCCAGCGATGACTCTTGTCGTTCGCCGAGTGGCCAACGCACATTGGCACTTATCGTTGCCTCGTGACAGGGTGTCTCGAGGCATCAGGCCCACGGTCCGCTAGGCATGGCTCGGGCGATCACCCCAAATCCGTTTGCGGAGTCACGTGCATCACGGCTCGGCAAGAAAGCCGTGTTGTGGTTCATTCTCCTCCAACTCCCGATCGGGGCGCTGTCGAGCTACCGTGCGTGGGTGCAGATCAAGGAGCTCACGCTGTCGACGACGAGCAGCACGCTGGCGCCGGGAGTGGTCGTCCGGTCGAATCTCGTGAGCTGGGCGCGTGTCGAGTCCGACGCTCGAATCGAGCTCGTCCAGGGGAGGCGCGTCTCCATGCTCGGCGAGGTGTACCTTCCGCGGAACCATGAACCGGTGTTCGACCCGCGGCCGAAGTCCGGGTCGGTGGTGGTTGCGCTGACGCCGGCGATGCTGGAGGGGTTCGAGCCGGGTACTGCCACGCTACGCGCGACGGCGGTTGGCCGCCCGCAGTGGCTCCGCGTGCCGCCGCCGACGGTCCGCGAGCAGCCGGTCTCGATCCAGCCTCGTTGAGCGAATGGGGCGGGACAGACCACCTGGCCCCTCAGCGCCCGACGCCATGACGGAGTCCCGGCGACTGCTCCAGCATTTTCTCGCGGCGCTCGCGTACCGAACGCAGAAGGCAGTCCGTGGCGCGCCCGAGAGCTTCGCGAGCTTTCGCGTCGGCCCAACCACCCGCACGCCGAAGGAGCTGCTGTGGCACATGACGGGCGTCATTGGGTACGCACGCACGATGTTCCACGGCGGCCGCTTCACTCCGCCCGAGGTCGCGACATTCACCGAGGAGGTCGCGCGGTTTCACGAGACGCTCGCGGCGCTGAGCGACGACTTCGGCAACCCTGCGCTGGACGCTCGCATCACGGACGAGCAGTTCCTGCAGGGCCCGTTGTCCGACGCGATGACGCACGCCGGCCAGCTCGCAATGCTGCGCCGCCTCGCCGGCTCACCGGTGGCGTCGGAGAATTTCATCTTCGCCCGGGTTCGCGCGGACAACGTGACGGCCGAGCAACCGGCTCCGGCCGCGCCCGATACGTGGTGGAAACCCGAAGAGGGCCCAGTTCCACCGGGGACGCACGCCAGCAAGATGGCGGACGACATTCGTCGTCCAGGGCCGGAGGCCTAACGCGTCAGCCGCCGTCCGCGCTCGGGGCCATTTCGTCACAATGACTCGTCGCATCATTCTCGTGCGCCACGGGCACTCGGCCCATACGACGAGCCCCGGCTGGATCGACGCGACGGGAGTGCACCGGTGGCGAGAGGCGTACGACGCCGCGGGGATACTCGATACCAGCGTCCCGCCACCCAATGTCGTTGCGCTTGCGGTGCAGGCCGAGTGTCTCATGACAAGCGACCTGGCTCGCGCCATCGCGTCGGCAGAACGATTGGCGCCGGGGAAGCCGGCACGGGTCTCACCGCTCCTTCGAGAAACGCCTCTCGAGATTCCGGCGTGGCTGCCTGCGCGGTGGCCTCTGATGGTGTGGGAAGTGTGCATTCACCTCCACTGGCTTATCAAAGAGCGGCGCGGCTCGATAGCCGAAGCCTTGGAGCTGCAGCGTGCCGCGGACGCGGTGGCTCTGCTCGACGAGGCGTCGCGCGAAGCACCGACCGTGGTCGTCGTGACCCACGGGGCGTTCCGCCGACTGCTCGCGCTGCAGCTCTCGGCTACTGGTTGGACCAGCGAGCGCCGCGTCGGCGGATACCGGAACTGGAGCACGTGGCCCTTTCGTCGAACGGACTGATTCGCCTCCACATCCCGTTGCTCCGCGGCAGCGCGACGGCGATACTCAGGGATCCCGAACTTCGCCGAACCTGTGATCATATCGCCTAACGGGCCACGATCGTGATTCGCCGACTCGTTCCGCTGGCCGTCGTCTGCGCGGCCGCTGTATTGCCCGAACGCGTGACCGCGCAGCAGAGCGGTACGCTGCTGTCGTTCGATGCCACCGTTGGCCAGAGCTACGGCCAGGGAGGTGGGGCTCGCCGCAATCGCGACGGGACCGCGCTGGACGCGCTGCTCTCGTGGCGCCCGCGGCCCGCGGGTTTGCATGGCGTGTTCGGGATTAGCACCGGCGTGCAGGGCAGCAAGGGGAGCGATGGGCCATGCCTTTCCCTGCCCGGGAGTGACTGCGTGCCCGACTTCCCGCGGGTCTTCACGCTCGGGATCCTATTCGGGCTCGAGCAGCGGGGGCAATACGGGGCCGCGCGGCTGCTCGCCGGCCCAACACATTTCCGAGCGGACGGCGGCGGAGGGGCGTTAGGCGCTCAGGCGCGCCTCGAGCTCGTCAGCCCCACCTTCCACCGCATTGCGGTCGTCGGCTCCGTCCGTGGGGGCCTCGTGTGGCGGCTCGACCGGCAGAACTACCGGCTAGGTGCACTGGGGCTGGGGCTCGGCATCTACTGATCGCTAGCGTCTCGGATCGGGGCGGACTGTGATCGGTTGCGTGAGCGTGCGGGTTCCGACCGTTAGGCGCACCGTGTAGCTCCCGACGATCGGTGGAGCTTCGGCGCGTCCGCCACCGCCAAATCCGCCGCCGGGGGCGAGGTTCCACGCCACGCGGTGCATCCCGGCCGCCGCGGACATGGGCTCGGGCGGTTGGCGCCACAGCGGCGACGTGTTCGGGATGCCGCCCGGGCGTCCCCCACCGAACCCGCCGCGACCGGTCGGCTACGGCTGGCGGGTCGGGTCGCTCGAGTACGTCGCCACAACGGCGCCGGCCGCGTCGAGCACCTCGATCGTCACCGCGTCGTTCGCCGGCGTGCGCAGATAATAGTCGATGTACGCGGCGTTAGGCGGGTTCTGCGCCTGAGGCTCATCCTTCTGCAGCGGCGTCCCGTTGTCGCCGCCCTGCTGGATGTTGATCGCGTCGGCGGGCTTGAAGAGGTACACGTCGGCTTTCGCGATTGCCTCCGTCGCCTGCCGCAGCACCGAGATGTCGTCGATCACCCAGAACCCTCGGCCGTGCGTCGCGACGATGAGGTCGTTCTCGTAGAACTCGAAGTCGCGCACCGAGGTGACCGGCAGATTGAGCTGAAGCGGTTGCCAGTTGTCGCCGTCGTCGAACGACAGGAAGGCGCCGCGCTCCGTTCCGCAGACGAGGAGTCCGCGTCGCTTGGGGTCCTCCTTGACGGTGTGGACGTACACGCCGGCAGGAAGACCATGCGTGATCTTCTGCCAGGTCTTCCCCAGGTCACGGGTGCGATAGATGAATGGCTCGAAGTCCTGGAGCTGATGGCGATCGATGCTCGCGTACGCGGTGTTCGCGTCGAAGTGCGACGCCTCGATCATGGTGACACGGCTCCATGCCGAAACCGCGTTAGGTGTCACGTTCTCCCAGGTCGCGCCGTCGTCCGGCGTGAGCTGAATGAGACCATCGTCCGTGCCGATCCAGAGGAGCGGCGCGCGGAGCGGCGGCGACGGCGCGATCGTGTAGATGCCCCCGCGCTTCCCGTTCCGGTCGACCTGTGCGCCCGCGGCCGCGTCGAGATTCGCCGGCACTCCGGGGTCGGGCCTCGTCAGGTCCCCGCTGATGCGCGTCCAGGTCTTGGCGGCGTCCGTCGTCTTGAACAGGAACTGGTTGGCGTAGTACAGCGCGTGTGGATCGGCTGGCGAGAATACGAGCGGCTGCGTCCAGTCGGCGCGCGCCTGCTCGGGCGATTGGGGCGCCGTCGTTCCGCGGACGGCGGTGTTCGTCTCGAGGTTCCAGCGTGTGCTGATGCCGCCGAAGATGACGCCCGGATTGAGCGGATCGCCGGCCGTCATCCCACTCTCGCCACCGGCGCCGATCGGCTCCCAGTCCCGCATCGAGATCTCGGCGAACTTTCCGCGGGACCGAACGGCCACCGCGCCCGAATCCTGCTGCGCGCCGGTCACCCAGTACGGGAAGCGGCGGTCGACCGAGAGGTGGTAGATCTGCGCCGTCGGCTGGTTGAGCCACGAGCTCCACGTCACCTCGCGCGGGTCCTCGGTGCGTGCGTTCCGCGTGATAATAGCGCCCTGGTCGCTGGCGACGATCATGGTGTTGGGATCGTCCGGCGAGATCCAGGCTTGATGGTAGTCGTCCCCGCCGGGCGAGCCGCGAAGCGCGACCCAGCTCATGCCGCCATCCATCGTACGGCTCACAGCGACGTTAGGCACGTAGACCGTGTCCGCATCCTTTGGGTCGACGACGAGCTTCTCGAAGTACCAGCCGCGTCCCCAGAGCGCCGGATCGCCGGACATCTTCGTCCACGTTGCCCCGGCGTCGTCGGACCGGAAGAAGCCGCCCTGTCCCGGCGGAGCCTGCGCGCCTCCGCGCCCGCCTGCTCCGGCCGGAGGCGGCGCTGGCGGCGGAGCATTGGGATCGGGGACGAGACAATCGACCACCGCGTACACGCGCCGTGGGTTACTCGGCGCGACGGCGATCCCGCTGCGACCGATTCCCTCTTTCGGCAGACCGTTCGTGAGCTGCGTCCAGGTCGCGCCGCCGTCGGTGCTCTTGAAGATCCCGCCACCCGGCCCATTCGTGGGGGCGTACGTGTACCACGGCGGACGCCGCGTGTTCCAGAGGCATGCGTACACGACGCGAGAATTCGTCGGGTCGATCACGATGTCCACCGCGCCCACATCGTTGTTCTTGAACAGCACCTTGCGCCACGACTTCCCGCCGTCCACGGACTTGAAGACGCCGCGATCGGCGTTAGGCGAGTAGAGGTGCCCGATGGCCGCGACGAACACGATGTCCGGGTTTCGCGGGTCGATCGCGATCTTCCCGATGTGCTGCGTGTCGTCCAGCCCCACATGTGTCCAGCTCTTGCCGGCGTCGGTGGACTTGTAGACGCCGTTTCCCATAGCCGACGGAGTCGCGGAGCGTGGACTCGCCGCTCCCGACGTAGACGGTGTCCGGGGCCGACGGCGCGACGGCGAGCGCGCCGATGGACGCCACGGGCTGGGAGTCGAAGACCGGCATCCACATGCGTCCCGCGTCGATCGACTTCCACACGCCACCGTTCACGTGCCCGAAATAGAACTCGTTAGGTCTCCCGACGACGCCGCTCACGGCGTCCACGCGGCCGCCGCGGAAGGGACCGAGCATGCGCCAGCGAAGCCCCGAGAAGAGCGGCGTCAGCTCGTCGGCGGCCGGCAGCATGCGGTCACCCGAGACACCTGGCGCCGTCGGGAGCGCGCGCGCGATCCCCGGACCGAACACGGACAGCGCCAACCCGGCCGCGCCGCTGCGCGCCAGAAAGTCTCTTCGCGAAACGTCGCCGTTGTGGGCCACGTCGTCCTCCCTCTACTTCTTGATCGTCGCGCCGGTCAGCTGCGCGATCGCCCCCAGCGTCGTCTGCGCCGCGTTGAGGCCCAGACGGAAATCCTTGTCGCTGTAGGTCGTGTAGACGTCCGTCGGCTGGTGCCAGTTCGGATCCCAACCAGCCCCGATCTCGCGTCCGCGCTCGTTCTCTCGCAGGCTGATCGCCGGGATCAGGTCCTGGAACGGCGCGCTGTCCGTGTTCGTCATGTGCGGGCCGACCTGCGCCGGATAGTCCGTCGCGTACAGCTCGTTCGCGCGGTGGAACACCCACGCGAGCTTCTGCGCCCCCTCCGCCAGCTTGGAATTGGACTGGAACTCGATGTTCACGTCCGCCTCGGGACGCTGCTCGGGGCTCACTGTCCCGTCGGCGCGCGGCATGCCGTGATCCCACATCATCATGTCGTGCTGGATCATGCCCAGCCATTTCGGCTCCGGGTACTTCTTCGAGCCGGCCGGCGATTCCTTGCCCTGCAGCGCCTGACGCTGCTCCACGTACGCCCTCGCGCCGTTCAACCCGGTCTCTTCGTTGTTCCAGAGGATGAAGCGGATCGATCGATCCGTCTGCACCTCCGGGCTCGAGAAGACACGCGCGAGCTCCATGACGATCGCCGTTCCCGAACCGTCGTCGTTCGCGGCCTCGCCCCAGCCGTGGCCGTCCATGTGACCGCCAATGATGTACATCTCGTCCGGGTGCGTCGTGCCGACCTTCGTGCAGTACACCTCCTGCCGCTGCCCAGGCGTCGTGGGCTCGGCGTTGATCGCGCGGACGCGCGGGTCGGGCTGCTTGAGCGAATCGGTGTTGACGCCGGTCCGGGCGCGAATGCCGCGAATCCGCCCGCCACCCTGCGCCTGCGTGCTGCGCGCTGCGGCTGCGCGCCGCGCCGCGATCGCGGCACTATCCTGCGGCTGCGCGGGAGTCTGCGGAGCCGCCGGCTGGTACATGTACGTGATCCGCTCCGTGTTCGTGCAGCCGTAGCTCTTGAGCTGCGCCTCGATCCAGTCCACGGCGTCGCGATTGCGCTTCGTTCCCTGGCGTCGATCGCCGAACTGCGTCAGCCCCTTGATCGTCGCCTTGTACTTCTCGAGGTCGAGGCGGCCGACCATCGTGCGAATGGGGTCGTTCGCGGTATCGGCCGCCGCGCCCGGGGCGCCGCCCTGGCCCAGGGCCGGCGTGCCGAGGAGGGCGACGAGGGACCAGGCCGCGACGGTCGCGGTCATCGGGGAGTTCGCTCGCATGAAAATCCTGTTAGGCAACGGGTGAGGCGGGGACGACGCGGAATAAGGCGGGACCAAGCGGGATGAATATTGCGCGGACGCGCCCTCGTCATGATGCCGATAGCTTGGGGCGGCTAGCTTCGAGCCATCAGCCAGGCTCAGCTCAAGTACGCTACGCGAGGGCACGGCGTTGGGGCAGATGGAGCGGAAACTCTTCACCTTCGTGGTTGCGGTCGCAGTCTCCGGGTGTGTGGGCGGGGACCAGCCCACACGAGTCGCGCAGGACCCTTTGCTCCGCGCACAGCCGATCTTCCTCTATGGCGCCGCCGACACGACGCGGCCACCACGCGCCGTCATTTTCTTCTTCGGCAACGACATTGGCTTCTGGCAGCCACATCGCCGGCTCGCCGCATCGCTCGCGCGGTCGCAGTACGCCGTGGTTGGCTTCGACATGCGCCCATTGCTTCGCAATCTGCCCGATCGCGGCGCCGCACGTGAGCACGCGTTTCTCGCCGCCATCGAGCCGATCGTGATGCGGTCACGCGGCGAGCTGGCGAGCGACTCCGTGCCGCTCATCATCGCCGGCCATTCACTGGGGGCCGAGGTCGCGATCTGGACCGCGGCTCACGCGTGTCTGCCCGGGACCGTGGGCGTGCTCGCGCTCTCGCCAGGCTCTCGGAGCCATCTCCGTGTGGCCGTGAGCGACATCATGAACGGACCCGAGCCGACGGAGCCCGGGAGCTTCTCGGTGGCGGACGCGATCGCCGCGGTTCCGAGCGACGAGCGCATTGCAATCGTCCGCGGCACGAAAGACAAGTTCACGCGCGTCGACTCGACCCTGCTCGCCGCCGGCGGTGACCGGATCGAGCGCTTCTCGGTGCTCTTAGCCGGCCACTCGCTCAAGGGGTTGACCATGGCGGGATTCGAAACGCGTCGCGCGGTGGAGTGGCTGCTCGACGAGGGGAAGCCGGCGCGTTAGGCGCCCCCGGCCCGCTCCTCATCCCGCGCTTCCGGCGTCGCCGCGGGCGTTTCCCGCGCGATACGGGTACCCGTCACACAGATCGCGAGCCAGGCGGTTCCCGCAGCGAAGCCACCGATCACGTCGGTCGGAAAGTGGACGCCGAGGTAGACGCGACTCACGCCGACGGCCAGCGCGAGAATCGTCGCGCCGAGGAAGAGGAATCGCCGCTTGATGCCGCGAGGGTGCCAGTACGTCGCGAGCACGTACGCGAGCATGCCGTAGCCTATCGTCGCGGCCATGGCGTGCCCGCTTGGAAAGCTGAACGTGGTCTCATGCACCACCCGTACGGGGCGGGAACGGTGAACGAGCAGTTTGAGCAAGCGGTTGACGAGAACGCCGCCGAAGAACGCCGACAGCCAACAGACCAGCACCAGTCGGTGCCGCTGATGCCACAGCACCCAGGCCCCCGCGACGGCAATCGTCGGGATCACCGGGATATCGCCGAGACGGGTAATGGCCGAGAACACGCGAAGGCCGAGCGGCGTGGTGTGCGCTGCGATCCAGTCCATCGTCGCGATATCGAAGCGCACGACGGCCGCGTTGTCGAGCACCTCCTCGAGCACCGTGCCGAATAGCCAGAGTGCGAGCGCCGCGACGGCAAGCCCCACGGTCACGTGGAGCCCGAGATACGCCTTCGGATCCAGTCGCGCCGCGACGAATCGCGCGAATCGGGACGGATGCACCGTCGTGGCGACGTCGGTGGGATCCTTCGTGAGTGGGGGACCATGAGCCATGCAATCGAACGTAACCGCGGTACCTGTCGGGGCGCTGAACCCTCACGGGGTGTCGTCGGGTCGGGCCGAGCGCCATACTGTTGCGTCGCGCGCAGCATGACGAGGCGAAGCAGAAGAAAAAAGCGAGGGAGTCCTGGTGCGAACGCTCGGCCTTCTTGGCGGCATGAGCTGGGAGTCGACCACCGAGTATTATCGGCTCATCAATCGCGGCGTCGCGGAGCAGCTCGGTGGGCTCCACTCGGCGCGGCTCGTCATGCACAGCGTCGACTTCGCCGAGATCGCCGAGATGCAGCGCTCAGGCAACTGGCGCGCGGCCGGCGCCACGCTGGGCGAGGCAGCTGCGGGACTCGAAGGCATCGGCGCAGAGGCGATCGTGCTGGCGACGAACACCATGCATCAGGTTGCCGCCGACATCGAACGCGCCGTTGGCATTCCACTCATTCACATCGTCGATCCCACGGGTGAGGCGCTCACGCGCCACGGGGTGCGACGCGCCGGCCTGCTCGGCACGAAATACACGATGGAGCTTCCGTTCTGGCGCGAGCGATTGCGTGAGCGATATGCAATCGACCTCGTGGTGCCTGACGAGAGCGACCGCGCGTTGGTGCATCGCGTGATCTTCGATGAGCTGTGCCGGGGCCGCATCGAGGCGGGTTCACGCGCGCAGTACGTCGCCGTGACCGAGCGCCTCCGAGCTGACGGCGCGGAGGCGGTGATCTTCGGGTGCACGGAGATTGGCCTGTTGCTCCGCCCCGACGATGTCTCACTGCCGGCGTTCGACACGACCGCGCTGCACGCCGCGGCAGCCGTGTCGTTCAGCCTTGCCGACGCGACTCGAGCGTAGAGGACTGATTCGGCTCATACTTCCAGCCGATCCCCTCCCCGCGCCGCCACCGCATACAGCGCTGGCATGAGGTACACGCTGATCAGCAACCGCGAGAACAAACCACCCACGATGACGAGCGCGAACGGCCGCTGAGAGTCCGAACCCACGCCGCTCGACAACGCCGCCGGCAACAGGCCTAACGCGGCAACCAGCGCCGTCATCATGATCGGCCTGAGCCTCAGCAGTGCCGCCTCATACGTCGCCTCCTCGATCGTCCGCCCCGTCCGGCGCAGCTCGTTCACGTACGAGATGTAGACGATCGCCGTCTGCACCGACACGCCGAACAGCGCCAGGAACCCGATGCCCGACGACACCGAGAACGGTGTCCCCGAGAGCTCGAGAGCGATCAGGCCACCGATCGGCGCCGACAGCACCACACCCGCGACGGTGATGAACGGGAACTTGAAGTTGTTGTACAGCGCAAACAGGATGACGAAGATCAGCGTCAGCGTCACCGGCAGGATGAGCTGGAGCTGCGCGCGAGACGCCGTGTACTCCTCATACTCCCCACCCCACACGATCCGGTAGCCCGGCGGCAGCGGCACGACGGCCGCGACTTTTCGCTGCGCCTCCTGCACCGCGCTCGCGAGGTCGCGTCCCTCCACCGAGTACTGGACGCCGATGAAACGGGAGTTGTCCTGGCGATAGATGAACGACGCACCGTTCGCCAGCTTGATGTCCGCCAGCTCGCGCAGCGGCACGCGCTGACCGTCCGCCGTCGCCACCAGCACGTTCCCGATCTGCTCCGGCGTCTCGCGGTACTGCGGCAGCAGCCGCACGACGAGATCGAAGAGGCGCTCTCCCTGCGCGACCTGCGTCGCTGCCGCGCCGCCGACCGCAGCCTCGATCAAGCCGTTGATGTCGGCGACGTTGATGCCGTACCGTGCGATCTTGGAGCGGTCGATGTCGATCGTCAGACTAGGCTGGCCAAGCTCCTGTACGACCGTCACGTGCTTTACGCCTACGACCTGGTCGAGCACGCGTTTCACCGCCCGTCCCTTCTGCACGAGGACGGCGAGGTCGGAGCCGAACACTTTGACGTCGAGCGAGCTCTTGAGACCCGTCTCAGCCTCGTCGACCGCGTCCTCCGCCGGCTGCGTGTAGTTGAACGTGATCCCCGGGAACACCTTCAGCTTCTCGCCCACTGCAGTGATGAGCTGCGCCTTGTCGTGATATGCGCCGTGCCATTCGCTGTACGGCTTGAGCCCAACGTAGAACTCGGCGTTGAAGAAACCAGTGGGATCGGTGCCATCATCCGGGCGGCCGTGCTCGGACGCTACGACAGTCACCTCCGGAAAGGAACGCAGGATGTCGCGGACCTGCGGCACCATCTTCGACGACTCCTCGAACGAGATGGTGTACGGCATCGTTGCTCTCACCCACAGCGCGCCCTCGTCGAGCTTCGGCATGAACTCCGCGCCAATGTGCGGGATGAAGAGCATCGACAACACGAACACCGCGGCGGACAGGCCAATGGTCCACCACGGCCGCTCGAGCGCCCGCGTTAGGGTCCGCGCGTAGAGACCGCGGATCCACTCGTACCCCGCGTTGCGCCGCTCGCGCACGCCGCGACGCAGGAACCACGCGCAGAGCACGGGCAGCAACGTCAGCGTGACGATGAGCGCGCCGATCAGCGCGAAGATCGTCGTATCCGCCATCGGCTCGAACAGCTTGCCCGAGGGGCCGCGCAGCACGTAAATGGGCAGGAAGCTCGCGATGATCACCGCCACGGCGTAGAAGATCGGCCGGTCCACCTCGGCCGCGGCCGCGATGATCGTGTGCACCACCCCGAGCCGTTCCGCCTCGGGGTCCGCCAGGCGTCGATAGATGTTCTCGACCATCACGACGGCACCGTCCACGAGAATGCCGAAGTCGATGGCGCCGATGGACAGGAGGTTTGCCGGAATCCCGCGCAGGTCGAGGCAGACGGACGCGAACATGAGCGAGAGCGGAATCGTCACCGCGACGATGAGCCCTGACCTGATGTCGTACAGGAAGAAGATCAGGACGATGACGACGAGCACGATGCCGCGGAGCAGATTGTCCTCGACCGTACGCGTCGTGAGCCGGATGAGATCACTGCGATCGTAGAACGGCAGGACCTTCACATCCTTCGGCAGGATCTGGTTGTTGAGCTCCTCGGTTTTCTTCTCTATGCCCTTGAGAACTGTCTGTGCCTGCTCGCCGGTACGCAGCTTGACGACGCCTTCGACCGCGTCGTCCTGGGATTGGTACCCGAACCGGCCGAGTCGCGGCGCGGCCCCGATGACGACCTGCCCGATGTCCTTCACGAGGACCGGGATGCCGTCGTGCACGGCGAGCACGACGTTCCCGATATCCTCCGTTGTCACGACGCGACCGAGCCCGCGGACGTAGTAGAACTGTCCGCCCTCGGAGTAGAAGCCGCCTCCCGCGTTGCCGTTGTTCGCGTCCAACGCCGTGGCGACGTCGCTCACGCTCAGCCCCGCCCCGGCAAGCTTGTTGGGGTCGATCAGCACCTGGTACTGCATGGTCTCGCCGCCTAACGACTCGAGGTCGGCCACGCCGCCCACCGACTTGTAGGCGCGGTCGATCACCCAGTCCTGCAGGATGTGCAGGTCCCGCGCGGACCGGTCGGGGCTCTGCAGCACGTACCGATAGACCAACCCCGACGGCGAGGAGAGCGGCGAGACGCCTGCGGACACGCCGGGTGGGAGCTCGACGTCCGGGACACGCTCGAACACGCGCTGGCGCGCGAAGTAGTTATCCGTGCCGTCGGCGAACGTGAGCGTGACATCCGACAGCCCGTAGAGCGAGATGGAGCGCATCACCCGCAGGCCCGGCAGGCCGTTCATCTGTAGCTCGACCGGGGCCGTGATCAGTCGCTCCACCTCTTCCGCCGCATGCCCCGGCCACTGCGTGATGATCTCCACCATCGGTGGCGAGAGATCGGGATACGCGTCCACAGGCAACCGCCGGAACGACCAGAGCCCGAGCCCCACGATCGCCACGGCGCCGACCAGCACCAACAGCCGCTGGCGAAGCGATGCGGCGACAATGCGGTTGACGATGGACGGCGTGCGCGCTGCCTCCGCCTCGGCGTGCGTCACCTCGTGCGCCCACGTGTCGGACCGGATGCCGTCAGGCGCACCGTTGCCGTCGCGCGACGGACGCCCAACGGGCGGACTGGATCGCTCGCTCATTGCGTCTGCGCGAACTGCACGAACAGCGCGCCCTCGGAGATTATCCGTTCACCCGCCTTGAGCCCCGCCGTCACCTCGTAGCGGTCACCCACGCGAGAGCCGATCGTGATCTGGCGCCGGCCGAATGTGTTGGCGCCGTTGCCGGCCTGCACGAACACGAACGGAAGGTTGTCGTCGTCGCGCAGGACGGACGTGACGGGAATGAGCAACCCGTTCCGCTCGCGCGATCCGTGAATCACGACCTGGACGTACATGTCCTTCTTCAGGAGTCGTCGGGTGTTCGGCACGACGACGCGAACTGCGGTCGCCTTCGTCGCCGGGTCCACCAGCGCGGCGATGTAGGTGACCTTGCCGACGAACGGGTTCGGCGACGCCGTCGTCGTGACTTCGGCGCGGTCGCCGATCTGCACCGACGCGAGGTCCGATTCGAACACGTTGGCCTGCACCCACATGGTCGCGAGATCCGCGACCGTGAACGCCGGCGTGGATCCAGCCTGGAGCAGCTGCCCCGGGTTGATGAGGCGCTCGACGACCGTGCCCTCGATCGGCGCGCGAATCGCTCCCTGCAGCGCGGGCATGCCCTTGCCGTCACGCAGCGCGTCGATCGACGCCTCGTCCACGCCTAACGCGCGGAGCTGCTGCAGCGCCGCGTCGCGGTCGGCGGCTGCGGCTGCGGCATCGGTCTCGGCCTGCTCGAGGTCGCGCTTCGCGATCGCGTCGTTCTTCCAGAGCTGCTCGTCCTGGTCGGCGACGCGTTTCGCCTGCGCGTACGCGGCCTGCGCCTTTCGGAAGTCGGCGACCGTTGTCGCGAAGTCCGGCGACGAGACGAGCGCCATCGCCTGGCCTCGGCGTACCGCAGTGCCCACGTCGGCGAGTATCCGCATCACCGGACCCGAGATGGGCGCAATCACCGGGGTCGAGACATCCGCGTTGAACTGCGCCGTGCCCGTCACCTGAATCGTGGGGCGAAAGCTCGTCTGCGTCACGGGCTCGACATGCAGGCGCTCGAGCTGCTCGGTCGGGACCGTCACTGGGCGGGCGGCGCTGGTGTCGCCCGCCGGCGAAACGGCGGCAGCGGATTCGGCCGAGGCGCTGGATCGCGCTTCGTCCGCCTCGGCGCCGGTGCTCGTGCAGCCGCCTAACGTCAGTGTGAGCGCGGTGAGCCCCGCGCCAACTCCCCACGCCATGGTATTACCGCGCATTGGACCCTCCGCGGGAGATTGACGATAGAGGCGCGCCGGTCGCGCGCTCGAGATCGGCGATCGCGTCGTTCACCGCGGCCAATGCCGCGGCGTATTGTGTTTGCGCGTCGAGCAGGGTCCGCTGGGCGTCGATCACCTCGAGCGCCGATGACCCGCCGAGGGAGTAGCTCGTGGACGCGATGCGATACGCCTCGCGCGCTGACGGCACGAGCTGGTCGCGGATGTAGATCGCCTGACGCAGCGACGTCGATGCAGTCGCGTACGCGTTGCGCAGGTCCTCACCGACCTGCGCCGCCATGTCGCGATACTGCGCGTCCAGCTCGTTCGCGCGATACCGCGCCTCCGCCACCTCGCCGCGCTGATGTTGCCAGAAGAAGATGGGGAGACTGAACCCGATGCCCGTCTCGTACTCGAAGGGCTCGCCGTACAGCCGGCTCTTCGTGACGCTCAGGTCGAGGTCAGGCAGCAGATAGTGCTGCGCCAACTTCTGCGACGCGCGCGCACCGGCCTGCTCGCTCGCGAGCCCGCGCAGCTCCGGTCGCCGCGACATCGCCATCGCCTCAAGCTCGGCGAAATCCGGCGGCGCCGACGGAATCGTCAGGCTGTCGGCCGCCTCGATCGACGCGCCGAGCACGCGGCCCAGCATCCGGTTGAGCCCCGCGCGCGCGTTGGCAACACCACGCTCGTTCGCGATCAGGTCGTTCTCGGCCTGCGCGACGGCCACCTGTGCCTTGATCACGTCGAGCTTCGCCACGGTGCCAGCGTTGTAGCGCGCCTGCGTCTTGTCCAGGAAGTCCTGCGACAGCTTCCGCGCTTCCTCGAGATCCTGACGGTGCTTGAGCGACACGAGCAGCGAGTCGTACGCCTGGTTCGTCTGGAAGACCACGAGCTGTCGCTGGAGCGTATATGCCTCGTCGGTGCTTCCCAGCTCGCCGCGAGCGGCCCGACCCTGCAGCAGGATCTTGGTTGGGAACGGGACCGTAATACCGAGCGAGAGGTCGGTTTCATTCCCCGAATGCGGCCGAAACGCCCCGGTCTGCCCGACGACGCTCGCGCCGAACGACGGTTCCGGAAGCGCGAACGCCTGCGTGACGCGAGCCTGTGCCTGCGCCACCTGTGCGCGAGCGACCGCGAGCGTCGGGTTTCGCGCGAGCGCCTGACGCATCGCCTGCTCGCGAGTGACGCGTAGCACCTGTGTCGTCGTGTCGCGCTGCTGCGCGCTCGTCGTGCGGCTCGCGAGGAGCGAGAGGATCGTCGCAGCGATCAGCCGATGCGCGACGTCCGCGAATGAAGGAGAACCAAACCGATGATCCATGCCCACGCCCGTTGACCGAAGGGAGCCGACACGGTGACGTCGTGTCCGTCACCGCATCGGGTCGAATTACCGTCCAGGTCTCGAGTCGCTCGGCCTAACGAGTACGGCGGCAGCCCGCTCGTCGCACGGCGGTGCAATGGCGCTCGTGGGCTACCCGCAAACGCGGGCGCCGAGGTCAGCTGAGCTGTTGGGGCGTGGGTGGCGCCCGGGCGGTGAGGGGGCCGCGGCGGTCTGCGTCGGGTACGAACGCGCGCGCGGCCGGCGGCGCGACGAACCCGACGACAACCATGGGCGCCGGCGCCGCCAGCGGCGCCGTGCTGGTCAGATGCCGGGCAATGCACGCCGAGCAGTTCGCCTCGTCGTGAACGTAGTGGCGTCGCTCGCTCGGCTGCTCGATGTGCGCACCGAGTCCGGAGGGCGCACGGGCCTCGCCAAAGGGGACCACCGCCCCGACGAACAGCTGGACCAGGCCGAGCAGCGCGAACGCCACGACTGCCGCCCGCGATCGCGGGAGGACACGCCGAGGCGCTCGATTTGTTCGGTGGGTGGTCGGATTCATTCGATCAGTGGTACAGCCTACGGCCGGAATACGGCATGAACCAGCGAAGTGTTGGGGTTTTGGTTCCGGAGGCCGCGTCCGAATGATAGGCGGCGCTAGCTTGACGCCGGATAGAGCGGCACCTTGAGGGCATGTATCGAGCGCGTCCGTTTACAGCGGCAATCGTGCTGCTTTTGTCGGCGGCCTGCCGCCCCACGAAGCGGGAACAGCCAGTATTCAGGCTCCTGAGCCCCTCCCGGACCGGCATCACGTTCGCCAACACCATCACGACGAACGACTCGGTGAACGTCCAGAACGACGTGTACGTCTACAACGGCGCGGGCGTCGCCGTCGGGGACATCGATAACGACAGCCTGCCGGACATCTTCTTCGCCGGCAACATGGTCTCGAGCCGCCTGTATCTGAACAAGGGCGACATGCGGTTCGAGGACATCACGAAGCGCGCGGGCGTCGAGACGACTCGCTGGGCAACCGGCGCGACGATGGTGGACATCAACAACGACGGGTACCTGGACATCTACGTCTCGGTGTCCGGTCCTGCGTGGTCGAAGCCGGAGCAGCGAGCGAACGAGCTCTTCATCAACAATGGCAACCGGACGTTCACGGAAGCCGCGGCGCGATACGGCATAGCCGACACCAGCTTCACTACTCACGCGGTGTTTCTGGACTACGACCGCGACGGATGCCTCGATCTCTTCCTGCTCAACAACTCCCCGGCGGACTTCTCGCGCGGTGAGGTGGTCCAGAACCCGGCCGCAATGCGCGACTCGACGCCGGGCAGCTACAACCAGCTCTATCGCAACACCTGCAACGGGTCGTTTACCAACGTGTCGAAGGAAGCGGGCATCCTTCGGGACCCGGGATACGGGCTGGGCGTCGTGGTCGGCGACCTGAATGCCGACGGCTGGCCGGACATCTACGTGTCCAACGACGGAGCGCCTAACGACGTCGTGTATATCAACAACGGTAACGGCACGTTCACGAACAAGGCGGGCCGGTACCTCAAGCACGCGAGCTATGCGGGCATGGGCGTGGACATCGCCGACTTCAATGACGACGGCTGGCCCGACATCCTCCAGGTCGACATGGCGCCGCACGCGCTCAGCGGGCGGAAACGCACGAGCGGCTTCATGACGCCGAGCCGACTCATGCGGTCGCGCAGTCGTGGGTACCGCGACGATTACTCCGTCAACTCACTGCAGATGAGCAACGGCGTCACGAAGGACGGTGACGTGATCTTCAGCGAGGTGGGTCGCCTCGCCAGCGTCGCGCATACCGACTGGAGCTGGAGCGCGCTGTTCGCCGACTTCGACAACGACGGGTACAAGGACATCTTCGTCGGCAATGGCTATCCCAAGGCGGTCAACGACCTGGACTATCAGACCGCCATGTTCACCGTCCGGAGAACCGGGAAGGGCCTCGACTCGCGTCGCGTCGGGCTGGACCTCCTGAACCGGCTGCCGACGTACGCGGAGTCCAACTACGTATTTCGGAACGACGGTGACCTGACGTTCACGGACAAGACGGTGGCGTGGGGACTTGCTCAGCCGAGCTTTTCGTACGGCGCGGCCTACGTCGATCTGAACAACGACGGGCGCCTCGATCTCGTCGTGAACAACATCGATACGAGAGCGTTCGTCTACGAGAACATCGGGGGTGAGCCTAACGACGACGCCCATCACTGGCTAGCGGTGCGGCTCGAGGGCGAAGCGCCTCGGCAGCGTACGGCCGGCATCGGGGCAACGGTAACGCTCACTGCCGGCACCCGGAAACAGTATCTCTACTCCACGCCGTACCGTGGATACATGTCGTCGGTCGACGACCGACTCCACTTCGGCCTGGGGCAGGCGCGTCGCGCCGACACGCTGGACGTGACGTGGCCTGACGGCCGTCACCAGGTCCTGACGAACGTCGATGCCGACCGCCTTATTGTCGTCAGGCAGCAGGACGCGACGGGGAAGCGCGAAGCCAGCCTCGCACCACCGGCGACCGAGCGACACGTGTTCGAGCCGGTCGACGCCAGAGGCGCGCTGGCCTACAAGCATCGCGTGAGCTCGTTCATGGACTATAGCGTCCAGCCGCTCCTCCCTTACATGCTGTCGCGACACGGTCCGCCGCTCGCCGTTGGCGACGTCGACGGCGACGGCCTCGAGGACGTCTACGTGGGCGGCGGATCGGGTGTCGTGGGCCAGCTCTTCGTTCAGCGAAAGAGCGGTGGCTTCGCCGTATCATCACAGGCGCAACCCTGGGCGACTGACACGTCGTACGAGGACTGGGGCGCGCTGTTCTTCGACGCGAACGGCGACGCCAAGCCAGACCTGTACGTCGCGAGCGGCGGCTATCAACTCGGCCCGAGCTCGCGCCTGTTGCAGGATCGGCTTTACATCAACCGGGGTGGTGGGCGGTTGGTCAGAGATACCGCGGCGCTGCCCGTGATGCTGACGAGCACGGCCGTCGTTCGCGCCGCGGACTTCACGGGCGACGGCAGGCCCGACCTGTTCGTCGGCGGGCGCCTAACGCCGAGGAGCTATCCGTCCCCCACGCGAAGCTACATCCTCCGCAATGATGGCGGCCGCTTCACGGACGTGACCGCGCAGGTGCTCCCGGAGCTGGCCCAACCCGCTGGGATGATCACCGACGCGGTGTGGATCGACTTCGACGGCGATGGCCGGATCGATCTGGTCACCGCAGGAGAATGGATGCCGATCCAGTTTTATCGAAACGATGGAACCCGCTTCGTCAATGTGACGGGATCCACCGGCCTTCCTTCGCTCAGGGGCTGGTGGTTCAGCCTCGCGACCGGTGACTTCGATAACGATGGTCGCCCTGACCTCGTGGCCGGGAATCTCGGGCTGAACTACACGTACACGACGTCGAGCAACGGGAAGTTCGTGGTCTACGCGGCCGACTTCACGGGACACCGCACGACGGACATCATCCTCACCCAGGAGATCGGCGGGACGGAGTACCCGTACGCCGGGCTCGCGTCGTTAGGTTCCGAGATCTCTCCGCTCGGTTCGCGCTACCACACGTACGGCTCGTTCGCGAGCGTTTCTGTCCGCGATGCGTTCGGCCAGGCGGCGCTGCAGAAGGCGCTCCACTACCAGGTGGACACGTTCGCGAGCATGTACTTCCACAACGACGGGAATGGGAAGTTCTCCGCGTTGCCGCTCCCGAACCTCGCGCAGATCGCGCCCATCAAGGCGATCGTGCCCACCGACGTCGATGGCGACGGTCACCTCGACCTGATCGTTGCGGGCAACATCTACGACGCCGAGCCGAATACGCCGCGGGCGGATGCGGGGAACGGACTGTGGCTCAAGGGCGATGGAAAGGGCCGCTTCGTCCCCGTGCGAGCGAGCGAGAGCGGGTTCCTGGCGCCGCTCAACGTGGATGGTCTTGCCCTCGTCACCACGCCTGCGGGCAAGCTGGTGCTCGTCGCCAACACTGGTGATTCCCTTCAGGCGTTCGGCGTCCGCCCTTCGCGCAGTCCGAGCCCGTGAGTTGCGGTCGGGACCGAAGGGTCTGACCCCCTACAAGCTCACACGGATCGCGTCGCAGTCCTCGCATCGAGGTTGGGACGGCTCCGTAACGACAACACCTAACGCGGATTTCGAGAGCGATTACGCCGATGTTCGCGGATTTGCTCCGAGGGCATTGAACCCTCCGACCACCGCGTACGGATCCTTTTTTTCTTGGTGAACGGCCCCGGGACGTAATGGCCTCCCGAGGCCGTTAAGCAGGGAACCCCGGCTCGTGGCGCCGGAACTGTCCTCCAAGACGGGCAGCCATCCGGAGTTCCACGATCGAGTCGCTCACCAGTCTGTCCCCAAAGCGGGGCGGATGCGACTCGCAACGAGCCGCAATGAGAGAATGAAAACGACCTCGGGACTCAGGAGCTTCCCGAGGCCTTGAACAAAAAAAATGGGTGAGAGACCGGACGCCGCCGTCGGAGCCGTCAATGCCCTCGGAGCGAATCCGCGAACATCGGCGTCATCGGTTTCTAATCCGCGTTAGGTCTTTGATTTTGGGCGTGGCGAAAGACAGCGTCAACCGTGATTAAAAAAGGCTGGGTGACCTCAACCAGCGTCACCCAGCCACCAGCACCAGCGGCCAGCTACCAGCCTGTAGTTCTTACCAACCTGGATTCTGCGTCAGCGTGTTCTGTCCGTTCGCCTTGCTCAACTCGATCTGAATCGCCGGGATCGGGTAGTACCGATGGCGCGCCGTGAAGGCCTCCGCACCCGCGAGGTAAAGTCTCCGGTTCTTCTCGACCGCCACGTATGCGTTGAGCGTCGCCGCGGCGATTCCCCACCGCTCCAGATCGAAGAACCGCTGTCCTTCCATCGCCAGCTCGAGGCGGCGTTCCGCACGAACGCGTTCTCGCCCCTCAGCCTGCGTCCACGGCGTCGTGTACAAGCCTATGCGGTACGTGGCCCAGGTGATCCTCGCATCGTTGATCGGAACCGCGATCGACGCCCGATCGGTCCCGGGACCCTGTGCAGTCTTGCCAGCCCGAGTCCGGATCTCGTTGACGATCGTTCTCGCGTTTTCCACCACGCCGGCCTCGACCTCCGCTTCCGCCAGGAGCAGCAGCAGGTCAGCATAGCGGAAGATGTGAATGTTCACGGAGTTCAGCTGCGTCGGCACCCAACCCACGCTGCTCTCGGCGCCGCTGGCTTTCTCGTGCGCGTTCTTCTTCGGGCTGTAGGGTCCTCCGTAAGCTGGCGCCCTGATCCAGCCTGCCGCGTGCGGTCCCCAATCCTTGTACGGCACGCCATCGCGCCCGACGGTCCAGTCGAGACGAGGATCGACCGGAGCCAGGTTCGTAGAGGTGAAGTTGGCGTTGTTGGAGTTCCAGTTCGGATCCGACAATGCCAGCGGAAGCCCGGCTCCATCGACGCGATAGTAATTCACCAGGTTCTGCGACGGCTGATGGAAGCCGCAACAACCGAACGGGCTGCCGGAATGCGGGAAGTTCAGACGCTCGCCGTAGTTCGCGTTGTTCCCGTTGGTCTCACCATCGTTCGCCGAGGCCTGATACGCGAAGATCGTTTCCTTGCCGTTCGCGAAGTCCGAGAAGCCCGTCCATACCCGATCGAAGCTCGTTTCCAGCGCATACGGCCCGCTGGTCCTGACCTCTCGCAACGTCGTCAAGGCTGCGGCGTACTGGCCGGCATACACTTGAACCCGGCCTTTGTAGGCCTTGGCCGTCCACCGGTCCGCTCGTCCGATCTGCTCATTCCGCGGACTGGTCGGCAAGGCCGCGATCGCTGCATCGAGATCCTTCAGGATCTCGGTGACGACCGCGGGCGACTGCAGATTGGGCTTCTTGAAATCTTCGTCATCGTCGCGGTAGTACGGAACGTTCCCCCACATTCGCCATGCTTCGAAGTGATAGTGCGCCCTCAGGAACAGCGCTTCTCCCTCGATGCCCTTGGCGTCGGTGTCGTTGATCTCGCCAGGCTTCTCCGTCTGGACCTGTTTGAGCAGGCGCAATGTCTGGTTGGCGCGGACTACGCCTTCGTAAACCCCTCGCCACTTGGTGTTCAGGTAGGTCTCAGCGTCACCCGTCGCCCAGTGGTACCCCTCAATGTCATTGATGTTAGGCTGGTCGCTCGCCTCCGACCCCTTGTAGGCGTCGTCGCTCGTGACGCTGCCCCACACCCAGTTGCTGGCGGCGCATCCCCAGTCGGGTGAAAACGCGCTCGTGCAGTCCAGAATCCGGTATGCGGAAATGAGACTGCCTTCGACTCCGGCCTTGTTCAGGAGCGTGTTCTGGTCCAGCGTCCCCAGTGGCTCGGAGGCCTTCTCCAGGAAATCCTTGCACCCCCATCCGGCTCCAACGGCGGCCATGAGACTCACCGCGAAGACCAGCGGGTGCTTCGATACGATTTTCATCGTCTCCCCTTCCTTCGCAAAGTGAGGGTGGTCAGAACGAGGTGATCAGGCCGATGCTGAACATCCGATTGCTCGGATACGAGCCACGGTCGACGCCCCGATACTGATCGCGAATGTCGCCGGCTGCCCCGGTAACCTGCGCGGCGGGCAGCGCCGGATCGAGCCCATCGTAACCGGTGATGGTGAACAGGTTCTCGGCCTGCAGGTACACTCGCGTGGCCTGCAGCCATCGGACGTACTTCGACGGGACGTTGTATCCGAGCTGGACGCTGCGGAGCCTCACGTACGAGCCGTCCTCGACGTAGTAGCTCGAGATGGCGTGGCTAAAGGTGTCGTTGATGTCGAGTCGCGGGTACTTCGCGTTCGGGTTCTCGGGGGTCCACGACTTGGAGAGCAGGTCCTTCCGAACGTTCGTGGAGAAGTTCCGGAACACGTAGAACTCCTTCTGAACGTCGAAGATGTCGTTGCCGAACGACCCGAACACGGTTGCGGTCAGGTCCCAGCTGCCGCGATACAGTCCCATGTCCAACCCGGCGGTGAAATCCGGGTGCGGGTTGCCGATGATCGCGCGGTCGGCCAGCGTGACCTGACCGTCGCCGTTCACGTCGCGGAACTTGATGCGCCCAGGCGCAGCACCGTCCTGCGTCGCATGGCCAGAGACGTCCGCCGCATCCCTGAAGAACCCATCCGCGATGAGTCCGTAGAACGACCCGATCGGCTGCCCGATCTGGTTGATCACCTGGTTGCCGTAGCGCGTGGTGATCGGACCATAGAAGAAGTCCGCAGACCCATCGATGGAGACGATCTCGTTGCTGTAGTGGCTTCCGTTGAAGTTCACCGACCACGATGTCGATCGATGCCCGATGGAAAAGTCGATGCCGGTGTTCTTCATCTTGCCGACGTTGAGAATCGGCGGATCTGCGAGGCCGGCGGTGGCGGGGGTTTGAGGACCGAAGAGCAGGTTATTCGTCTTTCGCTGGTACACATCCAGCACGACGTCGACCTTGCCGCTGAAGAGCGTGACATCCGCGCCCACGTTGAGCGAGTTGTTCTCTTCCCACTTGAGGTCCGGGTTGCCCAGCGACGTCAGCCGGTACCCGGCCAGGACGCTGCTGTTGCTTCCCGTAATGTCGTAGTAGGTGTCGCCGCGGGTGCCGCTGTACTGCGAGACGATGCGTCCCGAGGGGATCGACTGGTTGCCGGTGATCCCCCAACCGAACCGCAGCATGACGTCCGAGAACGTCTTGTTGTCCCTCATGAACGATTCCTGGGAGAGTCTCCACCCGAGGCCCACCGCCGGGAACGTTCCCCACCGGTGATCCGGACCCAGGTTCGAGGAACCGTCCTGTCGCAGCGTGAACGTCGCGATGTACTTGTTCGCGTAGTTGTAGTCGGCCTTTCCAAAGAACGACAGCAGCGCGTTCTCGCCGCCGGTGCTGAAGACGGTCTTCGTCGAGGCATCGCCTAACACATCCTGCAGGTATCGGGAGTTCACGTCCGTGGCGATGAGGCTATTCATCTGCCCCTGGATGAACCGGTTGGTGCTCTTGCTGACCTCCTGGCCCACGAGCACCGAGACGCCATGCTTGTCGAAGTTCTGGATGTACTTGAGCGTGTTGCTCCACCCCCAATCCCTGATGTCGCGCTGGTTCTCGAACATGCTGTTCGAGGTCTGCGGCTCGGAGTTCTCGGGGGTGATCGGGTTGAACTGCGTGTATTCACCCTGCAGCCTGTTGAACCCGAGCCGCGTTCGGAGCGCGAACCGTGGGTTGATGTCGTACCCCGCGAACACAGTCCCGAAGAGGCGGTCGTTCTTCGAGATGTCGTCCTTGTGTGCCCAGGCGAACTTGAGCGGGTTGCTCTGGTTGCCGAGGCCAACCGCTTTGCCGGAGGCGAAGTTGCCAGCGATGTCGCGGACCGGCACGACCGGCTGCATCAGAATGTTCTTGCCGAGGATGCCGTCCTCTGCGTAGTTGGTCGGATCGTCCGGCAGGCCGCCGTAGTGTCGCTCCGTGGAGACCGCGAGGTTCTCGCCAAAGCTCCACTTGTTCCTCTGGAAGCTCGTGTTGACGCGAAGGCTCCCGCGCCCGAAGCGATTGTACCTGGCCGTGCCGCCCTGGTCGTAATAGTTGGCGGAAACCAGGTACGCGTTTTCCTGGCTGCCGCCGGTGACGTCCACGTTGTAGTCCCCGACGTACGCCGGGCGGAATACCTCCTTCCACCAGTTCGTCCCGTTGCTGCCCGGCATGATCAGGTTGCTGGGGTAGCTATAGGAGTTCGGGTCGACGTTACTGCAGACGCCCGGCGATTCCTTTGGTCCGCAGTTGTTCGGCCAGATGTACGTCGGCACCGACGGACTGTTCGGGTTCCCGAAGACGTTGCTCGGAACGGAATCGATGGGGTAGCCGGCGTTCAGGTAGCTTTGCTTGACGACGTCGTAGTACGAGAGCGCGTTGAGCATGAGGATGTCGTCATAGCCCCGTGTCGGCGAGGCGACACCGCTCCTGACTCTCACGGTGGTCTTCGGCGGGCCACTCGATCCGCGCTTCGTCGTTTCGATGATCACGACGCCGTTGCTGGCTCGCGCGCCGTAGATCGATGCCGCCGAAGCGTCCTTCAGGACCTGGATCGACTGGATGTCGTTAGGGTTGAGCCAGTTGATGTACGAGTCCTGAAGCGCGACACCGTCGACGATGTAGAGCGGGTCGTTGTTCTGGAACGAGCTGACGCCGCGGATTCTCACGGTGCTTCGCGAACCGGGCGAGCCACTCGCGTCGACCGTCACTCCAGGGACGGCGGCATCGAGACGCTGAAGGACGCTTGCCCCGGTCTGTCGCTGCACGGTTTCCACGTTGACGCCGGAGACGGCACCCGTGATCTCGCTACGCTTCTGCGATTCCGAGTAGGCGGTGACGACCACCTCCTCGAGGAAGGAAATCCGCTCGAGCGTGACGTCGACCGTCGTGCGGCCGCCGATGGCGGCCTTGCCGGGCTTCTGCCCGATGAGGGTGAATGTCAGCTCGCCGTTTGATGGAGCCAGTATCGTGTATTTCCCATACGCGTTCGTGGTCGCCGTCGCGGGTGACCCGGTGACCCGCACCGTTACTCCGCGAAGTGGGAAACCTCCCTTTTCGGTTACGGTTCCGGTGACGGAAATCTCCTGGGCCAATGCAGTGCCGCGGACGGCTCCAGTCATTACCAACGCCATCACGAAACTCAGGCCCACCGCCCATAGGCGGTGAAGACGGCGATTCGGAAAAGAATGCTTACCCGGCATCGTCTCCATAGCGCTCCTCCAGTAGGGCTCCTGCGTGGTCATCCCTCGGGCCGTTTCATGGCCTTCAGGCCTTGCTTCTCGATCAGCTGCCGATACGTGATGAGTTGGACGTGGTGGTCTTTCAGCGCCTCGCGGAATCTGGGTGAAGTCAGGGCGTCGAGCTCCCCCTGCCGATTCTTGCTCATGTCGGCGAGCCCGCCGTCGGTGTTCATGTCGAGCAGCGCGCCAAGCTCCGGGCCGTCGATCCCGACGTGGGTGACGACGAGATTGAAAGCCGGCGTGAGACGGCCCACCATGGCGACCAGACTGTCGGTCTTGTCGGCGGGTGTGGCGCGGTATTGCGGGTCGTATTCCGGTTCCCCGAAGTACGTCGACATCCCGAACCCGAACTCGCGCGCGAGTCGCTCGGTGATCTCACGGAACTCGGGGTATCGAGTGGCCGTGCCCATGTGAAAGTCGACGTAGTCGATCTTGAGGCCACTCTTCTTCGCGCGGTCGATCTGTGCCCTAAGCTCGCTCTCGACCTCCTTGAGGTCCGGGTGGTTCTGATAGAGCGCTTCGGATGACGGGAAGAAGTAGCCGTCGGCATCCACGAGCGTCGGCACGGCGGTGCGGCCCAGCACGGGGCCCCACCGATAGTTCTTCCACTCCGAGTTGAGCGTGAGATGAATGCCGACAGCGACCGCGGGATGGCGCTTCAGCAGCTCCACCGTCTCCTGATACCAGGGAGTGGGGAACATGACGGAGACCGACACCGGCATGCCGGTTTCGATGAGTCGCTCGAGCGCCATGTTCACGCTGTGGCTCATCCCGGCGTCGTCGCTGCGGATGATCAGGTAGACCTGATCCGGCGCAGATGCAGGCGCAGGCGCAGACCGCTCGGTCTGCCCCACTAAGGGGGTGCCCGAGCACGCTAACGACGAGCCACTCAGCAACACCAAGCCAAGAAGCAGCCGCGTACGACCCTCCCGAGCGCGGGGAGAAAGCCGCCTGCATTGTTTCGCACAACGCCTGGCCGCCAGACGTGCGTCGAGGGAGGTCCAGCAGCCAGACCTTCATAACTGCCGACCAGCGGGGTGTCAAGAACCGGTGAACTCGACAGTAACCGGCTGCCCGGTCAGGGGTTCGCGCGCGGGCCCTCGGTGCCCCCCCGTGAGTCTGCCGCACGGGGGCGCTGACGTCCGGCGGCGACGTACCCGGCCGAACCCGGGGGCCCGGGCGCCGGCGGTGCCTAACGAGCGGCGGACGGGTCCGTCCGCCACCTGGCGGTCAGGCGAGCGTCACGCTTGTAGCTTTCGGCGAACCGGACGGCGTCGCCGAATGACGGCGACGCCCCGCCGGGCGTCCTGGTGGAGGGCGTTCGAGTTGCCCGTGGCAGTCTCCTCATAGCACGACTTCCTCCAACGTTAGGTCCATGCCGTCGTATAAAGCCCCACTCGCGGACATCCGCTTCGTGCTCGAGGACCTGCTCGACGTGGGCCAGCTCGCCGCGCTGCCGGGCTACGCCGATGCGACACCCGACCTCCTCATCGACGTCATCGGGGAAGCCGCCAACTTCTGCGAGCAGGTGCTCGCGCCGCTCAACCAGGCGGGCGACGCCGAAGGCTGCCACTACGAGCGCGGCGCCGTGCGCACGCCGCGCGGGTTTCGCGAGGGCTACGCCGCCTTCATCAACGGCGGTTGGACGGCGATGGTGGCGCCGCCGGACTACGGCGGCCAGGGACTGCCGAAGATCGCGCACGTCGTCCTCGACGAGCTGCTCTGCTCCTCCAACCTGTCCTTCAGCATGTACCCGCTGCTCGGGCACGGCACCGTCGGCGCGCTCGAGCGCTGGGGAGACGAGGAGCTCAAGCGGCGCTTTCTCCCTCGGCTCGTTGACGGGTCGTGGACGGGAACCATGTGCCTGACCGAGCCGCACGCCGGTACCGACCTCGGGATGATTCGCACGCGCGCCGTCCCCGCGGGCGACGGCGCCTATCTCGTCACCGGCACGAAGATCTTCATCTCGGCCGGCGAGCACGATCTCACGGACAACATCATCCACCTCGTGCTCGCGCGACTGCCCGACGCTCCGGCGGGCACGAAGGGCATCAGCCTGTTCCTCGTGCCGAAGCGGCTTCCCACCGACGAGGGCGCCGCCGGGTCGCCTAACGGCGTGACCTGCGGCTCCATCGAGCACAAGATGGGGATCAGGGCGAACGCGACGTGCGTCATGAACTTCGAGAACGCGCGCGGCTGGCTGGTCGGCGAGCCGCACAAGGGCATGCGCGCCATGTTCACCATGATGAACGGCGCGCGGCTCGGCGTCGGCATGCAGGGGCTCGGGCTCGCGGAGGTGAGCTATCAGAACGCCGTGGCGTACGCGAAGGAGCGCCTGCAGGGTCGATCCGCCCGGGGCCCGGCGCTGCCTAACGCCGATGCGGACCCGATCATCGTGCACCCCGACGTGCGCCGCATGCTGATGACCATGAAGGCGCACATCGAGGGCATGCGCGCGCTGACGTACTGGGTGGGCACGCTGATCGACATCGAGGAGCGGCACCCCGACGCCGAGCAGCGCGAGGAGGCCGCGGATCTTGTGGCGCTCATGACGCCCGTGATCAAGGCGTTCTGTACCGACATCGGCTTCGAGATCACGAACCTCGCGCTGCAGTGCTTCGGCGGGCACGGATACATTCGCGAATACGGGATGGAACAATTCGTTCGCGACGCGCGCATCGCGCAGATCTACGAGGGCACCAACGGCGTACAGGCGATGGACCTGCTCGGGCGGAAGGTGCCGGACGGAAACGGGCGCCTGGTGCGTCGGTTCGTGGCGACCGTGGAACGCGACCTCGCCGCCCTCGCGGCGCGTCCCGCGCTGGGCGCGATCGTCGAGCCGGTGCGCGAGGCGGTGGGGCTGCTCGGGCGCGTCACCGCGACGACCATGGCGCGCGCCGCGAAGAACCCGGATGAGATCGGCGCGTCGGCGGCAGACTATCTCCGATTGTTCGGTCTCGTCGCGGTCGGGTGGATGTGGGCGCGGATGGCGGCGATCGGCGAGTCGAAGGCAGGCTCCGCCGGCGTCGCGGCGACGAAGCGGGCCACAGCGGAGTTCTTCGTGACAAAGCTCTTGCCAGAGACGCAGTCGCTCGCGGCGCGAATCGATGCGGGCGCGGCACCGGTGATGGCGCTCGACTCGACGGCATTCTAGTTGCGCCCCTCGCCAGGGCATCGCACCAGCGAGGAGACCGCTCATGTCCGAGACGAAACGAATTGCGCGCGACCAACTGACCCGATACTTCGACGCGTTCAGCAAGAAATTCCTGATGCCGGATTCGCCCGGGGCGGCGGACGTCGAGGTGGTCGGGCCGGACCTGGGAGACCAGCATCTGGCGAGCAAGGTGCGGCTCCTTGGCGTCGACTATGACCCGCACACGAACGCGCTGGAGCTCGAGCTGGGGTCGGGCGATCACCGCGCGTTCAACCCGCGCGAGGTGTGGGCCGTCGAGGAGTCCGACGGGTTCGTCAGCAGCATCCAGATCGTACGCGATGATGGAGCGAAGGAGCTCGTCAACATCACGCGAGGCCGTGCGGGCTAGAGTTTCAAACGAGGCGTCCACTCCGGGCCGATCTTGAATTGACGCGCCTGCCGCGCGAACGTCCGGAGATGGACGCTTTCAGCTATCTGTCCGTCCTGATCTCGATCATTCTCGGCCTCGGGATCACGCAGCTGGTGACGGGCCTCGGCAGACTTATTCAGGCACGAGAGCGCATCAAGGTCTACTCACCCACACTCGCGTGGGTCGCGCTCCTCCTCGTCATCCACGTGCAGACCTGGTGGGCGATGTTCGGGCTCCGCAACCATCTCCAGTGGAGCTTCGCACAATTCTTCGTGGTGCTGCTGCAGCCACTCGTCCTCTCGCTCCTCGCCGCGCTCGTGCTGCCGGACCTGGGGCCAGAGACCAGCGCGGATCTGCGCGCGAACTACTTCGCGCACGCCAAGTGGTTTTTTGGGCTCCTCGTGCTGCTGCTCGTCGTGAGTCTCGTGAAGGATGTCGTGGTGAGTGGCTCGCTCCCGGGCTCGCTCAACCTCGGCGCGCACGTGCTGTTCATCACCACGTCCGTGGTCGCGGTGTTCGTGAGCCGCGAGTGGTACCATCGACTGCTGGCACCGTTCAAGATCGTGCTGATGTCGCCTACATCGGCGCGTTGTTCGCGCGACTTCGCTGAGCCACGTATCGCACCGCCGCCATGCCGCCAAGTCCACTTGCACGGCTCAGGAAGCTCTGCCTCGCCCTGCCCGAGGCTCATGAGGTCGAGGCATGGGGCGAGCCGACGTTCCGCGTCCGCAACAAGCTGTTCGCGATGTACGCGCACGCCGGGAACCATCATGGCGGCGGCAGGCCAGCCGTCTGGTGCAAAGCCGCGCCCGGGAATCAGGCCCTCATGGTCCAGGCCGACCCGAACCGATTCTTCGTCCCGCCCTATGTAGGCCCCAGCGGCTGGATCGGCGTGCGGCTCGACGGGAACCCCGACTGGGGCGAGATCGGCGAGCTCATGAAGGAGGCATACCGGCTTGTGGCTCCGAAGCGCCTCCTCTCGTCTATTGAATAGGCACGCCGAATAGGCACCGCGCGCGTACCGACACATATTCATGCACGTCGGATCGATTTCACCCAGGAGGAGGTTGTCGTGGACGACAAGCAGCTCGCGAAGCTGATCCGGAAGAACGTCGCGAAGGTCGAGAAGGCCGCGAAGGCGAAGCAGACGCGCAAGTACGATCCCACGCTGGCCGCCACGCGCGGCACGACCGAGGAAGATGGCGACATCGAAGTGGAGCGCGAGCAGTTCTTCAAGGAGATGAAGCGGCGCGAATTCTGACCGCGCCCCAGTAGTTTTTCCGGATGCATCCACGCACCGAAGAACTACTGCGCCACCTCGAGGAGAACCGCGCCGCCCTTCACGCGGCGGTCGACGCTGTTCCCTCGCCACTTCGCGAAATGCGTCCCGCTGCCGACCGCTGGTCCGTCGCGGAGGTGCTCGAGCATCTCGGCCGAGTCGAGGAGCAGCTCACCCGTCTCCTCGCGGCCAGGCTGGCGGAGGCGCGAATGACCGGCGCGCTCGGCCCGGAGCGGGAGTCGGGTCGGGTCACGGACTCACTCGATCGTTTCGTTCTCGACCGCCGGCGGCGCATCACGGCGGGCGACCGAGTCCTTCCGCGCGGCGAGATGGATTCCGCGATGGCCCTGGCTGCGCTCGACAAAACCCGCGCGAACCTGCGCGAGCTCATTGTCTCGCACGACGGGCTGAGCCTCGGTGCCGTCAGCCACCCGCACCCCGTCCTCGGCGTGCTCGACGCGTATCAATGGTTCACATTCATCGGCACGCACGAAGCGCGTCACGCGGCGCAGATCCAAGAGATCGGCCGGGACTTGGTTCCGGGAAGCGGGGACTAGGGGACTGGGGACTGGGGACTCGGCCTGAAGACTTCCGACTCCTGACTCACGACTGGCCGTCTGGGTCGGGCTCGTTGCGCTAATAGCAGCAGCTCGCAGCTCGAAGCAGTAGCCCGCAGCCGTCGGCAACCAGCCAGCAGCTGCGTGGAAGCCGTCGCTTGTTGGACGCATTGTCCGAGACCTGATTGGATCTGGTCTCGCCCGTGAAACGCCACGATCGTCGACCAATTGGCCCGCCGCGCCAGCGGCGTTAGGTGCCATACCCCCGATCGGAGGCGCCAATGACCCAGGAGTCGTTCGAGAGCTCGCCGACCCCGTTCGCCATCGATGATCGTCCCCTGCTCGAGTGTGCGCCGCCCGGAACGGTAGCCGCCGACCAGCGCCTTCGCATCCGTGTCCGGAGAGTGTTCCCGGCGTCGCGAAACGAGCTGTTCGCCGCATGGACCAGGCGAACCGCATGGGAATCCTGGTTGCGCCTCCGGGCCCGGTCGCGGGCCCTCCTGGTGCCGTGCCCTGGCGGGGCATTCCGGCTGGAGCTTGCCGAAGGTCCGACGATCCACGTCATCACCGGTACAGTCAGGGAGCTTCGGCCCGACGAATTCGTTTCGTTCACCTGGATCCATCACAACGCAAGCGACCACGGATCCCTGCTCGACGTCGCCTTCGGCGAACGACGCGAGCAGTCCGAGCTCCGGCTGGTTCATCGATCCATCGCGAGTCGCCGGGAGGCCGCATGGCTCATGGGACTGTGGGCATCGGCGCTCGATCGCCTGGGGCGTCACTTTGCGGCGGAGTCCATGAGCGACGCGCGGGTGCGTGACCTCGCACGGCGAATCGCGCAGCCGTCCGATTCCGAGCGGTCGGGCGGAGACGTTGCTTCCGTGATCGCGTCACAACGCGCATCATCCGCCGCATGACGCGGCGGCGCGCTCCGGAGGGAATCCCGGTTCTGATCGCGCTCGATCCGAGGGCGAGCGACCCACTGTCGCGCCAGATCTATCGGGCGCTGCGCGATGGGATTCTGGCCGGGCGGCTCACGGGCGGCCTGCGGCTTCCATCGACCCGCGCGCTGGCAGTGGACCTCGGCGTGTCACGCAACACGGTGGTCACGGCGTTCGATCAACTCGTGGCCGAGGGGTACGTCGAGAGCCGGGTCGGGCGTGGTACACGCGTCAGTCACACGCTGCCCGACCACCTCATGCACGCGCGAGCACGCCCGGCACTGCGCGTGATCGCGCCACCGTCGGCCAATGCGCCGTCGGCGAGGGGGGCGCTGCTGGCCGAGCACGCCGGGCACAAGTCGTCGATCACCGAGGGGACGATCGCGTTCGCGCCGGGAGTGCCGGCGCTCGACCTGTTCCCGTGGACGATATGGGGTCGGCTCGTCGCGGCCCGGGGCCGCGACATGGGACCGGCCGTGGCCGGCTACGCCGACTAGTTAGGCAACCGGCCGCTGCGTGAGGCGGTCGCGCGCTACGTCGCGGTTTCTCGCGGCGTGACGTGCACGGCAGACCAGGTCGTCATCGTGGGCGGGTCGCAGCAGGGGCTCGACCTCGTCGCGCGGGTCGCGACGGACCCTGGCGACTCGGCGTGGATGGAGGACCCGGGGTACCACGGCGCGTTAGGCGCGCTCATCGGAGCCGGCCTGCGCGTGACCGGTGTGCCGGTGGACGCGGACGGCGTGAGCGTCGCGGCGGGGCGCGTCGGTGCGCCGGCAGCGCGGCTCATGTACGTCACGCCGTCGCACCAGTTCCCGCTCGGCGTGACGATGTCGCTCTCGCGCCGACTCGAGCTGCTGGCGGCTGCCGCCGAGATGCGCGCGTGGATCGTCGAGGACGACTACGACAGCGAGTTCCGTTACGTGAGTCGCCCGCTCACGGCACTGCAGGGGCTCGACCGGGATGGGCGCGTGGTGTACGTGGGGACGTTCAGCAAAGTCATGTTTCCCGCGCTCCGCATCGGTTTCGTGATCGCCCCGTCTTCGCTCGTGCCGGCTATTGCGGCCGCACGCCAGTTCGCGGGAACGCAGCAAGCCATCCTCGAGCAGATGGTGCTCGCCGACTTCATCGGTGACGGCCACTTCGAGCGGCACGTGCGCCGTATGCGCTCGGTGTACGCGGAGCGGCAGCAGGACCTCATCGACGCGTTGCGCGCGGAGTGCGTCGACCTCGTGAATGCTGCCCCGGCGGGATCCGGCATGCATCTGGTGGGGTGGCTCCCACCCGAGGTCGATGACGCGGACGTCTCTCGCCGAGCCGGCGGCCGAGGCGTAGACGCGATCCCCCTGTCAGCGTTCGCGGTTGGTCGAGGTGCGAGCCGCCCGGGCGTGCTGCTCGGCTACGCGCACGTCGATCGCGCGACGATGTTCGCCGCTGCTCGGCGCCTGGCAGCGGCGATCCGTGACAGTATGGCGCAGCGCACAGCGCGCCCATGGGGACTGGGGACTGGGGACTAGGGACTCGGCTGGGATGCCATTAGCGCTGAGGAGACCTCCTCGCCGGTAGAAGGCTCCTTGCCGAGTCCCCAGTCCCCAGTCCCTGACCTCCGCCTAACGTGCGGCGTCGAGGAGCGGTAGCGTGGGATCGAGCAGATGGCGCCCGACGTCATCGACGCTATTCGTGGAGTTCGTGAGCACGACCACCGCGCGCCGTCGCGCCTTGTCGAGGCCGAGGAACGATCGATAACCCCCGGTTCCGCCATTGTGCCAGACGATCTCCACTGGACCGGTTCGAAACGTGAACCAGTTCAGGCCAATCTGCGCCGTTCCGTCAGTGCCCACCGCCCGCCGCGGTCGCTCCGCATCGGCGAGTGCCGACGCGACCGCGGCCGGCGTTCCTGGTTCACCGAGGGCTGCTGCTGCGAATCGCAGCATGTCGTTCACCGTGGATCGCAGCGCACCCGCGCCCGCCAATGCGGGAAGGTCCCAGTTCTTAGTCGGAAAGCCACGCGCGTCGTACCCACGGGCCAGACGCGCGCGCATGATCGGCGTGAGGGTGATACGCGTGTCCCGCATGCCGAGCGGCTCGAGAAGGCGGTCGACGACGAGCGCTTCGTAGCTTGTTCCCGCTCGGAGCGAGAGCGCGTCACCGAGCAGGCCGACGCCGAGATTCGAGTACTCGAACGTGGCGCCGGGATCTCGTGTCAGCTCGTAGCGCGAGAGGAACTCGTACATCTGGTCGCGAGTGTAGTCGGCGTACGGGTTGTCCGGATCTGCCGGCTTCATGTTGTCGGGCAGTCGAGGAAGACCCGAGTGCTGTATTGCGAGGTCGAGCAGGGTGATCGACCGACCGTTCCTCGACGGGACGCGGACGGTCGCGGGCAAATACTTCGCGACGGGATCGTCGAGGGCAACGAGACGTCGCGCGGCCATGTCCGCGAGCAGTGTGCTCGTGAACACCTTCGTGATCGAACCGATCTCGAAGACGGTATTGCCGTCGAGCGAGTCGTTCGGCGCATTGGACCGCCCCATCGCAATGATCCGCGTCGTTCCGTTCTCATAAATGCCGACAACGATGCCGGGATTCTTCCCCGTTGCGACGCGCCGAAGGAGCATCGCACGGACGTCCGCATCCGTCGGCAGCTGCTGCGCGGCCTCGACCGACGCCGGAAGCATTGCGGCAGCCACGGCCGCGATGTACGCGCCGTGGCGGAGTGTCTGTGTAATGGCCATGACCGAGTTCCTGGTTCGCTACGGCTTCCAGACGGGCACGCGACCGGACGTCCACGGCACTCCCGCGGTCTCGGCCTGATCCTCGACGCGTTTGAGGTCCTGTTCGACGAGCGTGCGGAGGCGATCCAGCAGCCCGCCCGTCTCGCCGGCGGCTATCTCATACTGTCGCTTCTGCGTCGCTGTCGCGTCCTCCATCGTGTTCGACCAGAGGCTGTTCGCGATCCCGTTCACCCGGTTGAGCAGCGAGGGCGGCGTCGGCTCCTGACGTCGCGCACGGGTCGGATCGCCGGAGAGCGTCGTCTGAATCTCGCGAAGCTGCGCTTCGATCCGACGGACCTCCGTACCCAGCTTGTCGTCGGTGGTGGGTGTCTCCTGAATCGCGCGCTTCAGCAGTTGAATGCGACCCATCGTCTCGTTCACGACCGCGTTCGCGCCCAGGAGCGCGCGCTGCAGCGCCGCCGTCTTTTGCTGGAAGGCGACGACCGTCGGGGACCGCGGCGTCACGCCCGAATCCAGCGGCGCAACGGTGAACGTCTGCGGCTCGCCGACAGTCGTGAGCACGCCGTCGACGCGCTTCGCGAGGGAGACGGAGTACCGACCGGGCACCACCAGGGGCCCCGACGGGCCGCCACCGCCGAACGGCGTTTCCTGCTCGGGATCGCTGCTACCGCCGCCCTCGCCTCCTCCACCGCCTCCGCTTGCGACACCAGGCGGATTCGGCGTCGGGTACCGCAGGTTCCACGTCACGCGCTGGACGCCGGCGGTCGTCGGCCCCGTTAGGCGCCTGACGACGCGACCTTCCGGATCGCGCACCGTGAGGATGATCGAAGGTGGTTCCTCCCGGTCCTCGGCCTTGAGCGAGTCCCACGCCGGATAGGTGATATCCTTGCCGCTGCGTGCCGCATCTCGCTCAGCGGCCTGTCGGCGAGCGCGACGGCTGCGGAGCTCGCGATTGAGATAGTAGGTGAATACGGCCCCGGGCGCCGGGTTCGGCGCGAGGTAGAACGAGGCGCCCTGGAAGCTCGCCCCGGTTCCGCCTAACGGGCTCGAGAGGACGTACATCGACGCTCGCTTCACCGGCAGAAGCGTCGCCTCGCGCGCGATGACCTGTGGCGTGAGCGCGCGGAGCGGTGAGATGTCATCGAGGATGTAGAAGCCGCGGCCGAACGTCGCCACGACCAGGTCGTCTTCGCGCTTCTGGATCGCCAGGTCGCGCACCTGGATCGTGGGGAGCCCGCCACGGAGTCGCGTCCACCGCTGGCCGCCGTTCGTCGTGACGTAGAGCCCGAACTCGGTGCCTGCGAACAGCAGGTTGCGATCGACATGATCCTCGATCACCACGTACACGGTACCGCGCTCGGGCAGGTTGCTGCTGATCGACGTCCAGCTTTTCCCGAGATCGGTGCTCTTGACGACGTACGGCCTGTAGTCGCCCGACTTGTGGTTGTCGAACGACGCGTAGACCGTGTTCGCGTCGAACTGCGACGGTGTCACGCGAGACACGAACGTCGTGTCCGGGACTCCCGCGACGTGATCGATCTTTCGCCAACTCTGGCCGCCGTTTTCGCTGACCTGAATGAGCCCGTCGTCCGTACCGGCGAACAACAGCCCTTCCTTCACTGGCGACTCGGCGAACGTCACGACACTGCCGTAGAAGGAGGTCGACGTGTTCTTGGCGACCGCGTCCACGCTCCACACGCGGTCCATCATCCTGAGCTTGTTGCGGTCGATCTGGCGCGAGAGGTCGGGACTCATCGCGCGCCAGGTCGTGCCGCGGTCGTCACTGCGATACACGCGGTCGGACGCGAAGTAGAGTCGCCTGTCGAGGTGCGGGCTGATGATGAGTGGCGTGTCCCAGTGCCAGCGGAGCGGTTCTTCGCCGGGCTCGGCCTGCGGCACGATGTTGATGGACTCTCCGGTCAGCAGGTTGAAGCGCTGCAGGTTCCCGTGCTGCGACTCGGCGTAGACGGTATTGGGATCTTTCGGGTCGACGCGCGACACGAAGCCATCGCCGCCGGCGGTGACGAACCAGTCGGCATTCGTGATGCCGTGCTCGGTGCGCGTCCGCGACGGCCCACCTAACGAGAAGTTATCCTGCGTGCCGCCGAACACGCGATAGAACGGCAGCGCGTTGTCCGTGTCCACGTGGTAGAACTGCGTGATCGGCAGGTTCGCGAAGAAGCGGTAGTTCTGCCCGCGGTCGAACGTCTCGTACAAGCCGCCGTCGCAGCCGATGAGCAGGTGCTCGGTATCCTCCGGGTCGATCCACACGACGTGGTTGTCGACGTGCTTGTTGCGCTCGCCGAGGCGCCGGAAGGTGCGTCCGCCGTCTTCGGTGATCTGGACCTGCACGTCGACCGCGTACACGCGATCGACGTTCACCCGGTCGACGAAGATCTCGTTGTAGTACAGGCCGCCCGCCTGGTAGCCACTCATGCGCTCCCAGCTCACGCCGCCGTCGCGCGAGCGGAAGAACCCGCCCCGCGCGTTCGCCGCTTCGGCGATGGCGTAGACGACGTCGGGGTTCGCGGGAGCGACCGCAAGGCCGACGCGGCCGAGCTCCTCGTTAGGCGGGAAGCCGGTCTGCGACTTCTTCCAGCTGGCGCCACCGTCGGTCGAGCGCCAGATCCCGGACTGCGGCCCGCCTGCGATGTAGCCCCACTGACGCCGGAACCGCTGCCAGGTCGTCGCGATGAGCACGTCGGGGTTGCGCGGGTCGAGGACGACATCGCTCGCGCCGGACCACTCGCCACCGTCAAGAATCTTTTTCCACGTCTTGCCGCCGTCGGTGGTCTTGAACAATCCCCGGTCGCCGCCGCGGTTGAACAGCGGGCCCTGCGCGGCGACGTACACGACGTCGGAGTTGCGCGGGTCGATGACGATCTTCCCGATGTGCTCGGACTGCTTGAGACCGACATTCTGCCAGCTGCGTCCGCCGTCGACGGACTTGTAGACGCCGTCGCCGTACGAGACCGACCGCTGTGCGTTGTTCTCGCCGGTGCCGACCCAGACCACGTTCGGGTTCTTCGGGTCGATGACGACGGTGCCTATCGAGTACGACGCCTCGTTGTCGAACACCGGCGTCCACGTCGTGCCCGCGTTCGTGGTCTTCCACACGCCGCCCGACGCGACGGCGACGTACCAGATGCGTTTGTCGCGCGGATGGACGGCGATGTCGGCGACGCGCCCGGACGTGAGCGCCGGCCCGATCGAGCGGAGGCGCAGGCCGTTGTACGGTGACGGCGGTCCGGAATCGGAGCGCGCTCGCGTGGTGTCTCTCGCACCGCCCGCGGCGGCACGTGCCGTGTCGGCTCGCGTCGACGTGTCCCCACGCACACCCGGCTGTCGAGCCGCGTCGCGTCGCAGGCTGTCGCGCGCCTGACGAGTGGTGTCGCGCACTTGCGCGTGTGCCGTCGCGACCGGCGCGACCGACGTGGATGCGGCAAAAATCAAGGAAAACACTACGGCTTGTCGGACGTTCAGCGACATATCCCCCGAATCCGAAATTCTAGATTGGCCACAAGATGCAACACGCACGCGGACGCCGGAATCGCGAGCGACGTCGCCCGCCCAGCAGGAAACCATCGGCTCCCGGAAGTGCACGAGCAGCGCTCGTAGTGTGAGGCAGTTATGGTGAACGCGAGGATGGCACTCACCGCCGCCATTCGTCAGGCCGCGTTGATCACCTGCGCGGCCGCAGGAATGGCGACGTTCGCCGGCGCGCAGACGACGTTCAAGCTCAAGGTCTCCGCGGTGGGCATCGCCGACGGGACATTTTACCGGGGTACCGCGCAGGTGACGTCTGACCCAACAGGGATCGACTGTCGGGCCGAGTTGCTGGGGGATGTCGGTCCCACCGGTGCGTGCACCGCCAGCTTTCCCGCCGGCACCTTGGTAACCCTCACCGCGACGCCCCTCTTCGACGGGACGTTCGATGGGTGGACCGGCGCGTGTGCCGGTCAGGGGCTCACCTGTCACGTCGAAATGACGATGGACAGCGAGGTCGCTGCTCGGACCATCGCCAAGACCTACACCCTGACCGTGCGCGGCGGCGGCAACGCGTTCGGACAAGTCCACAGCAACGACTTCTTCGGTCGCCCACGCATCGCCTGCAACGTCCAGGGCGAGGACACCTTCGGAGTCTGCGTGAGCGAGTACCCGGCCGGTCAGCAGGTTTGGCTGGGTCGGGAAGAGCCAACCAACACGTTCGCGCGATTCGCAGGGTGGTCCGGCTGTGGCCCACTCTCGGATGAATCGAACTGTCGGATGGTCATGGATGGGCCGAAGATCGTGACAGCCGGCTGGATCGCCGCGGCAATCATCATCGGATCGAATCATGGCAGCGGCACCGGCAACGTCACTGGCGCCGCCCCGCTTGGCTCTGCCCCGTTCGACTGTACGATCACGCCGACCGGTGCGACTGGCGTCTGTTCGGCGCTCTGGGAATTCGGCCCCACGAGCATCACTCTTACGGCGAGGCCGACCGGCAATAGCGTCTTTCTCGGTTGGCTCGGGAGCACGTGCTCAGGCACGGGAACGTGTGTCCTGACGCCCTTCGGTCAATTCAGACAACCGGAGATTCGTGCGTGGTTCGAGATGCCGCTCCACCGGTTCTCTGTGGAGGCAACAGGGTCCGGCAACGGGAAGGTCCTGTCGAACCCCACGCGGATCGATTGTGTGATCACCGGGGGCACAGCCGGCCCCGACTGCTCGACGCTGTTTTCGCGAGGAACGGCGGTGACGTTGACGGCTGATCCGACCGGCGGTGGCACGTTTGGCGGCTGGGCGGGCGCTTGCTCGGGCACACAGCCCACGTGCGCGCTCGTCATCGACGCCGACGCACACGCGACCGCGCGCTTCAACCCGCCGCGCCCCGCCGGCGAGGTGGCTCTGGCGTTGCTCGGTCACCTAACGCTTTCTCCGGACGAAGCATACCAGCTCGACCGGTTCGGAAATGCCGACGGAACATTCAATCTCGGTGATTTGCTCGCGTTGATAGATCGCACCGGTGGCCGGCTGTCTCCTTCGACGATGAGCGCCCTGATGCAGTCGCGCGCGAGTGGCGCAGTCCGTCGCGGCGACGGGAGGTCTCAATGACGATGCGTACTTGGCGAGCCGTTCTCGGCTCGAGCGCCATCGCGGTTCTCGCCGGCTGCAGCGGCGATTCGGCGGTCACACCCGACATGCAGTCGGTCAACCCGAAGACGTCGGCGGGGAAGAACGAGCGCACGCTTGCCATCGAGCTCACAAATCCGTCGCCTAACGACGGCGGAATGATCTTCACGATCGATGGACCGAACATCGTCGACGTCGCACCGGCGCCGGGATTCGAGCTGGTGGCGACGCCCACGGAATCGCACGGACGCTCCAGCATCGATGTACTCATGGTGGGGCCGCTCCACGCCGGTGTCATCGCGTGGCTCACGGTCGAAGGTGTGAACAGCGGCCAACCCTATCACGTGACGGTTACGCAGGTAGCCGCCGGCGCGGCAGAAGGGTACGTGCAGCGCGGTGATCTTGGCGCCTACCAGCTGACCGTCCGGCGCTGAGGCGGTTATGGCCAACGCGAGGAAGGTTCTCATCGCGGCTACTCGTCAGGCGGCGATGATCGCCTGCGCGGTCGCCGGGATGTCAACGTTCGCCGCCGCGCAGAGCACGACATTCAAGCTTTCCGTTTCGTTCTCCGACGGCGTCTATCAGGGGACCGCACAGGTCACTTCCACGCCGGCCGGCATCGACTGCCGCAGTGAGTCGTCCGGCTATACGCCAAATGCCGGGACCTGTAGCGTCGAATTTCCCGCCGGTACGGCGGTGACCCTCACCGCGACGCCTCTCTATGGCGGGACGTTCGACGGCTGGGTCGGCGCATGCGCCGGACAGGGTGCAACGTGTCAGGTCTCGATGACGGAACCGGTCACAACCAGCCCGAAGACGATCGCCAAGACGTACACGTTGACCGTGCGCGGCGGTGGGAACGTGGGCGGCGGCGTACGCAGCCTGGACCCATTCGCCCGCCCGGCAATACTCTGCGTGGTGTACGGCGACGAGACGACAAGCCAAACGTGCACCGCCGAGTATCCCGCGACCAAGCGGGCCTGGATCGCGCGCGACTACGATGTCAGTCCGGTTGCGCGGTTCACGTGGTCAGGCTGCGACAGCGCCGGCCCCTGCTTTGTCATCATGGACGGCCCCAAGACCGTGACCGCCAACTGGATCGCTCCGGAGATCGTCATCAGATCGGCTGGCGGGACCGGGAGCGGGAAGGTCTCGGGACCAGACCCGATCGGCACGGCGAGTCCGTTCGACTGCACGATCAACTTCGACGATGCCACAGGCAAGTGCTCGTCCTTATGGGTAACAGGGCCAGTGCCAATGACCCTCACGGCGACGCCGAGCCCAAACAGCGTGTTTCGGGGCTGGTACGGCGGTTGGTGTCAGGGCACGGGAACGTGCGTGTTCTACCCCGATCGCCGGACCGACCGGATTCAGATTCACGCGTTGTTCGACGTTGTGCTGTACTTACTCCACGTAGTGCCAGCAGGCTTGGGGAGCGGCAGGATCGTCATGAGCCCTTCGCAGCCCGATTGTGTGGTTACTGCCGGCGTCGCGAGCAACACCTGCTCGAACGGGTATCCGCGAGGAACGTCGTTGACGCTGACCGCCGATCCGACTGGCGGGAGCACGTTTGGCGGATGGGGCGGCGCGTGCTCGGGGACTCAGCTCACGTGCACGCTCGTCATGTACGCTGCCACGCAGGCCACCGTGCGCTTCAACCCGCCGCGGCCCGCCGCCGAGCTGGCCCACGCACTCCTCGGGAGCCTAACGATCACTCCGGACGAGCGATATCAGCTCGATCGTTTCGGAAACCAGGATGGCGTGTTCAATCTCGGCGACCTGGTGGCGTTGCTCGGTCGCACCGGTGAACAGCTGTCGCCCGCGACGCTGAGTGCCCTGACCCGGCGTTAGGCGCGAAACCGGGCCCTTGACGCCTTTGGCGCCCGGAGCCTGGTGACGCCGTTTTGGCTGATGGCTGATGGTTGATAGCTGCCGCCGGCAGGGCGGCTAATCGCTGCCGCCCGTAGGGCGGCTAAAACGGCAGCGCCGACTTGAAAACCGGTTTGTTCTCCGTGAGCGACTTCGCGACGCTGCGCCACGCGTCGCCCGTGTTCACGTCGCGCTTCCAGTCGAGCAGCGACACGCGGATCCCGCCACGACGCGCTGTCGTCAACGTCTTCTGCAGCGCGTCCCCCGTCCCGAACGGGATATCCTTGAACAGCTCCTTGAGCGGCTTTTTCATCCCGATCAGGTAGTAGCCCCCGTCGAACGACGGGCCGATCACCACGTCGGCCTGGTCGAGCCGCGCGAACGCTTCGCTGATCACCACTTCCGAGACGCCCGGGCAGTCGACGCCGATCAGCACCACGCGGTCCGCACCGTCGGAGAACGCGCGCTCGAGCGCGGCCAGCATGCGACCCCCGAGGTCGCCGTCGCCCTGGGCGCGATAGTCGAACAGGTCGCCGAACCAGTCGCGCATTGCGTCGCCGCTCCCGTTAGGCGCGTACGCGATCGTCTTGCGACACCACTCCACGTGCGACGCTGCCGCGACCGCATGCTCCGCCAACGTCCGATAGGCTGTGAGCGCGACGTCCTGACCGAGGTCCGCCGCGATGCGCGACTTGACGCGCCCCTTTTCCGGGGCGTTGGCGAAGATGACGAGAGAGCGAGAGGACGGGATCACGGCTACGAACAGTCAGGACGGAGAGAATCTGCGGTCAATCCTACCGGGAGGACGACTCGAACGTACATGGGTTGCCGTCACACTCCAGTTCTGTGACGCACGTCCTTCGTGATTGGCAACTGGCATCACTATTGTGCGACCTTCGCGTCGAGCTGCTGAATGGTCTTGGTCGAAGGTGGCCGCTCCTTCTTGAGCCGCGCGGACACCGTCTCCGCCTGCTTCAGCACGCGCAGGAGATTCTCGCCCGCCAGCTTCCGCAGGTCCGCGTCCGACCAGCCCCGCCGCGACAGCTCGGCGAAAAGGTCCGGGAACTTCGTCACATCCTCGAGACCCACCACCAGATCGGTGATGCCATCGAAGTCGCTGCCGATCCCGACGTGATCCACGCCGGCCACCTTCCGGATGTGCTCGATCTGGTCGGCCACCTGGCCTAACGTCGCCTTGGGCTGCGGGTGAGCCTTCGTCCACTCATCCACCGCGCGACGCACTGCCGCCGTGTCGGACCCGAGCCGCGTCCGCGCGTCGTTCGTCGCCGCGGTCTGGGCATCACCCCACTCCTTGACCTCCTTCGACACGAACGACGTCACGAACGGCACCATCACCACCCCGCCGTTCTTCGGCAGCCGCGCGAGAATCGAGTCGGGGACGTTGCGTGGATGATCCACCAGCGCGCGCGAGCCCGAATGCGAGAAGATCACCGGCGCTTCGGTGGCATCGAGCGCATCGCTCATCGTCCCGGGCGACACGTGCGAGAGATCCACCAGCATGCCCAGCCGGTTCATCTCGTGCACGACCTCCTTGCCGAAGTTCGTGAGCCCGCCGTGCTTCGCCGAATCGAGCGCCGCGTCCGCCCAATCGAGCGTGACGTTGTGCGTGAGCGTCATGTACCGGGCGCCGAGGTCGTAGTAGACGCGCAGCGCGCCTAACGAGTTCTCGATCGCGTGACCGCCCTCGAGCCCGAGCAGCGAGCCGATCTTGCCGGCCTTGAAGGTCGACCGGATGGCAGCCGCCGTCAGCGCCCATTGCAGGCGCTCCGGGTACTTCGCGATCACGCGGCGGGCGATGTCGAACTGCTCCAGCTGCACGCGGGCGTAGCCCGAATCCTTGATCTCGCCCGGGATGTAGATCGACCAGAACTGCGCACCGACCATCCCTCGCTTGAGTCGATCGAGATCGGTGTGCCCCGGCGTCTTCTTGCGAAGGTCGTACGCCTCCACGTCGTGCGGCGCCGTCGTCGCCTCCCGAATGGCCCACGGCAGGTCGTTGTGTCCATCGATCAGCGGTGTCGTGCTCAGGACGCGCCGGGCGCGCGCCATGTGCGGATCGGTCGACGATGGCGGAGCGGCCTGCGCGTCCAGCAGGGATGCGGTGGCACCGGTAGCTGCGGTCACGAGAATGGCGGCAAGAAGTCGCATGAAGACGAGGCTGTGGCTGTTGGTCGATGGTCGTCAGTCGACGACACGCCTAAGGCTACTGCGCGTTCACCACTCCGTCGACCGGTTGGGTCAGACGCCTAATTCATCGTTCATTGCGGCAATGGAACGATGAATTAGGCGTCTGACCCCTTACGCTCCTCAGAACAGCCAGCCGAGTCGCGTCTTGTAGACGAGTTGATTCCCGGCGTCGGTCGCGCCGAAGCCGACACCGAAGTTGAACACCAGATTCTCCGTGATCTGGAAGTCGCCGCCGGGGAAGAACTGATGCACCTGGTCTTTCGCGGGAAGCGGATCGGAGAGCGGTCCCGTCGCACCATAGTACTCGAGCGAGAGGTCGAGCCGCTTCGTCGCCGCCCAGCCAAGCCGCACACCGGGCTCGAAGTCCCACCCGTCGCCCGAACCCGGTCCGCTCAGCGCCCGTCCGACGACCGGATTCACATCCAGCATGAACCGGCCTCGCCCCCACTCGATCACCGGACGGATCTCGAGCGTCACATCCGCTTCCTCGTACTCGTCCTTCGGGAAGCCGACTTCCGTGCTCAGGCTCAAGCCCACCGGCAGCTTCCACGACTCGGGCGCGCGCACGCGCGGACGCACGCGCCACCCGACGTACTCCGGCGCCTCACCATCGCGCCGCGCCGTGACGAGGTAGCCCGCCAGCTCGAACCAGTTCGTGATGCCTCGCGTGAGCTCGAACGTTAGGTGGGTCTGATGTTCGGTCGGCGCGACCGTCCCCTCGTACTCCGTCGTACCGCGCTGCACGAAGTTGAAATGGGTCTCGAGATTCCACTTCCCCTTCGGCACCGTCGCGTACTCGTAGACCTGGATCTCGAACGGATCCTGCGCGGAGGCCGTGCGGGCGACGCCCTGGAACAGCAGCGCCACGTGCACGGCGATGACCCCACTCCGCATTGGTTTGCGCATATTGCAGCGTGAACGTGCTTGACCGGCCTACCGTTGAATGATGCGCCTGACCGCCATACTCTCGATCCTCCTCATCGCGCTGAGCTGCCGTCAGTCCGAAGGCACCTACCAGCGCTACGCCGACCTCACGGCCAGCACCGGCGACAGCGCGCTCGCGGCCGTCTCGTCCTACCTCACGCTCGACTCTACGTCCGCGGTCCGTTATGACAGTGCCGCCGCGCGTACCCTCGAGCGGCTTTCGACGCGGTTCGGCGGCATCATGCGCCCCGACACGGTCGCCGTATTCCATCGCCAGATGCTCGAAGGCCTTGATTCGCTCGTGCTCGCCATGCGCGTGCTGCGCGAACGCGAGGTGAGCTGCGCGCAGGAGCGCACCATTGACTGCGTCGATGCCCGCGACTTCGGCTACATCCTTGGCTCCATGCGCAATGGCGCGCGCATCTATCTCGACGCCCGCCGCCGCATGCGAGAGACGCTGCAGTCCCTCGGTGCCGCCTTCCCCGACCCGCCACCGGTCTCGCCGGCGGCTCTTACCTCTCCCGGATCCCGGCGCCCCTGAATCGTCTCTTTTTTTTTCTGGTCCCCGCTACTGCCTCCCCGCTGTCCGCTTCCCGATTCCCTATTCCCATCTGCCCGCCTCCGGCGGGCGCCCGCCGATTCCCGACATTCGCCCGGTTCTCGCATCTCGATCCTTCATGCATGAGCGCGTAGACGTCGTCGTTGTCGGAGCGGGGGTCGCCGGCCTCGCCGCCGCCCAGCGGCTCACCGAAGCAGGCGCGACCACCGCGATTCTCGAGGCCCGCGGCCGCATCGGCGGGCGAATCCATACCATTCGCGATGACCGCACCCCGATCCCCATCGAGCTTGGGGCGGAGTTCGTGCACGGCACCGCACCCGAGCTTGTCGAGATCGCCCGGGAACGGAAGCTCGTCGTGTGCGATATCCCCGGCGGACACTGGAGCGCCGAACGCGGCAAGCTGAAGCGGTTGGAAGACGACGAGTTCTGGTTGCAGCTCGAGCGAGTCATGAGCCGACTCGATCCCAAGCGAACGCCCGACCGATCCTTCCAGGAATTCCTCGACAGCAAACCCGGCGGTGCGTCGCTGGCGCGCGAGCGGCGGCTCGCCGGTGAGTTTGTCGAGGGTTTCCACGCCGCGCATCTCTCGCGCGTCAGCGAGCGCGCGCTCGCTGACGGCGGACTCGCCGACGATGAAGAGGACCGGCGCCAGGCGAGAATCCTCGACGGATACGATCGCGTGCCGCTGGCGCTCGCCGCATCGCTGCACAGCGTTAGGCTCGCGCACGTCGTCCGCGAGATTGCCTGGGAGCCGGGTGGCGTCGAGGTCCGCTACTCGACGGCGGGCAACGGCACTGCCGCCATCTCGGCGCGCGCCGCGATCATCACCGTTCCACTCGGCGTGCTCCAGCAGGAGAATGGGCCGTCGGCGATCGCCTTCACGCCCCACGTCAGCGACACTCGACTCGCCGCCAATCAGCTCGCCATGGGTACTGTCGTCCGCATCGTCCTGCTCTTTCGCGAACCGTTCTGGACGTCGCAGGCCATGAAGCGCAAGGCCGGTGGTCGCTCGCTGGCCGGGCTCTCGTTTCTCCATTCGTCCGACGACGACGTGCCGACGTGGTGGACAGCCGCCCCCGTTCGCGCGACAACGCTCGTGGGATGGGCGGGCGGGCCGAAGGCGGCACGCCTCGCGGCGCGCGGGTCGGTCGAGGTGGAAGCGCGTGCCGTCGCCGCGATCGGCCGGCTGTTCGGCATGCGGCGTCGGCGCGTTGAAGCGCTCGTCGAAGGGTGTTGGTACCATGACTGGAACGCCGATCCCTTCAGCCACGGCGCCTACAGCTACGCCCTGGTTGGCGGAAGCACCGCGGCCAAGCGTCTCGCGCGGCCCGTCGCCCGCACGCTGTTCTTCGCCGGCGAGGCCGCCGATAGCGAAAGTCGAACCGGCACGGTTCACGGGGCTATCGGCACCGGGTACCGCGCCGCCGCATCCGTGTTGTCCGTGCTGCACCTAACGATTAAAGGACGCTCACGTGCAGGGTGAGATCCATCACCGCGGGGTCACAATGAGTGTCGATCCACCGATCCGACCGCGATTTCGCAACCGCACCGAAGCCGGTCGCGTGCTCGCCGCGGACCTCGCCAGCTACGAGGGACGCGCCGACCTGATCGTGCTCGCGCTTCCACGCGGCGGCGTTCCCGTAGGCCACGAGGTCGCCCGCGCGCTCGGCGCGCCGCTCGACGTGTTCCTCGTCCGCAAGCTCGGCCTCCCCGGCCACGAGGAGCTGGCGATGGGCGCGATCGCCAGCGGCGGCATCCGGCTGATCAACGAGGAAGTCGTCCGCGCGTACGATGTGTCCGACGCGGACATCGAGGCCGTCACGGCGGTGGAGCACCGGGAGCTGGAGCGCCGCGAGCGCATCTACCGCGACAATCGGCCACTGCCGTCCGTTCGCGACCGTACCGTGATCCTGGTGGACGACGGGTTGGCCACGGGGGCGACCATGCGCGTTGCGGTTCTCGCCCTGCGCCAGGAGTCACCAGCGCGTATCGTAGTCGCTGTGCCGGTGGCCGCCGCCGAGACGTGCGACGAGTTTCGAACCCTCGTCGACGACGTCGTATGCGCGGAGACGCCGTCGCCGTTCTACGCCGTGGGGCTGTGGTACGAGGACTTCGCGCAGACCACCGACGAGGAAGTGCACGAGCTGCTGACGGCAAACACGCAACGTTAGCCACCCATGCGATTCATAGTCATCGGAGCCGGCGGCATAGGCGCCTACTTCGGCGGCGAGCTCGCTCGCGCCGGCCACGAGGTCACGTTGTTTGCGCGCGGCGCGCATCTCGACGCGCTTCGACGCCACGGGCTTACGGTGCGCACCCCGGAGGGACAGTTCGTCACTCGCGTCGGCGCGACGAATGACCCGAACGAGCTGCCGGCCGCGGACGTCGCCATCCTCGCCGTGAAGAACTATTCGCTGCCCGACGTCATTCCGGTGGTACGCTTCGTCGCCGAGCGGGGCGCGGACGTGGTCTCGCTGTTGAACGGAGTCACCGCGGCCGACGAGCTCATAGCCGGCGGTGTCCCGCGCTCACGCGTGCTCGGCGGGCTCGCACGCGTAAGCGTGGTGCGAACGGAGCCAGGCGTCGTCGAGCGACGGAGCGGGTTTCACAGCATTGTCGTGGGAGAGTTGGGCGGTGGGCTCAGTGAACGCGCCACCGCGATCGCCGATGCCCTCCGAAGCGCAGGGGTGGACGCCCGCGCCTCCGCGACGATGGATGTCGAGCTGTGGCAGAAATACGTGTTCATCACCGCGATGGCGGCCGTATGCGGGCTCGCTCGCACGTCGATTGGACCCGTCCGCGAAGCGCCCGGCGGCCGGCGGCTGATCGAGCGGGCCGTCACGGAAGTCGTCGATGTCGCGCGCGCGCGCGGCGTGGCGCTACCCGACGACGAAGCGCCCCGCACCGCGGCGTACATCGACACGCTTCCCGCAGCGATGACGCCCAGCTTCCTCCTCGACCTGGAGAGCGGCGGGCGAACGGAGCTCGACACGCTCAGCGGGGCGGTTTCCCGGTTCGCGGCCGAAGCGGGCATCGACACACCGGTCCACGACACCGCGGCCGCCGCCCTGGGCGTTAGGCGATAACCCGACGAGGTACCCGCCAGACGGCCGCCTGGGCGAGCGAACTGCGTTTACGTCATGTGATGTTGCTCGCTGTTTCCTGATCCGGAACCAGTTACATTCCGTGATTCGCCGTGCCGTCGCGGTCTGCCGTCCGATGGTGGTGTTCGACCATGCGTGACACTCCGGCGTCGCATCCAGCTTGACATCCACGGCCCCTAACGCGAGCCGCACGGCGGCCCAGGCTGGTTACCTCGCGCTCGTATTCGCGACGGTAGCGGACGCCGCAGTCGTACTCGATGCCGATGGCCGCATCGTCGATCTCAACCCGGCCGCCGAGCGCCTGTTCGGCGCCATCGCGGGCGAGCGGCTTGGCCACACGATCAACAACGCGACGCCCGGTCTGAATGCCGCGGACGACACCGCCGCGCGACGCCGTGCGCTGCTCGACGGGCGGTGGGAAGGCGAGATCGGCTTCGTAACGCTCGACGGTCGATCGGGCACGCTGCAGGCGAAGCTCGTCGCCTTGACCGACGAGGCCGGGCGAACGGGAAGCCTGGTCGCGATCTATCGTGACATTACCGCCAGGAAAGCCGCCGAGGACGCGCTTCGCGAGAGCGAGAAGCGCCTGCGCTTCGCCCTCGAGGGCGCCAACGAAGGATTGTGGGACTGGAGTATCGACGCCGGAGACGTCTACTTCAGCGCCGCGGCGGAGCTGATGCTCGGGTACGAGCCGGGTGAGATGGAGCGACGAGCGGGGCGAGGCACGTGGGACCAGAGCGTCCACCCCGATGACATGCCCGCAGTCCGGCGCGCGATCGACGAGCACGTTGCCGGCAACACGCCGGCATATGAGGCGGAGTACCGCTGCCGCACGAAGCAGGGCGACTGGAAATGGATCCTGGGGCGCGGGAAAGTCGTCGAGCGCAACGTCGAGGGCTCGCCACGCCGAATGACCGGCATCCACATCGACATCACCGAGCGCAAGCAGGCCGAGGAAACACGAGCACGACTGACGGCCATCCTCGACGCGACGCCGGATCTCGTCGCCATCGCGAACGCCGACTTCACCACGCTGTACATGAATCCCGCCGGCCGTCGAATGCTCGGCCTCGACGAACACGCGGATCTCACCGGCCGGTGGATCGGCAATCCGTACTCGGAACGAGCTCGCGCGCGGATGTTCAACGAAGCCATCCCCACCGCGGCGCGCGAAGGGCTGTGGCGCGGTGAGAGCGCTTTCATGAGCGCGGACGGAACGGAACATCCCTGCACCCAGATCGTCCTCGCGCATCGGAATCGCGCGGGCAGCATCGAGTACTTCTCGACGGTCATTCGCGATGACACGGAACGGCTGCGCGCCGAAGCAGCCGTTCGCGAAAGCGAGGAGCGGCATCGCCTCCTCTTCGAGGAGAACCCGATTCCACTTCTCGTCATCGACGGCGAGACGTTGATGTTCCTGTCGGTGAACGCGTCGGCGGTGCGGCAGTACGGATACTCGCGCGAGGATTTCACGCGGATGTCCATTCTCGACATCCGCCCGCCGCAGGACGCGGATGCGGCGCTCTCGCGCGCCGCGGCGCCTCCCGAGGTGCGAGCGCGACGGTCGGGTCCCTACCGCCACAAGCGGAAGGACGGCTCGATCGTCATGGTGGACGTCGTGTCGCGGGACTTCGTGTTCGCCGGGCGTCACGCGCGTCTCGTCCTCGCCATCGACATCACGGAGCAGCGCCGTTTGGAGGATCAGCTCCGTCAATCGCAGAAGATCGAGGCAGTCGGCCAGCTTGCGGGCGGCATCGCGCACGACTTCAACAACCTGCTCACCGTCATCAAGGGCAACGTGGACCTCGCGCTGCACCAGTTGCCCCTGGGCGCTCCCCTGCGGAACGATCTCGAGCAGGTCGGCCACGCGGCGTCGCGCGCAGCGCTCCTCACGAGACAGCTCCTCGCGTTCAGTCGAAAGCAGGTACTCAAGCCGACCGTGCTCGATCTGACCGAGGTCGTGGCGGAAGCGGAGCGAATGCTGCGCCGCGTGATCGGTGAGGACCTCACCTTCGTCACCGAGCTGGCCCCCACGGTTTCTCGCGTGACGGCGGACCGCGGGCAGATCGAGCAGGTGCTGGTGAATCTCGTGGTGAACGCGCGCGACGCGATGCCCGCCGGCGGCGTGCTCACGGTCGCGACTGGCGACGTGACCTTCTCCGCGGCGGAGGCTGCGGCGCGCGGTATCACGCCAGGGCCGTACGTCACGCTTCGCGTGAGCGACACGGGCATAGGGATGGACGAGGCGACGCGGTCACGCATCTTCGAGCCCTTCTTCACGACGAAGCCCGTCGGGCGAGGCACGGGGCTCGGGCTCGCAACCGTTCACGGCGTCGTCCATCAATCGGGCGGCTTCATCACCGTGGAGAGCACGCCGCGAGTCGGGTCGTCGTTCACGGTGTTCCTGCCGCGCACCACGCATCTCGAGAATCCGAACGGCGTGACGGCCCGCGGAAACAGCATCGAGCGCGGGTCGGAGACGATTCTGCTCGTGGAGGATGAAGACGAAGTCCGAACCGTCGCGCGGCGAGTGCTCACCGAGGCGGGCTACACGGTGCTCGAGGCGGCGAACGCCGCGGAGGCGATCGAGGTGTTCGATCGATCACGGACCGCGGTGGCGATGCTCGTGTCCGATGTCGTGATGCCCGGCCTCAACGGGTATGAGCTCAGTCAAATGTTGCGGCTGCGTGCGCCGACGCTGCGCACGCTGTTCGTGTCGGGATACAGTTTCGATGCGCGCGGTGATTCGTCAGGGTTCGACGACGAGAGCTTCCTCGCGAAGCCCTACGATCCAACCGACCTCGCGCGCCGTGTTCGCTCGATCCTCGATGCACCGTGTGCCCCCGAGCGAGCATCGGCCCTATCGAGTGGGGGAGGGAGGAACTGCGAATAGGACCTTAGACATATCAAATAGTTGCGGCGCCAGACTGGGCCATATACCTTCGCGGCATTCCAGTGCAGAGGTGCGTGGAATGAGCACAACGGTCGCTCGACACGAGGGCACGATGCCTAACGGTCGCATCGACGCCGACCTCGCGGTGCTCCTCGAGCGGGTGTGCGAGCAGCTGCCGCACGACTACGCGAAGCAGCTCGTCCGCGATGTCGGGCGCCTCAAGCTCTGGATGGGATATGAGGGCTCCGTGCGCGACTACCTGAAGCGACGCAGTGGCGATTACCCCGCTGTGTCAGCCGTCGAGGAAGGCGCCACCAAGTAGCGCCCTGCCGCGCGGCTATTCCATTCGCAAGGCCGCCGCCGGATCGGCGCGGCTCGCGTAGGACGCCGGCATCCACGTCGCCACGAGCGCGGTAAGTACCAGCAGCGCCGGCACCGCCACGAACGTCAGCGGATCCTTGGGCGCCACCCCGAACAACAGCGCCCGCATCGCCCGCGTCGCAACGAACGCCCCGGCGGTGCCGATCACGAGACCCACCGTCACCAGTCGAAGGCCATTTCGAACGACGAGCCAGCGCACGTCGTTCGCCTGAGCGCCAAGCGCGAGGCGGATCCCCATCTCGCGCACGCGACGGCGCGCCATCTGCGCCATCACGCCGTAGACCCCAACCACTGCCAGCGCGAGACCGACACCGGCGAACAGCAGCAGGAGCGCCGTCAGGAATCGTTCGCGCGCGAGCGACGCAGCGCGCACCTGGTTCATGGTTTTGACGGACGACAGGGCGAGCGTGCGGTCCATGTCGGTGACGATGCGTCGAATCGCTGGCCCTAACGACGCCGGATCGCCCGCCGTTCGCACGAGCACCGCCATGCTGTTGGTCGTCGACTGCATGAGCGGCTCGAATACCTCGATCTGCGGCTCGATGCTCAGCTTCGTCTGATGCTGGTCCTTCGCGACTCCGACGATGGTATTCCAGACCGACGTGGAGTCCGGATTCTTGTCGAAGGTGATCCGCTTGCCGATCGGGTCGACTCCCTTGAAGTGCTTTTTTGCCAGCGCCTCGTTGATGATCACGACCTGCGGGCTGTTCGCTCGGTCATCGGCTGTGAACGTGCGGCCCGCGAAGAGGGGCGTTCTGGTAGCCTTGAAGAAGTCCGGCGTGATACGACGGTGCAGGACCTCCGTTCCATACGTTCCCTCGGGCCACCCGGCGACCGTGAAGTCACTCGAGTAGCCGCCGTTCGTGAGCGGCAGGTCCGAGGTGCTGGCAACCTGCTGGACGCCCGGGATCGCGCGTAGCTGTTCTTCGAGTCGCGTGAAGAATGCGTCCACCTTGTCACCGGTGTCGTAGCTGGGGCCCGGCAGATCGATGCGCGCGGCGATCACGCCATTCGGATCGAAGCCTGGATCGACCTGCTGGAGACGAAGCAGGCTCCTGACGAGCAGTGCGGCGGCGACGCTCAGCATGAGCGCGAGCGCAACCTCGCCGATGACGAGACGCTCGCCCCACCGGCGCATTCGGCGGCTCTGACTTCCTCCCCGGCCGCCTTCCTTGAGCGCGTCCTGCGGGGCGCGCCGACTCGACCACAACGCGGGCGCGATGCCGAACAGCAGGCCACTGACCGTCGTGATCGCGAGCACGTAGCCCAGCACGACCCAGTCGAAGTCGAAATGCGAAACCCGGAGCATGCCAGCCGGCTGCAGTGCCTGCAGCACCCGGGTGCCCCACACGCCTAACGCTATACCGGCGAGCCCACCGATGAGCGACATGACCAGGCTCTCCGTGAGCGCCTGCCTCACGAGGCGCCGGCGGCCGGCGCCGAGCGCGAGCCGCAGCGCCGCCTCGCGCTCGCGATCCGATGCCTTCACAAGCATCAGGTTCCCGACGTTTGCGCACGCAATGAGGAGGAGCAGCCCGACGGCACCGAGCAGCACGAGCAGCGGCAACCGCGTGTCGCCGACAAGGAACTCGTGCAGCGGCGTCATCCCCGCGCCCATTACACGGTTGGTCGTGGGGTAGTCGCGTTGCAGTCGCTTCACCACAGCCTGAAGCTGCGCGTTGGCGGTCTCCTGGCTGATGCCGGGCTTGACTCGCGCGACGACCATGAGCCAGTGAGCGCGGCGGAAGAACACCTGCTGTCGATTGTTAGGGTTCCACCCCCACGGCTGCCACAGGTCGACTTTCTCGTTCGGATACTCGAAGCCTGCCGGCATGACGCCCGCAACCTGCACAGGCGCGCCATCCAGCTGGATCGTCCGGCCAACGATCTTCGGGTCGCTGCCGAACCGGTCGCGCCAGAGGTGATGCGACAGTACGGCGATCGACTGGCCCGTCCGCCACGTCTCGGCGTCCACGAACGTGCGGCCTAACGCGGCGCGCGCACCCAGCACGGAGAAGAAGTTCCCCGTCGCAAACGCCGGTCGAACGATCACCGGCTCGCCACCATTGTTGAGCGTCGCCGTGCTGAACCCCTCGGAGTACGCCATCACGTCGGCGAACGCGGCGACCTGCTCCTTCCAGTCGAGCATATTGGCGGGCGCCGCGCTCTGCTTGTACCAGCCCTTCTCGGGGTTCTCCTCCCAGACCATGTAGAGCTGGTCGGGGTTTGGGAACGGGAGTGGCCGCAGCACGACGGCGTTCACCGCGGAGAAGATCGCCGTGTTGGCGCCAATGCCCAGCGCGAGCGTCAGGATCGCGGCACCCGCGAGCACCGGCGTGCGGCGCATCGTGCGGAGCGTGTAGCGTGCGTCGGCCACGAGCTCCTCGAGCGGTCGCGCGGCGTAGACGTCGTGGTGTGCCTCGCGGGTCTGCGTGAGCCCGCCGAACTGCACGAGCGCCTGACGCCGCGCCTCCGCTCGGCTCATCCCGAGGCGGATGTTCTTCTCGGTTTCCTGCTCGACGTGGAACTGGATCTCATCGTTCAACGACTGCTCGGTCGCGCGGGGAAACAGGAGGGCGCGTAGTCGAGCGGCGAATCCTTTGATGGCACTCATGGTCACTCCGGCCACGGTGGTCCGGCGCGTGACCGCCGAACCGGTGTACCGATCGGGTGTTAGGTGGTTTGGAGGATGAACTCGACGGCTTCGACGTAGCGGCGCCAGCTCGCGGCCTCGGTGCCGACAGCCCGCTGCCCGGCAGTGGTCAGCCGATAGTACTTGGCGCGCCGGTTGTTCTCGGTCGTGCGCCATTCGCTCTCGATCCACCCCTTCTGCTCGAGCCGCTGGAAGGCGGGATAGAGCGACCCCTGGTTCGCGTCGAGCACACCTCGCGAAAGCTGCTGGATGCGCTGTCCGATCCCCCAGCCGTGCATGGGCTCGAGGGTGAGGGTCTTGAGAATGAGGAGGTCGAGGGTGCCGCGGAGGACGTCGCTGGATGGCTGCTGCATGCGCGGGCTGACCCGAGGGCGCTGGAGGGCTTCTCTTGAATTCCGACAGGAAGAGTGGTGCCTCTTCTGTCGGAAGTCAAGAGGAGAGGGTCGCGAACGCCGGACTCGGGCTCATCACGGGAATTCCGGGAAACTGATGACCGAGTACCAAGGACCTACCACCTACGACGGACGACTCGCCCAGACTCCTCGTGATGTCCGGCGAGTCGTCAGTCATTGGTGGTGGGTCATAGGTTCTCGGTCATCGGTCCTAGCGACGAGGGCGCCCGACCCCGACGGATTCCCGTCCCGATTCCCGATCACTCGCCGAACCGACGACAGATGCTCGATGAACCAGCGTCCTCGAGGAGACTGGAGGTCGTCGTAGCGGACGCGCCGACTCCCGGCGCTGGCGTGAATGATCCGACCGTCGCCGACGTAGATCGCCACGTGGCTTGCGCGTCCACGCCTTGTCCGGAAAAACAGCAGATCGCCGACCGCGAGCGAGTCCAGGCCCACTACTATAGGATGGCCGGTCGCCGACTGCTCGCTCGCGGTCCTCGGCAACGCCACCCCATGACGGGCGAATACGTAGCGAACGAACCCCGAGCAATCGAACGCCCCGGGCTTCGTACCACCGAACCGATAGCGCGTCCCGAGGTATCGCGACGCGGTCGTGAGTATGCTGCGCTCCGGAGCAGCTGGCGCGCGGCTGCCTCCGATCGGCTTCGCGCTGACTTCCGCGGGATTGGTGATCGCTGCGAGTACTCGCGAGCTATCGACCCGGGCACCCGCGAGCGATGCGATCAAATTGACCGAAAGGACGGACACGAATGACAGCATGGGATCGCCTCCTGTTCGCGACGATCCCTCCCAAGGCAGCCCTCGCACCGTGCTTCCGGCCGGTTGGCACGACGATCAGGGACGGAACGGGCGACCCGCGGGTTCGGCGCCGCGTTGCCGCAACGCGTCCGTTGCCCTTCTGCGGCGTACGTCACACGCGCAAGCCCCCCGGCAAAGTTGGGAGTGACTTCAAACGCGACAGGCGTCTACGGTGCGCGAGCGGCGGGGGGCATGTAGCGTATTGCCGTTCTCATTCAAGCGAGCGCGAATGCACTTTCATCCCTGGCGGCGAGTATTTGCTTCAGTTTCCGTCACGCTGGGTCTTGCTGCGTGTGCCCCGCCCCGCCCTGCTCCCGGTCGCGCAGCGAGCGGTCCGATGCGGGACACGATCATCGCGATCGAGCGACAGGCGTGGGAAGCGTGGAAGCGGAAGGACGCATCGTTCTTCCGCGCGACGCTGCTTCCGACCGCCGCGTACGTGAGCGGCACCGGGGTGAGTACCCGCGAGGAGATCGCGCATCAGATCGAGACGGACACGTGCAAGGTGGACGGGTACGTTCTCCGGAACGAAGAGGTTCACTCGCTGTCGCCGGACGTCGCGCTTCTCACCCTCCGGGCAATGTCCGACGTGACGTGCGGAGATCGGTCGATCCACTCGGACGCCTGGTCGTCCACGGTCTTCGTCCGCGACGGCGATTCGTGGAAGGTCTCATTCCACCAGGAGACCGACGCTCAGCGTTAGGTCCGAGGCGTCATCCGCAGGTCAAGGATCCTCATCCGTCCGACCGAGGCCTCGTGGGCCGGCATCGCGACTGATCTGGCCAACAGCGTGCACGCGGACACGGCCGGAGAACGGCAACGGACCCACGCGGACCGCTCCTCACGTATCCAACCGCCGTTGCGCCAGCGCCTTTTGAAAATGAAGAACGACCTCGGGAAGCTCATGGCATCCCGAGTGTCGTTCTCCCTAAATCCCGGCTCGTGGTGCGACGCCGCTCGAACGTGTGTGGAGCAAGTCCGGCCATGTCCGTGTGCTTCGTCCGGCCGTGTCGGCGTGCACGCTGTTCACCAGCCTGGTCGCGATGCCGACCAACGATGACAATCGCGCCAGGCTACTCGGTGCGCATGGCGACCAGCGGATCGATTCGTGTCGCGCGCCGGGCCGGGATGTAGCTCGCAACGAGCGCCACGACGGCGAGCAACGCGGCCACCCCGACGTACGTCGTCGGGTCCGTGACGCGGACGCCGTACACGAGCTTCGTCATGAGCCGGCTCGCGGCGAGTGCCGCCACCAGGCCGATCGCGACGCCCACGCTGACGACTCCCATCCCCTGCGCGACGATGAGCCTAACGACTGTCGACGGGCTGGCGCCAAGCGCGACTCGCACACCGATCTCGTGCGTGCGGCGGGACACCGCGTAGCTGATAACGCCGTAGATGCCGACCGCCGCGAGGACGAGCGCCACCGCCGCGAACGTCGCGAGCAGCACGAGCGTGAACCGCGGCCGCGCGTTCGCGCCGGCGATGACGTCCTCCATTGTCTGGACGTCGGTCACCGGCACCGATCGGTCGAGCGATCCCACCGCGTCGCGGAGCGCGGGAGCGAGCGACGCCGGGTTGCACGCAGGCGCTCCAGCACAGGACACACGCACAACCAGGGTCATGTATCCAACGTGCCCGCCGTCGCTTTCCAGATACTCACGCTCCTGCAGATAGGGGAGAAACACTTCCTCCTGCGGCGGCGCCGCCCAGTCCGACTGCACGTCGTTCTTCACCACCCCGATGACGGTGAACCACGTCGGCGACTCGGCGGTCGGGTTGAACGTGACGCGCTTCCCGACGGCGTCCTCGTTAGGCCAGGAGCGTCGCGCGAAGAGCTCGTTCACGATGACGACCCGCGGCGCGCCAACGCGGTCCGTCTCCGCCACGTCCCGGCCGCGAAGCATCGGCAGCCGCATCGTCGTGAAGTAACCTGGATACACCACACGGAACGTCGTTCTCGGCACCTCCGCCGGCCGCGGACGTGGGCGACCCTCGACGAGGAACTGTAGCCCCCACACGTCCCCCGCGATCGGAAGGTGATTGATCAGGCTCGCCGATTCCACGCCGGGCAGCTGACGCACGCGTTCGAGCGCCGACGTGTAGAAGGCCTCGCGACGCCCGGCGGGCGCCTCGGCGGTCCCGTACAGAGAGACGATGGCCGACAGCACGTCGCGCGGATCGAAGCCAGAGTCGATCGCCCGCAATGCGGCGAAGCTACGCATCGCCAATCCGGCGCCCGCCAGCAGCACGAGGGCGAGCGCAATCTCCGATGCGACGAGCACGCTGCGAACCCGGCTGCGCGCCGGGCCTTCCGTGGACCCGCGCGCGCCATCTCGAAGCGCCTCCGACATCTCGCTCCGGGACACGCGGAGAGCCGGAAGCAGGCCAAAGCCCAATCCCGTGAGCACCGAGATGAGCGAGGCGAACGCAAGCACCGCGAGATCGAGCCCGATGGCGTCCGCGCGGGGAAGGCTGGTGCCCGCGAGCGCGACGAGCGTGCGCAGCCCGAGGCGCGCGAGCCCCACGCCTAACACTCCACCGGCGAGAGCGAGCACCACGCTCTCGGTGAGCAGCTGGCGGAGGAGTCGCGTGCGACTCGCCCCGAGCGCCAGACGGACCGTCATCTCGCGCTGGCGCGCCGAGGCACGCGCCAGCATCATGTGCGCGACGTTGGCACAGGCGATGAGCAGCACGAACGCCACCGCCCCGAGGAGAACCAGGAGCGCGGTCCGGACGTCGCCGACGACCATGGTATCGAGCGGCGTCACCGTCACGGCTGGGTTAGTCCCCGGAAACGCCTTCTCGAGATTCGCGGCGATCGCCGTCATCTGCGCCTGCGCCGCCGCGACCGACGCCCCGCGCTCGAGCCGGGCGAACAGGCGCAAACTCTGCGATTGACGACTCGACGCCCGCGCGCCTAACGTGAGCGGGGTCCACATCTGCACCCCGGTCGCCCAGAACATCGGAAAGTCGAACCCGCGTGGCATCACGCCGACGATCGTGTACGACGAGCCGTCCACGATCAGCGACGTTCGGAGGATGTCGGGGTTTCCCGCGAACCGGCGCTGCCAGTAGCCCCAGGAGAGGATGACCGGTCGATCCCCCGTCGGCACGTCGTCGTCCGACCGAAACGAACGACCGAGGAGAGGACTGACGCCGGTCATAGCCAACACGTCCGACGTGACCTTGAGCCCCTGCACGCGTTCGGGCACATCGCCGGTCACGGTCCCCGACCAGTATTCGGCCGCCCCGAACGACGAGAACAGCGAGCTCTGTCGCTTCCAGTCCAAATAGTTGGCCGGTGCAACCGGGTTACGCCCCTCGTGCAGAATCACGACCAGCTGGTCGGGGTCACGATACGGCAACGGCCGAAGCAAGACGCCGTTCACGACGCTGAAGATCGCCGAGGTCGCACCGATTCCCAGGGCAAGCGCGAGCACCGCCACGACCGTGAAGCCGGGTCGCCGCACGAGCGTGCGGACTGCATAACGAATGTCACGCGCCGTGGTCTCGAGCACGGCACCGGTTCGCACTTCGCGGACCTCATCCTTCACACGTTCGATGCCGCCCAGCTCAACGAGCGCGGCACGTCTCGCGTCACTACGGTCCATGCCCGCGCGGACCTTCTCGTCCGTGAGAAGATCGGCGTAGGCACGCACATCGGCGTCGAGCTCCTGCTCGACGCGCGTCCTGGAGAACAGGTTGCGCAGCGCGCTGCGCACGCGTGAAGGCGTCCGGCTGAACGGGGACATCGCTCCGGCTCCCGTGTCGTGGCGTTTTCGTTAGGTGGCCTGCAGGGCGAACCCGATCGCGACCGCAATGCGCTTCCACTCGCTGGTCTCGGCATCGAGCTGCCGCCGCCCGGCGGCGGTGAGCTTGTAATACTTCGCTCGGCGGTTGTTCTCCGATGCGCCCCACGACGACGAGAGCCATCCCGCCTCTTCCATGCGGTACAACGCCGGGAAGAGCGATCCGGGCTTCACCTGGAACGTGCCGCGCGTGATCTGCTCGACACGCCGTGCGACGCCCAGCCCGTGCAGCTCGCCGAGTGCGAGCGATTTCAGGATGAGCAGGTCGAGCGTTCCCTGCAGCAGGTTGGTCTGTCGGTCGGCCATTGGGGGGCGGCGGTTCTTCCTATAGACACTCGATACGAGAAGATGGTTGCGCGAGGCAGAGTTGTCATCTGGGGACTGGGGACTGGGGACTGGGGACTCGGCAAGGAGCCTTCTACCGCCTCGCACGGGTCCGTGCGAATAGAAGCATCCCGGCCGAGTCCCCAGTCCCTAGTCCCTAGTCCCTAGTCCCCAGTCCCTAGTCCCCAGTCCCTAGTCCCCAGTCCCCACCACAGGCGACAGATTAGGCCAATGCCTACCAGCCTCAGAGTCGCCATTGTCCAGGACGAAGTCGCGCCCACCCTCGAGCGCGGGCTCGAGCTCACGAACGCGCGCGCCGCGGACGCTGCGCGCGCCGGGGCCACGCTTGTCGTGTTCCCCGAGACCTGGCTGCCCGGCTATCCCGCCTGGCTGGATGTCTGCCGAGATGCGGGGCTCTGGGACCATGCACCGGTGAAAGCGGTCTTCAGGCGGATGGCCGACGAAAGCGTCGTCGTCAACGGCGCGTCCGGACGGGAGCTTGGCGCCATTGCGCGGCGTCACGGCATCGCGCTCGTCGTCGGTGTCACCGAGCGCGTCGAGCATGGCCCCGCGCGCGGCACGCTCTTCAACGCCCTCCTCACGTTCGGTCCCGACGGCTCACTCCTCAATCACCACCGCAAGCTCGTTCCGACCTATACGGAGCGGCTCGTCTGGGGCCAGGGAGACGGCAATGGCGTTCGGGCCGTCGATGTTCCCGCACCTGGCGGTACCGCGCGCGTGGGTGGGCTCGTGTGCTGGGAGCACTGGATGCCGCTCGCCCGTCAGGCGCTCCACGAATCCGGCGAAGACGTCCACGTCGCCGCCTGGCCGACCGTGAAGGAGATGCTGCAGGTGGCCAGTCGACACTACGCGTTCGAGGGGCGCTGCTACGTGCTCGCGGCCGGCTCGCTCATGCGCGCGTCGGCGCTACCGCCGGAGCTCGAGGCGCATCCGGCCATCGTGACGAGCGAGCGGCAGTTCGTGCTTCGCGGCGGGAGCGCGATCATCGCGCCCGACGGGCGCTACGTCTGCGACCCAGTGTTCGACGCGCCCGCGCTCCTCGTCGCCGACCTCGATCCCGGCCTAACGAGAGAGGAGTCGATGACGCTGGATGTCACCGGCCACTACAGTCGGCCCGACGTGTTCGCGTTCGAGCTGAATTCGAATCGACGCGTGTCATCCTGAGCCGTCGGGCATGTTGTCATCCCCAGGCGTAAGGCGAGGGAATGGGATCCTCTCGACAGAAGGCCCGTATCAGCATGAGCGCGATCCACGCTCCGCGTCGGGGGGAGACATCCAGAACCCAGGGGTCGGACGCATGAGCGGCATGAGAGACATTCTGGAAATCCATCCGGGCCGCCGAAGACTCCTCGGGCAAGGAGCGGAATGAAAGGGGAACCGCTTTTCGGGATGGTACCGTCCCGAGTGGCAGTTCCCCGTTTCATTGGCCCGTGGTGAGAGGGAGCTTCCCGATCGAGCGCGATGCGAAGCATTTCGCTCATGCCCGCTCATGCGTATGACCCCTGGGTTCTGGATGCCAGAACTCCGTCGGCTTGATCCTCCGACAAAGACTCTCCTTCGGGACGATCGCGATCCCTCGCTGCGCTCGGGATGACCCAGGGGCCGGCGAACCATCCCAAACCACGGCATGTCCAAAGTTGAGACCTTCCCTCCTGTCTCCGGCCCCAATGGACACTCTGATCAGCGACGTCCGCTTCGCCCTCCGTGGTCTCGTTCGCAGCCCGAGCTTCGCGATCACGGCCGTGCTTGCCCTCGGACTAGGCATCGGCTCGACCGCCGGCGTGTTCAGCCTCCTCGAAGGCGTAGTGCTTCGCCCGCTCCCCTATCGCGATCCTGGGCGGCTCGTCACGATCTGGGATACGAACCGTGAGAAGGCGCTGAAGCACGAAGCCATCTCGCCGGTGACGTTCCACGATTACCGCGCCCTCAGGTCGGTATTCGCGGACGCGGCGGGCTGGTGGCGTCCGCAGCTCAATCTCGCCGACGAAACCGGCGACCCCATTCGAGTTTCGGCTGTGGAGACCACCGAGAATCTCTTCAACGTGCTCGGGGTTCAGCCGGCGGTTGGCCGAGGGTTCGCCGTCCATGAGGATCTGTTTGGACCGGAGCACGAAGCGATCATCAGTCACCGACTCTGGCAGACGCGCTTCGGCGGCGACCCGGGAATTCTCGGGCGGGCGATTCGGCTGAACGGCTACACATACACGGTGGTGGGCATCATGCCCGCCGGCTTCGGCTTTCCCGGCGAGACGGATCTCTGGCAGCAGCTGCAGTGGAACTTCCACAACCACACCCGTGGCGCGCATTTCGTGGAGTCGGTCGCGCGGCTCGCGCCGGGCGTGACGACCGAACGCGCGAACCGTGAGCTCGCCGCGCTCGGCGTCAGGCTCGGCAAGGAGTTCCCGCGAACGAACTCGGGCTGGACGCCGAAGGTGATCGAGCTCGATCGCGAAACGGCGGGAGTGTTCCGACCCGGTCTGTTCGCGCTCTTCGGCGCGTCGGCGCTGTTGCTGACGCTCGCCTGCATCAACGTCGCGAACCTGCTGCTCGCTCGCGCGAGCGGCCGGCGGCGCGAGGTGGCCCTGCGTTCGGCCATCGGGGCGAGCCGAGGGCGTCTCGTTAGGCTGTTCCTGACCGAGAGCCTGGTGCTGGCGGTCGCCGGTGCCACGGTGGGACTCGTTGTCGCTGTGGCGAGCGTGAAGGCACTGATGGCAGCGTCGCCGGTTCGGATTCCTCGCGCGGACGGCGTCGGGGTCGATGCGCCGGTCCTCGTCTTCGCGACCATCGTGGCGGCGATCACAGCCCTCGCGTTCGGCCTCGTGCCGGCGTTCATCCTGTCGCGCTCGGCGCTTCAGGATGCGCTGAAGGATGGAAGCAAAGGCAGTAGCCAGGGACGGACGCTGCGCAGCGCGCTCGTCGTCGTCGAGGTCGCCCTCGCCGTCATCCTGCTGTCGGGGGCGGGGCTGCTCGTGCACAGTGTGACTCGGATGCTCGCGGTGAACACCGGCGTCGATCCGGCGTTCACGATCACGGCGGACATGCAGCTGCCTGACGCGGCCTATCGCGAGTGGCCGCGCGTCGAGCAGTTCTACGCGTCACTGGTGCGCGCCCTCGAGCAGCGACCCGGGATCGTGGCGGCCGGGACGACGACCTTCTTGCCGCTCGAGACGGGGTGGCGCCTCCCCTATCTCCCGGTCGGCGCCGGCCCGTATCCGGCGGGCGAGGAGCCGATGGCCCAATTCCATTCGGCCGATGCGGGGTATTTCGCGGCGGTCCGCGCGCCGATCGTGCGTGGTCGCACGTTCGACGCCCATGATGACGTGGCTTCGACACCGGTGGTGATCGTGAACGAGACGCTGGCCCGGCGGCTCTGGCCTAACGAGGACCCGATCGGAAAGCGCATCCGTACGACGATCCGGAACATCGGCCCGCTCGCGAACCGTACCGTCCCCGGCGATGAGCACCAGGTGGTCGGCATCGTGCGGGACATTCGCAACACCTCGCTCCGCGATGACCCCGAGCCCGCGATGTATTTCGCAACGGGGCAGTTCCCCGCGCGGAAGATGCATCTCGTCGTGCGCGGCCGCGGTGATGCCGCGCAGCTCACGGCGATCATCCGAGACGAGGTTCGGCGCCTCGATCCAACGCTCCCGCTCGGCGACGTCAAGCCGATGAGTCGAGTGCTCGCGGCGGTCGTCGATCCGCCACGGTTCGTGATGATGCTCATGACGGCGTTCGCGGTGCTCGCGCTCACGCTGGCGGCGGTCGGCGTTTACGGGATGCTGAGCTATGCGGTGAGCCATCGTCGGCGTGAGTTCGGCATTCGTCTGGCGCTCGGGGCGCGGCCGGCGGGGGTGGTGCGACTGATCCTGCGCGAGGGGCTGACGCTGGTGCTCGCGGGCTGCGCGGTCGGGATCGCGGCGATGTTCGTCGCGGGCCGGTCGCTGTCCGGCTTCCTGTTCGAGGTGAAGCCGTGGGATGCGACGACGCTCGCTGCGGTTCTCGCCGTGGTGGTTGGCGTGGCGGCGTTGGCGTGCCTGATCCCCGGCAGGCGGGCGGCCGCGGAGGATCCGGCGGGGGCGCTGAGGGCGGACTAGGTGGATCGGATGCGAGGTTCGGATCGCTTGTCATCCCGAGCCGACAGGCAGCTGTCATCCCGAGCGTAGCGAAGCGAAGCGAGGGATCTTCATCGTCCCGATAGAGCCCTCTGTCGGGAACCTGAGGATCCCTCGCTTCGCTCGGGATGACAAAGCTCCGCTCGGGATGCGGCATGAGTAGCTCCCGGTTCGTCCCTACAGTCAAACCGCATCACGCGAGTCGATGTCCAAGAACCGAATCCTTCTTAGAGGATGCGGTTCATGCCTGCGCCCGTCTTCGTCACCGAGCTGCTCGCGGCTGTCCGTTCGCTGAGACGAGCCCCGCTGGTTTCGGGATCCGCCATTGTGTGCATCGGCCTCGGCATCGGCTCGACCGCCGCTATCTCGAGTGCGATCAGCCGTGCGCTGCTGCAGCCGCTCCCATTTCGCGATCCCGAACGTCTCGTCACGGTCTATCGAACGACGCCACTTCGACACCGGACCGTTCTCGCCCGCCAACTACACCGACCTCGCTCGCGAGACGCATCAGCTCGAGGGGCTCGCGGCGATCACGCCAACCACGGCCCTGCTCCAGCTGACCGACGAGGCGGCGCAGGTCAGCGTGAAGAGGGTGACAGGCAACCTCTTTCCCCTCCTCGGCGTCCGCGCGCTTCGCGGACGAATGCTCACCGCCGACGACGACCGCGTCGACGCGCCTCAGGTGGTGGTGGTCGGAGAGGAGCTGTGGCGCGAGCGGTTCGGCGGCGACGCGACACTCGTGGGCAAGGCCATTCACCTCGACGGCCAGGCGTACACGGTCGTGGGGATCGCGCCGCGCCAGCTTGGGATTCCGCACGGCTCGCAGGTACTCCGCTCGCAGGTATGGGCACCCATGCGCTTCAGCCCGAACGAGCTGTCGCAGCGCCGGAACAGCTATCTGTCCGCGTTAGGCCGGCTCGCGCCGGGCGCCACCGCCCAGTCCGCGCATGCGGAACTCGTTCGGATCTTCGATGGCGTCGTCGCGGCAAACCCGGTGCTGCGTGGCGAGCAGGTGCGGGCGCTGTCGCTTGTCGGCGAGGGAGTGCGCACCGTGCGGAAGCCGCTGCTGCTCCTGTTCGGCGCCGTATGCATGGTGCTGCTCATCGCGGCCACCAACGTCGCGAGCCTCCTGCTCGCGCGGGCGGTGCAGCGGCGGCGCGAGCTGGCGATCCGGTCCGCGTTAGGCGGGACGCGCACCCAGCTCATGCGGCCCGTGCTGAGCGAGAGTCTGGTCATCACCGTCGTCGGCCTGCTCGCGGGATTGGGCCTGGCGTGGATGGGCGTGAAAACCATCGGGTCGCTGGCCGCCACGCGCCTTCCCCAGCTCGCCGGGCTCTCCGTGGACTACGGGGCAATCGCCTTCGCCGTCGCGCTCGCGGTCGTCGTGGCGGTCGTCTGTGGCGGATTGCCCGCGTGGCGCAGCTCCGCGGTCGACCCGCAGGACTCGCTCCGCGACGGGCGCGGCGGCGGAACGAGCCGCGCGCATCACCGCGTGTTGCAGTCCCTGGTCGTCGCCGAAGTCTCGCTGTCGCTGATGTTGCTGCTCGGCGCCGGGCTCGTGCTCAAGGGCTTCGCATCCCTAATGGGCAGAGACCCCGGATTCGACCCGGAGCCGATTCTCACGCTGCAGACTACGATCTCGCCGCAGCGTTATCCCGACGGCAACACGGTACAGCGTTTTCTCGAACCGGCGCTCGAGAAGATTCGCGCGATCCCCGGAGTCGATGCCGCCGCTTCCATCTCGCTCATTCCCTACGACAACTGGGGCTGGAACTTCAATATTCGGTACGAGGGCCAGCCCGGCGACGACCCCACTCGCCTTCCGATAACCGAGAACCGCGTCGCGACGCCGGAGTTCTTTCAGGTCACCCGGCAGAAGCTCGTCGCCGGTCGACTCCTCGGGCGGCAGGATGACGGTCGGCCCGAATCGCCGGCGGTCGTCGTCGTGAATCAGGCACTCGTACGGAGAGACTTCCCTGGCAAGGATCCCATCGGCAGGCGCTTTCATACGACCGACACCACCTTCGCGACGATCGTCGGCGTCGTGACCGACATCCGAAACTTCGGCCCGGTCGAGGACCCGCGCGCCGAGGTGTATCGCCCCTATTTGCAGGCCGGTCAGGGTTCGTCGAGCTTCGCGATCATGGTTCGTACGCGGCGTGGCGATCCAGCGAACCTGACGCCTCAGGTGCGCGCGGCCATTCGATCGGTGGATCAGCAGGTCGCGATCACCGATGTCAGGACGATGCCGGAAGTGATGGCGCGCAGCACCGGTCGCGCGCGATTCTACCTGACCCTGCTCTCGGTATTCGCCGCGGTCGCGTTGGTGCTCGCGGTCTCCGGGATCTATGGAGTCCTCAGCTATGCAGTGGCACAGCGGACCCGCGAGTTCGGTATCCGGAGCGCGCTCGGCAGCACCGCCGGGACCACTCTGGCGCTCGTAACCCGCGAGGGGATTTCACTGATCGGCCTTGGCGTGGCGATCGGTCTCATGGGAAGCATCGCGGTCACTCGACTCCTCTCGGTTATGCTGTACGGCGTGAGCCCCCTCGACCGCACGACGTGGGCGGCGACCACGGTTGTGCTCGTGACGATCGGCCTCTTTGCGACTCTGATCCCCGCGTTCAGGGCGACGCGGGTGGATCCGCTGCTCGCGATTCGATCCGATTGAGCCGGCCCTTGAACTGCAAACAGCGAACTTTCAAGGGGAAACTTTTCAAGGGGTCAGAGCCCTTGAACCGGTTTCAAGGGCTCTGACCCCTTGAAAACTGACCCCTTGAAAATGCAACAGCACAGCTTGCTAACAAACGACCTGTTGCGTAGGTCACAGAACGGGGCCCGTCTACATCGCATCGTGGATGTCCGAACGCACCAGGGTTCCGCCATGAATGAGCTCAATTCTGAACGGATAGCGCGTGAAGTCGGCGCCGACGAGTCCGTGGTCGCCGACGTGATCGCTCGGCTTCGCCCCGTCCGCGGAGATCTCTCCGATTCGGGGTTTCTCAGCCTCGTACGCGACGTCGTCCGCACGAAGGTGAGTTTCGCAAAACGCGACGCGAAAGAGGACCTATCGCTGGTCCGGGCTGCGCCGCAAGATGACTGAGTAACGGTCTTGAGTCGGTCACGAAACCACTCGTGATTGCGGACCAGTCCTTGCTCTACCGTTGAGGTGAATCCCACCCGTGGACCTATGGACCAGCCCAATCGCCGAGGGTTTGTGGCCAAGTACACCGAGCCAAGTGGGAGACGATGGATGGCGGAGGAGGTCGCCCGGCTCGAGACCGTGGTACCGTCGTTCGACGGACCGTCCCCGCGGCTGGTACTGCGGTTCACCAGCGAGGACTCGATCCGTGAGCAGCGGTTTGCGCGCTGCGGTCCGCTCCGCTGGACGAGTCCGGAGATCATCGAGGCGCTCTTTCTGAGCGCCCGACCGATCCGGGCCGTACGCGAGCCCACACCACCGGGATCGCCGGCGCGCCGCGCGATGCGCCGGAACTCGAAACGCCGCCCGCGGTAACCCTTCCATTTCGTAGCGCCGGGCTGGCTGCCGAGCTCGTGGCCCAGCCTTCCGTCGTTGTCGCGACCTAACGCGGAGCGGCTGTCGTGCGCAGGGTCGCCTGGGCGAACGCGACCTACCGCTGTCCGGGTGACCACCAGTAGCGTTATGGTCACCGAACACGCCTACCGCATCGCCCTCAACTCCGGAGACGTCGATGTATCGCGCCCACGCTCGTCTCTTCGCGTTCGCCCTGAGCGGCGCCATTCCATTCGCGGCGGCCAGTCCGCAGACGCCGCTGCCGGCCGTCCAGTACCCCCCGACGCGCACGGTCGATCACGTCGACACCTACGGCGCAACGAAGGTGGCCGACCCGTATCGCTGGCTCGAGGCCATCGACAGCGCCAGCGTCGCCGACTGGGTACGCGCGGAGAACGCAGTTACCCGCCCGTACCTCGCCGCCCTGCCCGGCCGGGACATTCTCAAGCAACGCATCACGGCGCTCTACGACTTTCCCCGATCGAGCCTGCCGTTCTGGGAGGGCGGACGCTGGTTCTACGCGAAGAACTCGGGGCTGCAGCGCCAGAGCGTGTGGTACTCGCGCCCAACGCTGGATGGGCCCGAGCAGCTCGTGCTCGACCCCAACCAGCTTTCACCGGATGGTTCCATCGCGCTCTCCGGGTTCGCGCCGTCCACCGACGGGAAGACCCTGGCGTACGGACAGAGCGACGGAGGCTCCGACTGGGTCACGTACTACCTGCGCGACCTGGCAACGGCGAAGACCCTGGGCGATACGATTCGTTGGGCGAAGTTCAGTGGCGTGTCGTGGACGAACGACGGCAAGGGCTTCTTCTACTCCCGCTATCCCACGCCGCCGGCGGGGCAGGAGCTCAAGGTCAAGCTCGAGAACCAGGCGCTGTACTACCACAGGCTCGGCACGCCGCAGGCGAGCGATGTGAAGGTGTACGCGCGGCCCGACAATCCGACGTGGTTCGTGTTCGGCGGCGTGGATGAGTCGGGGCGCTACCTGTTCATTACCACCTCGAAGGGCACCGACAAGAACGAGCTGTACCTGGCCGACCTCGGCGACCCGATGCGACCGAACGTGCGCGCGACGATTCGGCCGGTCGTCACGGGCCACGACGCGAACTATTTCCCGTTAGGCGTTGCGAAGGGACGACTCTACCTTCAGGTGGACAAGGATACACCCAGGCGCAAGATCGTCTCCGCGCCTGTGGGCACGCCGCAGCCCCGCGAGTGGAAGACAGTCATCCCCGAGGGCGACACGCCGATCGAGGGGGCGTCGCTCGTCGCGGGACACATCGGCGTCCTGACGCTGCAGGATGTGGCGTCGGTGGTGCGCCTCTACTCGCTCGACGGAAAGCTCGAGCGTGACGTCCCGCTGCCGGGACTTGGCAGCGCGAGCGGAATCGTGGGGCGTTTCGACCGTCCCGAGTTGTTCTACAGCTTCACGTCCCCGCTCTATCCGGCGACGGCATTCCTGTACGACGCCCAGACGAACAAGAGCCAACCGTTCAATCCGCCCAAGCTGACGTTCGACCCTGCGCGGTTCGAGACCGAGCGCGTGTTCTACACGAGCAAGGACGGGACGCGCGTACCGATGTTCATCACGCATCGGCGCAATCTCGCGAAAGACGGGAACAACCCGACGATGCTGTACGCGTACGGTGGCTTCGCGATCAGCTCGACGCCGGGCTTCCGGCCGGATGTCATCGCCTGGGTCGAGCAGGGTGGCGTATACGCGGTGGCGAACATCCGTGGCGGCGGCGAGTACGGCGAGGAGTGGCATCGCGCGGGGCAGTTCGAGCGCAAGCAGAACGTGTTCGACGACTTCATCGCGGCCGCCGAGTACCTGATTCGGGAGAAGTACACCTCGTCGGCGAAGCTGGCGATCAACGGCGGATCGAACGGCGGGCTCCTCGTCGGCGCGGTGATGACGCAGCGGCCGGAGCTTTTCGGCGCGGCGGTTCCCCAGGTCGGCGTGCACGACATGCTGCGCTACGACGCGTTCACCGGCGGCGCGGCGTGGGCGACCGAGTATGGATCGTCGAAGGACACGGCGGCGTTCCGATATCTCCGCGCCTACTCGCCACTGCATAACGTGAAGGCCGGCGTTTGCTATCCAGCGACGCTGCTCACCACGGCGGACCACGACGACCGCGTGGTGCCGAGCCACTCGTACAAGTTCGCGGCGACGCTGCAGAAGGAGCAGAGTGCTGTGCCTGGCTGCGGGAAGCCGGTGTTGCTGCGCGTCGAAGCGCAGGGAAGCCACGGCTACCGCCCGCTCGACCGGCGGATCGCGGAGCTCGCGGATATCTGGTCGTTCGCCGCATATCATCTCGGCATGACGGTACGGCAGCAGACGAACGTGGTGCAGTAGTCTTGTCGCCCACCTAACGGACAGGGGTGCCCATGGATGTCGACGACAGACCAGTCGGCCGCATACTCTCGCGCCGGGATGTTGTGAGATTGCTGGCCTTGACCAGCGCCGGCGTTGTCGCCGGATGCCGACGCGCGGTCGCAGGTGGCGACTCGGTGGTGACCGGAGCGGCCGACACGGCTGCCGGTGAGGTCGTTGCCGCGAAGCTCCCCGGTTGCATCGTCAGGCCGGAGATGACCGTCGGGCCCTACTTCGTCGACAAGCAGCTCGAGCGCTCGGATATCCGAATCGAGCCGACGAATGGCACGTCTCGGCAGGGAGCGCTGCTAGCGCTCACGTTCAACGTGTCCGACGTGCGAAACGGTCAATGCGAACCGCTCGACGGCGCCATGATCGATGTCTGGCAGTGCGATGCGGCCGGAGTCTACTCCGGCGTGCGCGACACCGGCGTAGGGTTCGACACGGTCGGTCAGAAGTTCTTGCGCGGGTATCAGATCACTGACCGAAACGGTGTCGCTCGCTTCACGACGATCTACCCGGGATGGTACCCCGGCAGGACCGTTCACATTCATTTCAAAATTCGAACGCCGGCGGCGCCGGTGCTCGCCGGGTCCGCCAATGACGTCTACGAATTCACGTCGCAGCTGTACTTCGACGATGCGCTGAGCACCGTCGTGTTCGCGCGGGCGCCGTACGCGAGCAAGGGACAGCGCAAGACGATGAACGCGGACGATGGGATTTATCGCGAGGGCGGGTCACGGTTGATGCTTGCCGTCGCCGACGAGAATCCCGGTTATGCAGCGACATTCGCGATCGGACTCGACCTCTCGAACGCCGAAACGGGGCGACCGGATCGCAGCGGGGCGCCGGGCGGGCGCGGTGGGCCGCCTCCGGGCGGCCGACGTCCTGGCGGACCTCCGGCGAGCGGAAGACCCGCACCCTCGCAGGACGGTTGATCGCGCACGTTTGGTGATGGCATAGACGAGACATCGCTGCCTAACGACGACAATTCACCGGGCTCAGGCCACGCCGTCGACGTCCTTGGAAATCACTTGCGGGAAGCGTTAGGCGACGCCGTGGCGGCCGGAGCAGCGAGCGGTGAGCTCAGCGTGCGGAGGAATGCTTCGATCTGGCGACGCTCAGCGTCCGAGAGGCGCAGCGGCTTGAGCTCGCTGTGCCCGAACGGCGCCGCCGGGGCGCGGTCATAGTGCGCCACGACATCGGTGAGCGTCGCGAGCTGTCCGGCGTGCATGTAGGGCGCGCGCCCTGCAATGTCCCGGAGCGATGGCGTCTTGTAGGCGCGTACGAGCTCCTCGCCCTCGGTGACCGCGAAGCGCAGCTCGTCGCAGTCCTCGGGCTTCGAATCGCTGTAGCGACTCGTGCAGTTGAATTCCGACGCCACCGCTTGCCGGGCGCCCACCGCGCGCCCGCTGTCTACAGCGACGACCGCCGCGGAGGCCGGCACGCCCGTGTTGTGGAAGTGGTTGTCGGTGAAGAGCGGCCCGTTGTGACAGGTGCTGCAGTTTGCCTTGCCAATGAAGAGACGCAGACCGGCCTCCTCGTCAGGCGAGAGTGTATCGGCCGAGGTGTGTTGCCGTCCCGCCAGCTCGGTCTCGACGTAGCGGTCGAAGCGCGACGGCGTGAAGCCGATGCGACGCTCGTATGCCGCGATCGCCTTGCCGATGTTCGCGTAGACGCGCGTGATGTCGTCCTGACCCGACGCGGAGATCCGGCGCCATGCGGCGGCTCGTGTCGAATCCGCCACTGGGCCGGCGTGGGCAGGCAGTCCGTCCAGCCCGGGCAGGCGGCCGAAGACTGCCTCGTACTGATCGCGGTAGTGCGCCGCGATGATGTGCGCATACTGTGTTCGATCGCCGTCGTGCTCGACCGCGCTCTCGAGCGGACCGAGTGCCTGCGCCCACTGACTATCGGTGCGGCCGTCCCAGAACATCCACGGACTGTACGCGGTCCCTGCCACCGGCATCGTGCGCCGGGCGGTCGTCCCTGCTCCGTGCGCGAGCGGAGTGCCGTCCTGGAAACCGCGCGAGGGCACGTGGCAAGTCGCGCACGACACCTTCCCGTTGCCACTGAGCCGCGTGTCGAAGAAGAGCCGCTCACCGAGGCGAGCCGCCGCGGTATCGTCAGCGTACCGGTTGGACGGATCACCCGGCACGGGCCCGAGGCTCGCGAGCGACAGCGAGCGAAGCATCTCGCGCTGCTCGCGCGACCAGCGCGGACCCGTGAGCTGAAGGATGTCCGATGCCGCGGCAGTGATCACCGTCGCCGCGACGATTCCGATCGAGACCAGACGTAGCATGGGCGGCTCCTCGGACGTTAGGCGCAATTGAACCCGATGGGTCAGAGCTTGACGTTGAACACGAGCGAGTCGCTGCCCGGTGTCGCGTTGACGCGGAACTTCACGACCCACCAGCCGCCCATGTTGAACTTCATCCCCTCGACCAGGTGGTCACCGTTGCCCATGGCGCGCGTCACGCGGGGCTTCGTCGGAAGGCCATGACCGTGTTGTGGCATTCCGCCGTCCACGGAGACCGTGGCGCTGTCTACCAGTGCGCCTTGGGCCGTCTCCAGGTGCAGCGTCCACCGTTGGAGCCGACCCTGCGGGATCGAGTCGCCCTGCGGGCGGATGGTCGCGCGATAGAGACCAGCCTCGCTCATGCGCGTGCGGGAGTAGTCGAGCTCCTTTGGTGCTCCGGCGAACATCATGCAGCCGGCGAGCAGGCTCAGAATGGCCGCGGCGCCGACTGCTCGCCCGATCGCACTGCGGAACGACGTCTCTCGAAGGTTGTGTATGGCGGACATGGGAACCTCTTGGCGGTGAATGAAAACGAAGAGCCACGTCTCGGTGACGTGGCTCAATGGTATCCGCGAAGGGTTCGCCGCTCTTGAATGCAGGGGCTGGGCTGTTGAACGTAGGGGCTAACGTTTCGTCGCCGCGACTGTAGCCTCCAGTTTGGCGTCCTCCGGTCGCAGCGGGGTGCCCCACTGCAGGGCCGACGGCGGTAACCCGAACATGCGCCGCGAGGTGCGCGTTAGGTGCGCCGCGTCGGCGAATCCGGCGCGGTGGGCCGCGGTCGAGAGCGTCTCCCCTGCCATCATGAGCTCCCACACGCGGAGGAAGCGCCGCCAAAGAATGTACGGGCGGAGTGCGATCCCGGTCTGCTCGACGAAGAGATGGCGGAAGCGGCTCGGGGACAGGTACGCTTGTGCGGCCACCTCTTCGAGCGTCAGTGGGGCGTCGAGGTGGCTCTTCATGTACGACACGGCACGCAGAATCCGCTCGTCCGACACGACGGCGGGCTCGACGCCGCCGGTGAGCGAGTGGATCACGCGACGGGCCGCGTCGGTGATAGCCCCCGCGGTGCGCCGCTCCAGCCAGGCGGCAAAGAGCGGGGCGGCGACGACGGCGAGCTTGTTGTCAGGAAGGGGGGCGATACGCTCGCGAAGGTAGATCTCACTCAGCGCGCGACCTTCCCGTGTTTCCGGCTCGACGAAGATGACGGCGTTGAACGGGACCCTCGTCGCGTCCATCGTGTGCGGCTGTCGCGAAGGAATGATCGCGCCACCGTACTCGGCCCAGTCGTCGCGCTCGCTCGACCGGAAGCGGATGCCTCGCTCGGAGCCGAAGGCCACCTGGATGGCGTAGTGCGCGTGCATGGGCGTGATGATCGTGGCCCGGCTGATCAACAGGCAGCCGCCATCCCACGACAGGAAATGCCCGACGCCCGCGCGATTGCTCATGATCCGCTCGCCAGTTACGACAGCGGAAAAGTGTCATGGCGGCAACACCACCGGGAACACCCGAGCGGGCTCGTTTGGTGTCGGTCGAGAGAGGCATCGTCGGCGAGCTTGACGAAGACGCCAACGTCCGCGAACGACACGAGACGGAAGTCGCCTGAAGCAGCCTCCGTCTCGTAATTCGCTTCTACTTACCATGGACCCGCGGAATAGTCCGCCGGTTCCGTGGGCCAACGATCGCGCCTACTGACGGTGGTAGCTCAGCCCGGCGCGCTGCGCCTGCTCAACGGCCACGACCATCCCCGGCACCAGCTCGACCTCCGGCAGGATGTTCGCCTTAAGATCCTGATACACCGCGTTCGCGTCCAGCCCGCGCTTCTGGGCCAGGAGTGCCGAGAAGATCGTCAGCGCGTTGTTGCAGAGGATGAGCGTGGCGCCACGCTTGTGCAGCGATTCGATGCTCGCCTGGGGCAGCGTCATGCCGAGAATGACCGGTGAGGAGCGCCACGGGTTCGCCGTCGCCGGCTTGCCGGTCGCGTCATTCGTCTCGAGGAACTCACCGATCCGGTACTTCGCCCACGCAGCGTCGTTGAGACCATAGAAGGTCGTCGCGCCATAGAACGTGAGCACCGCGTCGATGTCCGCGTCCTTCACGCCGAACGCCTTGTTATACGTGTCGTAGTAGTTCAACACGTGCACGAGCGGAATGCCGCCGTTGGCCGCCGGCGCGTCGAAGAACTGCTTGTGCTTCGCCTTCAGGCCCTCGAGCCACTTGTTGCTCGGCTCGATCGGACCGCGGGTGGCGCTGGGAGCCTTCGTGGCCGGCTCGGCAGCCGCGATGCCGACGCGGGCAGCAGCGAGCGTCACGCCCGCGGCGATCGCGATCGCCCCAATCATGGCCGAGGTGCGGGTGATGGCGCGGGTGGTCGTGGTCAACATGTGAAGATTCTCCGTGTTAGGCAGGTCAGTTCACGACAGCGAGGACTTCCAGGTACTCCGACTGCACGCGCGTCGTCCCATCCGTCGCGCGGTTATGCTCCCTCCAGAGCCCCTCCAGGTCGCGACGCAGGGCGTTACGGTTCAGCTCATCAAGCGCCGCGAACGCCCGGAGCGTCGGCCCGTACCACAGGCGGAAAAGGTTCACCGTCTCCTCTGGCCCGAACGGGTACTCGAACGTGATCAGTCGCCGCGTCAGGGTCAGCGATTTCAGACCGGCTTCGAGACGGGCACGCACGGCGTCGTCGGTGCCCCACAGTAAAGGCGACGAAATACCGGTCGGCGGTGCCACGTATGCCGTCGTCGTCCTCACCATCTCGCCGATGAAGCTCGATGGCGTCCAGTTCGCCATCGCGATCCGGCCGCCGGACCGCGTCACACGCAGCAGCTCCGCCGCCGCGCGGTCGGGGCGGGCGGCGAACATCGCCCCGAACATCGTCACGACCGTCTGGAACTCGCCGTTCGCGTAAGGCAGCTGCTCGGCATCACCAACGTCGAACCTGATCGACAGGCCTTCGGCTGTCGCTCGCGTCTGCGCCTGCGAGACGAGGTTGGGTGCGATGTCGATCCCGGTCACCGACGCGCCGGTACGCGCCGCGGGGATGGCCAGGTTCCCGGTACCGCAGGCCACGTCGAGCACGGGCTCGAGCGGATCGAATCCCAACCGGGCGACGAACTCGCCGGAACCTCGGGTATACCCCTTCGCGATGCGGCCGAAATCACCGGAGGTCCAGGTGGCGCGTACACGCTCGCCGATCGGGTCGAGCGTGAGCGGGTCGGACGGCGTATCGGGAAGTGCAGTCATATGGATCGTTGGAGTCAGAGAAGCAAAAGGGACAAACGGGCCGGCGTTCGCGAGGGGCGGCATCGTTAGGCTCGACGGGAGTCAGCTCAGTGGGTTGTGTTGGACTGGTTCACGTAGGGCAACACGACCGGACCGAGGCCGTGCACCCCACTGGATGTCCTGCTGAGCTGCCTTGGAGGCCGTTGGCTCGATGGGCGCCGTGCCCGGAACGTCCGTGCTGCCCGAGCCTTTCGAGCGACCCGCAATCGTGCGAATGCCCGCGACGTAGATAGTGGGAGCGGTACCCATGGGACTGTCTCCGAAGAGGTTGCCGCCTGCCCGACTTCGTGTCAGGCGTTGAATGCGGAGGCAGAATACCGGAGACAGCGAGGCGTCACCGCGTGGAAATCACGCGGAGTTTCAGGAGGAGTACGGGGGAATTCGATCCACTAGTACGGGAGGTACATGTCGCGCGACCGTTGGTTCTTTGGTGGCACGAGCCGTATGAGACGGCAG
>JBKOYV010000133.1:0-4024 GCA_046725585.1 Gemmatimonadota bacterium | reverse complement strand
GCAATGAAACGATGAGAACGGAGTCTGACCCCTAACGCATCGATCCAACGCTAACGATTCGCCAGGTACGCGGGATCGATTGCCGAAAAGCCGATGTCGTCCACTACCACCTGGCCGACCCGCGTGCGATCGAACACCAGGCGGACCGTTTTCACTCGTGACGCATCGAAGCCGGCCGCCCCGCGCGGGAACTCCTTGATCGGCATCACGTACGTCTGGAGCACGAGCTCGTACTGATTGGGGAACGCCGATTTGTCTCGGCCCTTCCTCCGATACACCGTGATCTCGAGCGGCCGACGCGGCTTGCCGAACTGGCTCAGCGGCACGCGCGCCGTGCCGCCTGAAGCGTCGATGAGCTCCACCGTGAGATCGACCGGGGTCGTGTCCGGGGCGGCCTTCTTCTCGGCAGGCTTCTTTTTTTCCGCGGGCTTCGCGGCCGGTTTTCCCTTCGTGCCTGACGAGTCAGCCTTCTTGGTCGTGTCGCTCGGGGTTTTGCGAGGCCCCGGCGTAGCCGGGGTCGGCGCGAGCGAGAGTACCAGCGACGAGCCCTCGCCGACGTTCCACGCCCCGCGCAGCGAGTCGCTGATCGTGATAGAGTAGCTTGCCGGGGCGCGCGGCTTCGTCGTGTCCTTGCCCACGGGCTTGTTGTTCCAGCCCAGCCACACCGCGTTCGTCCCGATGTCGTTGTTCCGCCACCGCATGGGCACCGGTGCTTCCTTCCATCCCGACAGACTGTCCGCTGAGATCGTGACTCCGGCAACCGAGCCGGTCGTGACATCGACGTCTTCATCGAAGCCGGCAAGCGCGCGGTAGCTCGACTCCGAAAAACGCGTGATGTACATGGTCTTCGGCAGCCACTGCCCGACCGCGCGGTGATCGCGGAACATTGGCAGGTACTCCTTCTTCCCCTTGAGCGTCGCCTCGAGGAAACCGCCGATGTACACGCGGCCAAATTGTCGCTGGTCCTCGGGGGGGATGAGCGCGTCGAGCGCGAGGAACCGGCCGCTTCGCGGACCGTTATCCTTGTTGCCCCACACCGTGTTCCACTGGCCGTGGTTCGCGCGGTACACGTACACCGCCGATTTGAACCACGGCCGGCCGTCCGTGAACTTGATACGCTGGTATTGGCGGAGCCCGGAGAACGACGAGACGTCGCCGTCGTGCGAGCCGTGGAACACGAGATAATTCACGTTTTCCACCGGCGTCGGCTTGCCCGCCGGTTGGTACTGTCCGTCGATCGGTGCGATGGCGACGAGTGACTTGATGTCGAAGTTGTAGTCGAACTTGAGGGTCGCGTCGTCAGGGTAATAGGCCAGACGATTGAATGCCGCCGCCACCGCCACTGCCTCGCCGCCGCGCGAGTGGCCCATGAGCGCGATGTTGCTCATGTCCACCTTGTGGTAGAACGGGCTGCCTAACGAATCGTTCCAGGCCCGCCAGCGCCGGAGATGCTCCAGCAGCATCCACCCGCGCCCGTCGTTCTCACCCCGCAGGTTCCCGTTGATGAAGTTCTCGTCTACCGACACGAGGATGAATCCGCGCGACGCCAGGTGCTGTCCGAGATATGCGTAACCGGGGTCGGAGAAGTCCTTCATGTTGTGGTTGCCGTGCACGATGAGCACGAGTGGAAACGGGCCATCGCCCTGCGGATACCACACCCGGCCGTTGATCGGCAGCTTCTTGAAATCGAAGCCCCAGTACTTCGATCGGCTCTTCGCAACGTCCGGTGGCGCAGACACCAGCACCGACCCGTCCACCGTCTTCGTCTTCAGTGTCACTGAATCGCGAAACGCGGCGCGGTGCTTATCGGTGCCGGTGCCATAGATGAGCGTCCGAACTGTGTACGTCCCAGGCTGGCCCGGACTCGGAGCGGTGATCGACTGATGCGACAGGACAACCGGCGAGTCGTCGGTCGTCAGCTTGAGTGGCTGTTGAATGCAGGCGGCGGCGCCAAGCAGCATCGAGGAGACGGCGAGCCGCGCCGCGGCGTTACGGCCAGGCAGCATGAGGGATCGGTGTCGGGAGATCGAGCGCGATGGGACTGGTGATGGCAACGCTCCGGATTCTACCATCCCGCGCGGCCGCGCGCACCAACCGGCTTGCGGCCGGTGCGAATGCGTGCGCCTTCGTGAGCTCGTGTCTGGAGCGCGGCGAGGCCGCCTAACGCCGCCTGCCGGCTCCCGCGCAGCGCACGTCAGAAGTGGGCGTTGACGAGCGGTAGCCAGCGCAACGCCGGAGGGTTGTTTCGCGCACGGTTGATCAGGCCGATCTGTAGACCCTTGAGACGACGGGCGTCGTTGTAGACACCGATCGTCAGCCCCCGCTGGTCGGCGACATAGTTGTAGCCTGCGACCGAGGCACCGCGCAGCCAGATCGAGCGCATCTGGATGGCCGAAATCGAGATTCCGGTCACGCGCGGGCTTCGCACCCGATAGAGGCCCATCAGGAGACCCGTCGCGTCGCCCCTCGCCACCAGCGTTCCGGCGGTGAGCGTCGCCCACGCGACCTCGCCATCTGCCACGACACCGAGACCGCCAATCGTGATGCCCTTGATCTCGTCGTTGGACATTACCGCACCCGCCGACAGCGTGATGCCGTGAATGCTGGCGGACGAGAGCACCGCGGCGCCGCCCACGGTAACGCCGCTGACGCCGCTCTCGCCAATGACTGCGAGTCCGCCAACGTGAGCCCCGCGCAGCCGACCGGACGCGAAGGTGACGAGCCCACCGAGCCCGAGCCCGGTCATGTCGCCGCGAGTGGCGACTCCCAATCCCGATACCGCCGCGCCGGTGAGTGGCCCTTCCGTAACGACGGCCAGCCCACCGACCGCAACGCCGGTGGCCCGGTGTTGAAGCACCGTCGCCAGGCCACCGATCGCGGCGCCGCGCAGCCCACCAGCCGCGATGACCGATGCCCCTCCCACGCTGATTCCGGTGATCTCGCTCCGCGACATGACCGCCAGGGCTCCGGCCGAGAGACCAGCGATGGTGCTATCGGCCACGACCGCGAGGCCCCCTACGCTCACGCCAGCGACGGAGCCGTGCGACAGCACCCCGAACGTGGCGAGCCCGATACCCGTTAGGCGGTCATCGGCGCGAATGCCAAGGCCGCCGACCACGATGCCGTTCAGGCGCGCGGCGCCCGGCGCGACGACGCCCACAGCGAGGCCGTTCACCTCCGCTCGCGGGTTCTGCCCCGGTGACCAGAGAGTGAAGTTGACGCCGTTCACGTATTCGACGCTGTCGTCGCGCCAGTTGAGGCGAAGCCCCGTCAACCGGCGGGAGTTCCCGATGCTGATGCCGACGTGGTTGATCGCGAGGTCGAGGCTGCGAGGCTCCCTCGGAGCTGACACCGGAACCGCAGGCTGCTGGGCTGACGCAATCCCGGTGGCGACAACCCACAGCATTGCAACGATGAATCGCGTCAACTTCCCCCTTTGGGCACGAATTGGCAGGCCTGCTGGCGCCGCAGTGCCGTCAGCGGGCCGACGCCGCTGGCGCGACGCGCAGGAAGATACACGTGATCGGGTGGAATCGGCGGCGTTCGTTATCGCTGGGTCGACCGCGCGGTGGAGCGGACTCCTCGATCAGGCCGGTGGCCGAGCCGTACCGTTTGCCTGGGCATGTTGCTGCGTTTTGTCCCGCTAGAGCGCGGCGTGCCCCTGTGAGCCACTGGCGGGACAGAGGTCTCTCGCGTGGCGTCTGCACGGCCACTACTATAGGAGGACGGTACACGCCTCGTCGCGCTCTGGAGGCCAACGTGTCCATCACTCGCTCGCTCGACGTCCTACTCGTCGCTGCCTGCTTTGCAGCGATGCCGAAGCATGCCCTGGCTCAGGATCCACTCCCGCCGGGCACTATTTCCGTCAGCGTCCGCGACTCGGTCGGCCGATCGATAGCCGGCGCCGAGCTGACCGTCGAAGGCACAGCGGTGCGCGGCGTGACCGACGAGCGAGGTGAAATCCGCTTCGCCGCCGTGCGCGGCGGGCCCGCCACCGTACGCATACGACGCCTCGGGTTCAAAC
>JBKOYV010000132.1:0-29096 GCA_046725585.1 Gemmatimonadota bacterium | reverse complement strand
TCGACGAAACGCTCAACGCGAAGAAGACGGTCCTGCTCGTCGAGGATGAGGAGCCACTGCGCCACGTGCTGCGAGAGCTGCTCGAACGCGAAGGCTTCACGGTCGTAGAGGCCTCGGACGGCGTGCAGGCGCTCGACGAGGTGGACCGCAGCGCTCCGGACGTGCTGGTGCTCGATCTCAACCTGCCGCGACTCGATGGTTATGGCGTGTTGAATCATCTGCGCGCACGTCCTTCGACCGCAAAGCTTCCCGTCATTGTGCTGACGGCGAAGGGCGACGAGGAGAACGAGGTTCGCGTGTTCGAGACTGGCGCGAACGACTTCCTCACGAAGCCGTTCCGTCCCCGCGCCCTGAGCGCGCGCCTCAGAGCACTGCTGAAACTGAAGACGTAGCCATTGGGCAGCTGCGACAGCAATCGCTGATTGCTGCCAGATAGCTTTGTCCCATGGCCGATATTCTGGTGGGAGTCGTCGACGTGTACGTGATTCGCCCGTACCGCGATGAATGGCTCGTGCTCGCGCTCCAGCGGTCGCTCCGGACGCGATGCCCCGCTTCGTGGGAAACCGTGCACGGGCGAATAGAGCCGAGTGAGCGGCCGGAAGAGGCGGCGGTCCGCGAAGTGCGAGAGGAAACGGCGCTCGAGCTCGACCGGCTCTACAACGTCACCTGCCAGCCGTTCTACCTCCACACGCTCGGCGTCGTCCAGATGGCGGTCGTGTTCGCAGCCTTCGTGACCGAAAGCGCCGACGTTAGGCTGGGGTCCGAGCACCAGCGCTACGAGTGGCTCTCGATGGCGGACGCGGCCCTGCGGTTCACATGGCCTCGCGAGCGCGAGGCGCTGGAGCACATCAGGATCCTGTTGGGCGCCGGCGATGCCGGCTCGGCCGAGGACGTGCTGCGGGTGTTCTGAGGGCTAGGCCCCTTTCCCCGAACCTGGCCTGACGCTCGTCAGTCGCGTGACTTCCGGTGGCGCGTTAGGCTTCACGCGGACGCTCTTCGCGGGAATCCCCACATACACGTGATAAGCGCGCACGTCCTTCGTGGCCACCGCCACCGCTCCGACCATCCCCTGCTCGCCAACGTGAACGCCCGCCAGCACCGTCGCGTGGTAGGTGATGCGCACGCCGTCGTCGAGCACCGTCACGGCATCGGTCACGTCTTTCTGATCGACGATGCTGTGCGTGTGACTGTAGATGTTGGCGTAGTCGCTGATCGACACATTGTTCCCCATCACGATGCCGCCGCGGTCGTCGAGCAGCACGTGCCGGTGGACAACGACGTTGTCACCGGCGTCGATGTTGTAACCGAACGAGAACTCGACGTGCTGGAATGCTTTGAAGTTCGCGCCGACGCGCTTGAAGATGTGCGGCGCGAGGAGTCGTCGGAACTTGACGCCGAGGTCCACGTTCTGGCCGCCGATCGGCAGCCGGTCGAACGAATACCACAGCCACAGCAGCGGCTTCACCCGCTGGAACTTTTCGACGTCGCACTCGGCGTAATACTCGGGCTCCAGCGTCACGTTGCGCGGATCGAGGGCGCCGAGGGCAAGCCGGGTGGCGAGGGGCAGCGCCGAATCCTCCACCGCCGTTTCCCAGTTCGACGCATAATCCGGGTACGCGAGCTCGGCCAACGTTCGCCGACAGAGCAACGCACGGTCGCAGAGCGGGTCGGACAACGCCGCCCCGAGCTGCTCGAGCCAGGCCTCGGCGAGCGTGGCGTTGTCGCACGGTGGCAGCGAACGAAGAGGACGGATGACCATGGCGGAATCCGGGAGGGCGGAGGTGGGTGGGCCTAACGCGACGCGGCCACGCTCGATCAGGGCGCGCGGCGCGCCGAGGCCCGGCTCTTTACCAGGGCACGCTCGCGCTCGATCTGGGGAAGCATCTGCGCCCAGCCGTCGTTGCGTGCCGTTTCGTAGGACACCGTGAGTGGTTGCTGCACATCGAGCTGGCCATCGAACACGTACAGCGCATCCTGCCGGCCGTTCTGGCGAAGCCGCTGCTCCCCGAACCCCGGCGTGATGGGGAGGATGTCGAGCGGACGGAAGTCGCGCCCGACGTTCGTAATGATGAACTCGCGAGGGCTGAACCGGGTTTCGCCTTGCTCGACCGCGAAGAACGAGACGTACCAGAGGCTGAGGTCGCGCACCGCGTTGCGCCGGGCAACACCGGCGATTGCGTCGGCTTTGCTACGCTTGAGCTCCGACATGGCGCGGTACGAATCGGGCGACAACAGACGGATGATCGACTCATCCAGCGGGATGGCCCGGACCTGCAGATTGGAGATTGTGAGCCGGAGCGACACGTCATCCTGCCGCAGAGTCCCGAATCCCGGAGGTGGGAGCCCGGGCACCGTGTCGGCCACCGGCCGTCGTCGCCCCGCGGCGGTGTCGGCCGCTGCCGTTGTTCGCGGTGCAGTCGCGGTCGAAGGCGGTGGGGCCGATGACGCGCACGCTACGGTACAGGCGAGCGACGCCACCACCAGTGCGCGGCGATCCTGGGCCGCATGCGCGATGTTCATGGCACGTGGCGGGTTGTGTCTGCCTCCGGCTCCGTGAGCGCGACGATCGCCGCCGCGAGCTCGTCGCGCCCAGCTCCGGTATGCGCGCTGAAGGGAATCACCTGGTCGGCATCGAGCCCTAACGCGGCAGTGAGCTCACCGATGCGAGCCACTTTCGCCGTCGGCGAGAGCTTATCCACCTTCGTGATCGCGACGATGGTCGGCGTGCCAAGGTTGCTCAGAAAATCGAGCATCTGGAGGTCATCGTCGCTCGGATCGCGGCGAACGTCGATGAGCTGCACCACGCCTCGGAGGTTGTTCGAGCGGCGGAGGTAGCCTTCGATGAGCGGCCGCCATTCAGCGCGTCGTTCCTTCGAGATCTTCGCGTAGCCGTAGCCTGGAAGGTCAACGAGAACGAACCGGCGATTGACCTCGAAGAAGTTGATCTCGCGCGTGCGCCCGGGAGTGCGGCTCACCCGCGCAAATGCCTTGCGGCGGACGAGCTGGTTGAGAAGCGACGATTTCCCGACGTTCGACCGCCCGGCGAAGGCGATCTCGGGAAGCGCGTTCTCCGGGCGCCACCCGTCGGCGGTCGCCATCGGCCCGAGAAAACGGAGCTCTCGGATAACGAGTGGGTCGGTCCCCGTGTCGGGCGACATCAGTGTGTAACTGCCGCCGCTGCCCCACCGACGGCCGTGGCGGTGATCGGAATCTCGGGAGCGGCGGCCGCGACACCGGGAATCACGAGCGCCATGACCTCGTCCATCGTCCGGACGGGATGGAACTGGACCGCGGCCCTGACTTCGTCCGGCAACTCCTCGAGCTCGCGCGCGTTCCCGTGAGGAATGATGACATGCGCGATGCCATTGCGGTGCGCTGCCACCGATTTCTCCTTCAGGCCCCCGATGGGCAGCACACGGCCGCGCAGCGTAATCTCGCCAGTCATTGCCGTGTTTCCGAGAACGGGGCGACCGGTCAGGGCGCTGATCACCGCCGTGGCGATGGCGATGCCCGCCGAAGGCCCATCCTTGGGCGTCGCGCCGTCCGGAATGTGCACGTGAAGGTCGCGGCTCCGGTGGAAGTCGCGATCGATCCCCAACGCGGCGGCGCGGGAGCGCGCGTAGCTCAGCGCCGCGGTCGCCGACTCCTTCATGACGTCGCCTAACGTTCCCGTCAGCTGCACCTTGCCGCGGCCGGGCACGACGGCGACCTCGATCTCGAGCGTCTCGCCGCCAACCGACGTGTACGCCAGCCCGGTAGCTACACCGACCTTGTCCTCGAGCGACATGTCGTCGGGATCGTACGGCGCGACTCCCAGGAGCGAGCGGAGGTCTTCCGTCGCCACCGTCTGGACCTCCGTCGTGGCCTCGGCGGTCTTCGCAGCATGGTCGCTGGCGTTTGCCTCCTCGGCCTTCCTGGCCCGAGCGCGTTTTGCCGGTCCCGGCGTCGCGGGCTCGGCGCTCGGGTGCTCGTTAGGTTCGACGGTGCCCGCGATCGCGACGCCCGGTTCCGCGCGTCTGCGGGCCAGCTTTCGCGCGATGCGGGCGAGGCGCCGCTCGAGGTCGCGGACACCGGCCTCCCGCGTGTAGCGATGGATGATGTCGGACACCGTGTTCTGCTCGAACTTCACGGACGCCGGGTCCAGCCCGTTCTGGCGCAGCTGCTTCGGGATCAGGAACTGACGCGCGATCGCCTGCTTCTCGAGATCGAGGTAGCCCGGGAGCCGGATGATCTCCATCCGGTCTCGCAGCGGCTCGGGGATCGTCGATAGCGAGTTCGCCGTGGTGATGAACAGCACGTGCGACAGGTCGTAATCGACCTCCAGGTAGTGGTCGCTGAAATTCCGGTTCTGCTCGGGGTCCAGCACTTCGAGCAGCGCCGACGCGGGGTCGCCACGGTAATCCTGTCCCAGCTTGTCGACCTCGTCGAGCAGCAGCACGGGGTTCACCACCTCGGCCCGACGCATGGCCTGGATGACCCGGCCGGGCATCGAGCCGATGTACGTGCGGCGGTGCCCACGGATCTCCGCCTCGTCGCGCACGCCGCCTAACGACATTCGTGCGAAACGGCGGCCAAGCGCACGCGCCACCGAGCGCCCGAGCGACGTCTTGCCGACTCCGGGCGGCCCGACGAGGCAGAGAATCGGCCCCTCGAGCTTGCCGACCAGCGACAGCACCGCGATGTAGTCGAGAATCCGTTCCTTGACCTCGACCAGGCCGTAGTGGTCTTCGTCGAGGATCACGCGAGCCTTCGCCACGTCGAGCGCGTCCTCGGTCCGCTCGGTCCACGGCAATGCGAGCACCCAGTCCACGAAATTCCGCGCGACCGTCGCCTCGGGGGACAGCGGCGACATGCGGCGCAGCTTCCGAAGCTCGCGGTGCGCTCTCGCCTTCACGACCTCCGGAAGGCCCTTCTTCTCGATGGCCGCCTCGAGGTCGCCGAAATCGTCGTCCTCCTGGCCGAGCTCACGGTGGATAGCCTTGAGCTGCTCCTGCAGGTAGAACTCGCGCTGGTTCTGGAAGAGCGAGCCCCGCACATCATCCTCGATCTTCCGCTCGAGGCGGAGGATCTCGATCTCCGCGGCGAGCAGCTGTGCGAGCTGGGAGAGCAGGGCGGGGAGCGTAGGCGCCTCGAGTAGCGTCTGCCTAACGTCGTGTCGGACCGCGAGGTGCGCGGACACCGCGCACGCCTGCCGCTCCTCGGACGCCGTCGCCTGTACGAGCGTGACCACCTCCGCCGGGATCCGGCGATGGAGCGACACGTACTCCTCGAACAACGAGAGGACCCGCCGGCCCAGCGCCGACTGATCCGTCGGCTCCGTTTCGTCGACGAAAGGCTCGGGCGCGATGGTCGCGCGGAGCGCGCCCGCGGACGTCGCGTAGCGCGTGACGCGCGCGCGCGCGATGCCCTCGACGAGAATCTTCGTGGTGCCGTTTGGCAGACGCACCACCTGCATCAGCCGGGCGACGACGCCGATTCGGAAGAGGTCGGCGGCCGCGGGGTCCTGCTGGTCTGCGTTTCGTTGCGCAACGAGGAGAACGACGTTCCCATCGTTTGCCGAGGCGTCCACCGCCGCAAGAGACTGTGACCGCCCGATGATGAGCGGCATGACGACGTACGGAAACAGCACTACATCGCGGAGCGGCAGCACGGGCAAGCGCTCGGGCACCTGGAAGCGCTCGGTGTCGCGCGTAAGGATCAGAGACATGGGAGAAACTTACCCGGTGACTGGGGACCTCCTATAGGGACTGGGGACGTCCCGTAGGGACTGGGGACTAGGGACTCGGCCGGGAAGTCGCTCTACACACGGAGGCCTCCGCTTGCACTGAGCGTTCAGTGCGCGCGGAGGCCTAATCGCGTTGAGGGGCGTCCCGGCCGAGTCCCCAGTCCCTAGTCCCCAGTCCCTAGTCCCCAGTCCCGACTAGGCTTCTTTCTTCTGTCTCTTTGGCGAGATCTCGAGCAGTGGTGGCGTGCCCTGCGTCACGCACGGCTCCGTGACCTTGACCTCCACGACGTCCTCGCGGCTCGGCAGCTCGAACATGACGTCCATGAGGATTTCCTCGAGGATCGCACGCAGGCCGCGCGCACCGGTGCCGCGCTTGAGGGCCTTCTGCGCCACCGCGCGCAATGCACTTTCCTCGAACCCGATCTTCACTTCCTCGAGCTCGAACAGCTTCGTGTACTGCTTCGTGAGCGCGTTCTTGGGCTCTTTGAGAATCTTCACGAGCGCATCCTCATCGAGTGCCTCGAGCGGCACGCACACCGGCAAGCGGCCGACGAGCTCGGGGATGAGGCCGTAGCGCAGCAGGTCATCCGGCTCCACTTCGGCGAACGGGTTCTTCGCGATCTGCTTCGCCTTCCCGCTCTTCACCTCTTCCTGCGTGAAGCCGATCTGCTTTCTGCCCACGCGCGACTCGATGATCTTTTCGAGGCCATCGAACGCGCCGCCGCAGATGAACAGGATGTCCTTGGTGTTGATCTGGATGTATTCCTGTTGCGGATGCTTGCGGCCGCCCTGCGGCGGAACCGAGGCGACCGTGCCCTCGAGGATCTTGAGGAGCGCCTGCTGCACGCCCTCGCCCGAGACATCGCGCGTTATGCTCGGGTTCTCCGATTTGCGCGCGATCTTGTCGATCTCGTCGATGTATACGATTCCACGCTCACACTCGGCGACGTTGAAGTCGCCGGCCTGCAGGAGCCTGACGAGGATGTTCTCGACGTCCTCGCCTACGTAGCCGGCCTCGGTCAGGGTCGTCGCGTCGGCGATCGTGAACGGCACGTCGAGGATGCGCGCGAGCGTCTGCGCGAGCAGCGTCTTGCCCACGCCCGTCGGTCCGATGAGCAGGATGTTCGACTTGTCGAGCTCGACATCATCATCACGAGCCGACGCGGAGTTGATGCGCTTGTAGTGATTGTAGACCGCGACCGACAACGCCTTCTTCGCGTGCTCCTGCCCGATCACGTACTGGTCGAGGACGTCCTTGATCTCGTGCGGCGACGGGACCTGGGTGATCGCCTCGGCTACCTCGCGCTCTTCGTCCTCGGCGAGAATCTCGTTGCAGAGGGCGATGCACTCGTTGCAAATGTAGACCGAGGGGCCGGAAATGAACTTCCGGACCGAGTCTTTCGATTTGCCGCAGAACGAGCAGCGGAGGTGTTTGTCGTGGGACATGGTGGTCCGTGATGCGGGATACCCACGCCCATTGGGCGGGTGGCTCGGGATAGCTAATAGACGTCCCCTTACGGGGTCAAGCAAATTTGGCGGCGCCTCCTCGTGAACGATTTCACAAGAAGGCGCCGCTTCACATCACAAAGTCATCGACGGCTGCTTCGACGGCTCAACGAGCTCGCCGCGGTGCGAGATCACGTGGTCCACGATGCCGTACGATTTCGCTTCTTCCGCCGACATGAACCGGTCGCGGTCGATGTCGCGCTCGATCTGCTCGACCGGCCGCCCGGTGTGTTTGGCCATGAGCTCGTTCATCTTGCCGCGAAGGTAGATGATCTCCTTCGCCTGGATCTCGATATCGGCAGCCGTGCCCTGTGCGCCGCCCGACGGCTGGTGAATCATGATCCGCGAGTGCGGGAGCGCCGAGCGCTTGCCGCCGCGGCCCGCCGCGAGCAGGAACGCGCCCATGCTCGCCGCCAGACCCATGCAGATCGTGTTCACCGGCGATTTCATCCACTGCATCGTGTCGTAGATCGCGAGGCCCGCCGACACGCTGCCGCCCGGCGAGTTGACGTACAGGTGAATGTCGCGCTCCGCATTGTCCGCCTCGAGGAACAGGAGCTGCGCGATCACGATGTTCGCGACGTCATCGTTGATCGGCGTCCCGAGGAAGATGATGCGGTCCATGAGGAGCCGCGAGAAGATGTCGTACGTGCGCTCGCCACGGCTCGAACGTTCGATGACGTACGGAGGATAAATCGTCGGCATAAGCTTCCCTGATAGTGAAAGATCTGCTCTAAACTAGCCGTTCGCCTCGACGGTGTTTCTCTCCAGCAGCCACTTGAACACCTTGTCTTCGGTGATCGACCGCTCCAGCTCCTTGAGGCGCCCTGCTTTCTGGAGCGATGCGTAGAGCTGGCCCGGATCCGCTCCTCGCTTCGCGGCGGTGTCCGCAATGCGGTCATCGAGATCCGCCTCGGTTGCCGTTAGGCTCTCTCGCTCGGCCACCGTATCAATGACGAGATCGCGCCGCACCTGTCGCTCCGCCATCGGCCGGAACTCCGTTGCGAACCGCTCCTTCTCCGTTTCCGGGATCTGATAGGCGTTTGCGTACGCATCCACGAGCTGCGCCACCCAGCTCGGCGGAACGTCGAACTGATTCGCGCCAATGATGTCATCGAGCAGACGCTGGCGGACCTCGGACTCCGTTTCTTTCTGCGCGTTCGCTTCCAGATCGTCGCGCACCGCTTTCCGGAGCGCGTCGATGGAATCGAAGTCGCCAACCTCGCGCGCGAATGCGTCGTCGAGCTCGGGAAGAGTCTTCCGCTTCACGTCCTGAAGCGTGACGCGAACCAACTTGGTCTTCGAGCGCTGCGCCTCATCGGGGAAATCTTCCGGCCACTTCACGGGTCGCTCTACGGTCTGGCCGGGCCGTGCTTCCATGATCAGCTCTTCGATGCCCGGAATCGCCTGACCGGCGCCGAGGACGAGCGGATACTGCTTGCCTTCCGGCATAGCACCCGTGTCGTCGGCGGTGGCCAGCACCACCGTCACCATGTCTCCAGGGGCGGGGCGGTCCTCTACGGGGGTCCACGTGGCGCGCTGTTCGCGCACCTGCTCCACCTGCTCGCGCACCTGCTCATCGGTCACGTGTCGCTCCGTGCGCTGTACCCGGAATCCCTGCGTGCGCGACAGCGCGATCTCGGGACGGACCTCGAAATGAAGCTCGAACGTGAGCGGCTCGTTCTCGCCGAACTTCACGTCGTGCACGTGGGGCTGCGAAGCGAGCTTGAGTTGCTCCCGCTCCACAACCTCCTTGTATGCCTCCTGCACGAGGCTTTCGAGCGTCTCCTGTCGAATGGCGTCGGCGAACCGCTTCTTGATCATGGCCGTCGGTGCCTTGCCAGGCCGGAAACCCGGCAGCCGGACCCGTGTCGCGTACCGGCGGGCAGCCTTGTCCTCTGCGTCACGTACCGTCTCGACCGGCACCGAGATCTGGAGGAGGCGCTCGACCCCATCGGTTTTCTTCGGAGTGATCTCGATGTTCATGACGGCTGGCACGAGGTAGGAGGTGTATCGCGGCAGCTCGTCATCGCTCGGACGGCGCCGTTCCGGCGCCACAGTGACTGCCGCTGGAGCGGAAACCTAACCCACCGTCCGAAGGGCACCAACCCGAGCGTCGGTCCAGCTTAGCACGGCTCCCGCCAACGGGTGGCCGGTGCTACAGTGATGAAGTCTCCAACCAGGGTTGGTCGATGCGGGCGGACATCATCGAGGCGGCCAAGAAGGCCTACGCAAGCACGGGCGACGCAATCACGCTCGGATCGGTCCTCGCCGACGGCGAGTGCGACCCCGAGCCCATCGTCCGGGTTCCGCTCGCGATGCTCAACCGGCACGGGCTGATTGCCGGTGCGACCGGGACTGGCAAAACGCGAACGCTGCAGCTGGTCGCCGAGCAGCTATCTCGCGCGGGCGTCCCGGTCTTCCTGTCCGATGTGAAGGGCGATCTATCGGGCGTTGGCGCTTCAGGAGCGCCTAACGACCGGATCAACCAGCGGGCGAAGGACACCGGGTTTGCGTGGAGCCCCACCGCGTTCCCCGTCGAGTTCCTGAGCCTCACCGGGAAGAAGGGTGCGCAGATGCGCGCGACGGTCTCGGCGTTCGGCCCGCTGCTCCTCTCGAAGGTGCTCGGCCTGAACGACACGCAGACGAGCGTGCTCACGCTCGTGTTCAAGTATTGCGACGACAAGGGACTGTTGTTGCTCGACTTCTCCGATCTGCGCGCCGTTCTGCAGTATCTCGCCGGCGAGGGATCGTCGGAGCTCAAGAACTATGGCGGGATGTCCAAGCAGACGGTTGGTGTGCTGCTCAGGGAGATGGTCGAGCTCGAGCAGCAGGGCGCGGAGGCGTTCTTCGGAGAGCCCGAGTTCAACATCGACGACCTGACGCAGACCGAACGCGACGGCCGCGGTCTCGTCAGCATCCTCGAGCTGAGTGACGTGCAGGACAAGCCGGCGCTCTTTTCGACGTTCATGCTCTGGTTGCTCGCGTCGCTCTACAATCACCTGCCCGAGGTCGGCGACGTCGACAAGCCCAAGCTCGTGTTCTTCTTCGACGAGGCCCATCTCCTGTTCGACGGTGCGAGCAAGGCGCTGCTCGACGAGGTCGAGAAAGTCGTTCGCCTCATTCGGTCGAAGGGGGTCGGCATCTTCTTCATCACGCAGAGCCCCAAGGACATCCCCGGTGACGTGCTCGGCCAGCTTGGGAATCGCGTCCAGCACGCCCTCCGGGCGTTCACCGCCGACGACGACAAGGCGCTCAAGGCGGCGGCGCGAACGTTCCCGAAGACGCCGTTCTACGACATCGAGGAAACGCTCACGACGTTAGGCATCGGCGATGCGTTCGTGACGGTGCTGGCGCCTAACGGCGCCCCGACGCCGCCCTTCGCGACCCGCCTCATCCCTCCAGCGGCGAGAATGGGCCCGCTCACCGACTCGGAGATGGCGCAGCGGCTGTCGTCATCGGCGCAGGTCAAGGAATACGCGACGCCCATCGATCGCGAGAGTGCGCGCGAGCTCCTCGCCAAGCGAGTGGCGCCGCCAGCGCAGGCGGCCGACGAGAGCGATGCCGCGGCACCGTCAGCGCCAAGCGCCACCGCGCCGGCGCGATCCGGCGGCCGCGCGCCGAAGCCTGAGCCCTCGACGTTCGAGAAGGTGATCAACTCGCCACTCACGCGAACCGTGGCGGGGGTCGTGGCGCGCGGCATCATGGGAGCGCTGCTGCCCAGGCGGCGGTCGACGTCGACGAGAAGCCGGCGAAGCATCTGGTGACCTCGCCGCCTCGGTGGCGGCGCCAGCAGTGCGAAAGGCGGGACTCGAACCCGCACGGGTTTCCCCACTGGATCCTAAGTCCAGCGCGTCTACCAATTCCGCCACTTCCGCAAAAAACAGAGACGGGGCGATCGCTGCGATCGCCCCGTCTGCTCGATCGGCTCGAGTAATCTACTACTTCACATTGCCGACCCGGATGTTGACAATTCGAGTCGCCGCCTGCTGCACATCCGGATTGAACACCTGCAGGCTCACGATGTCGCCATCTTTCGCGCGCGACAGGACGGCCTGGAGGTCGGCAACCGAGTGGACTTCCTTGCGCGGCGTGGGGTAGAGAATCGCCGTGATGACGTCGTTCTGGAACAACCGCCCGCGCGCCGGACCGGCAGCGTCAATGTCCACCACCCGAACCCCGTCACGGTCGCTGCCCAGGCGCTTCGCGCTCCGGAACTCCGGCGTGACGGCTTCGACGCTCACGCCGATCTTGTCGTACGAGACGCCGCCAGTCGAGCCGGCCGAATCGTCGTCGTTTTCGCGCGATGCGATGGCCGCCGCGCTCGGCGCCTTCGCGAGCTTCACCTTGAACGTTTTCTTGGTGCCGTAGCGCATCACGTCGATCGTGACGGTCTCACCCGGCTCGTGGCTACGAATGATGCGCTGCAGCGTGCTCACGCGATCCGTTGGCTTGCCATCGGCCGCGATGATGACGTCTCCTGGCTCGAGGCCAGCCGTACGCGCCGGGCTGTTGTCGTCGCTATAACCCCCAACCAGGACGCCGGCGATGTCCTTGAGGCCCGCGACGGTCGCGTCCTCCGGGCCCACCGCATTGATCTGCACGCCGAGGACAGCGCGGCGAACCTCGCCATGCTCGACAATGTCATCCATCACCTGCTTGGCGAGCGTGATCGGAATCGCGAAGCCGTAGCCCGAGTAGTAGCCCGTGGTGCTCGCGATCGCGCTGTTGATGCCGATCACCTCACCGCGATTGTTCACGAGCGGGCCGCCGGAATTGCCGGGATTGATCGCCGCGTCGGTCTGAATGAAGTCGGTGATCGCGTAGGCGTCGCGATTGAGCCCCTGGAGCTCACCGTTCCCGCGTCCCTTCGCGCTCACGATTCCCGCCGTGACCGTGAAGTCGAGTCCGAGCGGGTTGCCTATCGCGAGGACCCACTCGCCGACGCGCGCGGTTTCATCGTTGCCGAGCGTCGCCGTCGGGAGGTCCTTTCCGTCGATCTTGATCACCGCCACGTCGGTGGTCGGATCACGGCCAACCACCTTGGCCTTGAAGACGCGGTGGTCCGTGAGCGTGACGTTCAACCGGTCGAAGTTCTCGACGACATGGTTGTTGGTGAGGATATAGCCGTCCTTCGTGACGATGAAGCCCGAGCCGCTCGCTTCGGCCGGAGCTTGTCGCGGATCCCCGAACTGCTGGAAGAAATCCTCGAGGCCTGGGGGCACGTTGCGCCGCGGCGAGCGCTGAACGCGCTGCTTCGCGTCGCGCTCGGCCTGGATCGAAACGACCGCTGGGGTCACGTGCTCGGCGATCGAGACGAACGCGTTGCTCGCGTCGGCGATCGGCTTGACTTCCTGCACCGTCGGCTTGGCGGCGGCGCCACGTGACTGCGCGTACCCGAACCTGGTGAGATCGAATCCGGATGCGAAGACGATACCGCTGGCGAAAGCGATCGCCACAGCCGCACCGAATCGCGCGCGTGCGAGTGTACGAGACGACATAGCTCTTTGTCCTTGCCTGGACTGATCGGAATGTATGGACGCTGCACGTCCGCCGTCGAGCAATTATGTCACGGAAAAGTGTGCCGCGGCGGGTTCCTTTCGTAGGACACCGACAGGTGTCGAAGAGTTTCCGGTTCATCCGTCCGATGCTGACGGGGCCGGCATACCGCCCGGCCCCGCGCACTTCAGCGTGTTGACCTTCGTGCACGTCCAATGGTCACTTTCAAAGCTGGACGCCCGAAGCTGAACCGACGCTAACAGCTACTTCTTCCCCTCATCGACGATCTCGTAGTCGGCTTCCACGACATCGTCAGGCTTCTGCGAGGACGTAGCGCCCGCGGGCTCGCCCTGTTGCGGCTCCCCACTCGGCGGCGGCGACGACTGCTGCTGCGCGTAGAACGACCGTCCGGCCTCCTGGAAGGCCGACGCCAGCTCTTCCTGCGCCGCACGAATTTCGGACATGTCATCCCCGCGAAGCGCCTTCCGCGCACGCTCGACGGCGCTCTCGAGACGCGTCTTGAGGTCCGGCGTCAACCGATCCGACCACTCCTTCGAGTTCTTCTCGACCTCATAGGTCAGGCTATCGAGCCGGTTGCGGACGTCGATCTCCTCGCGGCGCTGCTTGTCCGCCTGAGCGTTCTTCTCCGCGTCGTCGACCATTCGCTTGATCTCGGCGTCGGAGAGACCGCTCGAGGCCTCGACGCGGATCTTCTGCTCCTTGCCCGTCGCCTTGTCGCGAGCGGTCACGTGCAGAATGCCGTTCGCGTCGATGTCGAACGTCACCTCGACCTGCGGCATCCCACGCGGAGCGGGCGGAATTCCGGTGAGCTGGAATTTGCCGATGGTCTTGTTGTACATCGCGAGCTCGCGCTCGCCCTGCAGCACATGGATCTCGACCGTCGTCTGGTTGTCGTCGGCGGTGGAGAACGTCTCGCTCTTCTTCGTCGGGATGGTCGTGTTCCGCGGAATGAGCACGGTCGTCACGCCGCCGAGCGTCTCGATGCCGAGCGAGAGCGGGGTTACGTCGAGAAGGAGGACGTCCGTCTGCTCACCCGTGAGAACTGCACCCTGGACGGCTGCGCCGATCGCGACGACCTCGTCGGGGTTCACGCCCTTGTTGGGCTCCTTCCCGAAGAAGTCCTTCACGATTTGCTGCACCTTCGGAATCCGGGTCGACCCGCCGACGAGGAGGACCTCGTCGATCTCCTTCGGATCGATGCCAGCGTCCTTCAGGGCCTGCTTCATTGGCGGGATCGTGCGCTGGATGAGGTCGTCCACCAGCTGCTCGAATTTCGCGCGTGTGAGCGAGTAGTTGAGGTGCTTGGGGCCCGATTGGTCCGCCGTGATGAACGGCAGATTGATGTCGGTCTGCTGGGTGGAGGAGAGCTCCATCTTGGCTTTCTCGCCGGCTTCCTTGAGGCGCTGGAGCGCCATCGGATCCTTCGAGAGGTCGATGCCCTGGTCGCGCTTGAACTCGCTCACGAGCCAATCGATCACGCGCTGGTCCAAGTCGTCGCCGCCCAGGTGTGTGTCGCCGTTCGTGGACTTCACCTCGAACTGGCGTGAGCCGTCGACATCATAAAGTTCTAGAACTGAGATGTCGTAAGTGCCGCCACCAAGGTCGAATACGGCGACCTTCTCATCCTTTTTCTTATCGAGCCCGTAGGCCAGGGCCGCGGCGGTGGGCTCGTTGATGATTCGAAGCACGTCCAGCCCCGCGATCTTGCCGGCGTCCTTGGTGGCCTGACGCTGAGAGTCGTTGAAGTAGGCAGGCACCGTGACCACTGCCTTCGAGACCGAATGCCCGAGGTAGTCCTCGGCGGTCTGTTTCATCTTCTGAAGGATCATCGCCGAGATCTCGGGCGGCGTGTAGCGTTTGCCCTGTACCTCGACCGTGGCAACGTCGTTACCGCCGGACGCGACCTTGTAGGGGACGCGTTTGATCTCGTCGCCGACCTCGTTGATCTTGCGGCCCATGAACCGCTTGATCGAGAAGACCGTGTTCTGCGGGTTCGTGACTGCCTGACGCTTGGCGATCTGACCCACGAGGCGCTCGCCGTCCTTCGTGAAGCCGACAACCGACGGCGTGGTTCTTCCACCCTCGGAATTCGGGATCACGATGGGATCCCCGCCCTCCATCACGGAGACCACGGAGTTCGTGGTGCCGAGATCGATGCCAATTACCTTATCTGCCATTGCGCCCTCGCACGGAGTGGAAAGATCGAAGTCGAGCTGAGGCGTTCAGTCTCGGTGACACCCTCGCTCGGACTACGGGGCGCGGTCGCAAGGTCAGGGCCGAAGCGTTGCGTCAGTTTGGCAGAATTGGATGCGCGATTCGAATGACTGGGATCGCGAGTGGCAGTCGATTGCGGTCGTACTAACGCGTCAGCACATCACGCATCGCGGCACCAATGATCCCGATCAGCGACGAAAACCCGACGCTCCGCACGCCGGTCATGACGTACCTGTTGCTCGCGGCCATGGTCGCGGCGTGGGTGCTGTTCGAGGGCGCCGGCACGAACGCCAGGCAGCTTGCCACTGCCATCTGCAACTACGGGCTCGTACCGGCCGAGCTCACGCACGGCCGACCTGTCGGGTTCACGGTCCCCATCGGTCCCAACCTCGGCTGCGAGATCGATGACAGTGCGATCAACGTGCTCACGCCGCTGCTCTCCATGTTTCTGCACGGGAGTTGGGGACACCTCATTGGCAACGCGATCTACTTCTGGGTGTTCGGCAACAACGTCGAGGACAGCATGGGCAGGTTTCGCTTCCTCGTCTTCTATCTCGTCTGCGGGCTCGCAGCGGCCGCCACGCACGTCTTTGTCGACCCGCGATCTCCGGTCCCGACGGTCGGCGCGTCCGGGGCGATATCCGGCATTCTCGGCGCGTACCTGGTACTCTACCCGCGCGTTCGCGTTAGGTACTTCGTCTTCCTGTTCTTCGTTCGGTTCCCCGCCTGGGTGGCGCTCCTGTGGTGGTTCGCGACACAGGTGTTGACCGGCCTGCCTCAGCTGAACGAGGTAAACCCGGAGGTGTCCGGCGGCGTCGCGGTGTGGGCGCACGTGGGCGGGTTCGTGGCCGGCGTGCTTCTCGTGAAGCTGTTCGAGAATCGCGCTCTCGTTTCGCGACGCACGCTGGTGTCGGATGCTCGAGGAGTATGGCAGTAGGCGCGGCGGTCGCGTGATTCGTCCGTTGCGGCGCGACGTCGTCGTCCTATGTTTCCACGCGTGCAGATAGCCCGGGTCATCGGTCGCGTCGTCTCGACAGTCAAGCAGGACACGCTGTCGGCCGTCCCGCTCCAGTGGATTCAGCCCGTCACCACGGCAGGAGAGGATGCGGGGAAGCCGATCGTTGCCGTGGATCGCATTGGCGTTGGCCCGGGCGAAGTGATCTACTTCATCACGTCGCGCGAGGCCGCACTGACTCTCGACAATCCTTTCGCGGCGGTGGACGCAGGGATCGTGGGGAAGGTCGACTGGGTGGACATTGGGGGCCAGCGGGTCCTCAGAGCCGACGACGCCCCGGTTGATCAGGACCCAACGGCGGCGGCTGATCACGCGGCATCCTGAGGGGACATCGTGTATCTCGCGCGCGTCATCGGTGACGTCGTCTCCACTCACCGCCACGAGCACCTGGGCCAGAAAAAGCTCCTCCTCGTGCGCCGGCTAGATCTCGACGATAGGGAGGAGGGCACCGAGGTCATCGCGCTCGATGTGATTGGCGTCGGCGTCGGTGAGAAGGTGCTGGTAGTTCAGGAGGGCAACGCGGCGAGGTCGCTCTTCAAGGACTCGCGCATCCCTGTCCAGGCCGTCGTGGTAGGGGTCGTCGATCACGTAGACCTCGACCGCGAAGCACTCAGCCAATGACCTCCGACGTGGACCTCGACGCACTGGCTGCCCGCATCGCACGCGAGCTATCCCGGGCCGATCGCCGGGAGGCCAGCGCCTTGGGTGCCGGGCGCGGGGAACGGGTAACGAGCCAACGCGGCCGATCGGAGAGCACGCCGATTGTTCCTTCAGGCGAGCCGGCCGGCGTCCGATACGTCCGCGAGAACGCGCGCATCGCCGAGTTCATCGACCATACGCTACTCAAAGCGGAGACCACGGGTGCCGAGATCGACCAGCTCTGTTCCGAGGCACTGGAACACGAGTTTGCGGCGGTATGCGTGAACCCCGTGTGGGTACCGCGCTGCGCCGAGCGGCTCAAGGGAAGCCGCGTGGCCCTGGCGACGGTGGTCGGCTTCCCGTTAGGCGCGAACCAATCCGAGATCAAGGCGGCGGAGACCACGCTGGCGGTCCGGCAGGGCGCGACCGAGATCGACATGGTCGCCGCCGTCGGCCACATCAAGGGTGGCGACTGGAATCATGTCGCGGACGACATCGCCGCCGTGGTGCGAGCGGCCGCCGGACGTCTCGTGAAGGTCATCATCGAGTCGGCGCATCTCACGCCCGTCGAGATCATCAAGGCCAGCGCGCTCGCGCGCGAGGCGGGGGCGCAGTACGTGAAAACCAGCACCGGCTTCCACGCGGCGGGCGGCGCCACGGCCGAGGCGGTCGCGCTCATGCGTCTGGTGGTCGGCGACTCTATGGGCGTCAAGGCGTCCGGCGGCGTTCGAGATTGTGCGACGGCGCTTCGCATGATCGCCAACGGAGCGACGCGGATCGGTACCTCGAGCGGCGTGGCGATGGCGCAATGCCTGGGGCGCGGTCCGTTGCCGATGCGCGAGCTGCTGGCCTCGCCGCATGCGCATGAACAGCGATGCGCGTCCGGCGCCTGCCTGACGAGCGACGCCAAGGCGACAGGCGCCGCCGTCTATTGACCGACGTCGACGATCGCCACGTTAGGCATGGGCCCAATTCCGACGAATCCTCAGGCCCCGGTTGAACCGTTCCGCTAGGCTAGCAGTTCGCGGACGTCAAGGCATCGCTTGTCTCGGTTCGGTAACAGACACGTGTAACGATTGGTGGCCTCGCCAGGCGGCGGATTGCGGGTGCTGCCAGTGACCGGGAAATTGCCTGACCCCGGGCACGTTGAGTGCAATTCAACCCGCCATGGATTGATCAGGAGGATCGAAGTGGCCCTTTCCAGAAAGTTCGTTGATTCCGACGGGATCCACTGGCAGGTGTATGAGCTTTCTGATGACGGTACGGACGGCGCGTTGGGGGCCGGTTGGTTGTATTTCTTCTCACGGGGCGTGACGATGTCCCTTTCCACGTACCCGGATGACTGGGCGATGATGGATTGGCCAGGCCTGGAACGGCTTTGCCGGCATGCCCGGCCGCCGGTACGGCGCAACTCGAAGCTTCCATTGACGACCGTGGAGCAGGGCGCTGAGCTCTGACGCTCGGGAACCGAGGCTCCCTTTGCGAATGCGAACGGGTCTCGGCTATGTTTGTCTCGGTTGTGTAACGAAGCCTGCGCCGCGCCACTCGAGAGGACGCCGCGTGGCCTTGGCCACCTCCGACGACACCCAGTGCGCCTCATTCCACGCGACGAAGGTTTTTTCGTTCTCTTCAACGAGCTGGCGAAGCGACTCAAGGAAGCAGCCCGTCTCCTGAATTGTCTGTTCGCCGAACCGGACAGACTCGACCACTACGTCGCCGCCATAAAGACCGTCGAACACGAAGCGGACGTGCTCACGCACGACGTCCGCGCGAGGATCGACCGAAGCTTCGTCACTCCGATCGATCGCGAGGACATTCATCTCCTCGCCACGGAGCTCGACGACGTGATCGACCTGCTCGACGGGACTGCGCGTCGCGTCGCGATGTTCCACATCGCCGAAAGCCGACCCCCGGCGCTCCGGCTTTCCGACACGATCTCTCGTGCGGCCGACCACATTCAGGCCGGCGTCATGGCGATCAAGAAGCCGGCGGTCGTTGCCGAAAAGAGCCGGGCGATCAAGCGGCTGGAGGAAGAAGGGGACGCCATCTATCAGGACGCCGTCGGCGAGTTGTTCCGCGGCAAGCCGGACGCGCTCGAAGTGATGAAGTGGAAAGAGCTCTATGACACGCTCGAGCGAGCGCTCGATCAATGTCAGGGCGTCGGCCACGTGCTGGAGAGCATCTCCCTCAAGAATTCGTGAGCCCGGTGGCGTACGTCATCGTCATCGTTCTGATCGGCTTCGCGTTCGACTTCATCAACGGATTTCACGACTCGGCGAACTCGATCGCGACGATCGTCGGGACGCGCGTCCTGAACCCGTTCGCGGCGGTCGTGTGGGCGGCGTTCTTCAACTTCTCGGCGGCGTTCGTCGTCGGCACCGCCGTCGCGAAGACCGTCCAGAGCGGAATGATCGAGCAGTCGATCGTGGATCCGACGGTCATCCTCGCGGCGTTGTTAGGCGCCATCGCCTGGAATCTCATCACGTGGGCGTACGGCCTTCCGTCCAGCTCCTCGCACGCGCTCATCGGCGGCTACGCCGGTGCGGCGGTGACGAAGGCCGGATGGAGTGCGATCCTCTGGGGCGACAAGTGGATCAAGACGCTGGAGTTCATCGCACTTTCGCCCCTCATCGGCATGGCGGCTGGGTTCGCGCTCATGGTTGCGGTGTACTGGATCTTCCAGCGCGTGGCCCCGGCGCGGGTCGATCGACTGTTCCGCGTCGCGCAGCTCGGAAGTTCGGCGCTGTTCTCGTTCTCGCATGGCGCCAACGACGCGCAGAAGACGATGGGTATCATCGTCGGATTGCTGGGCGCCAGGCATACGCAGAACATTTTCCGCGGTCAGCACGGGTTGCTCGGTCTTTTCTATCTGCCTAACCCGGAAGCGGGTGTTCCGTTTTGGGTGGAGATCGGCGCCTACAGCTGTATCGCTTTGGGAACGCTCCTCGGGGGTTGGCGCATTGTGCACACGATGGGGAGTCGGATCACGAAGCTGCGCCCCGTCGGCGGTTTCTGCGCGGAGAGCGGCGGGGCATTCGCCATTCTCTTCGCGACGAAGCTCGGTATTCCGGTGAGCACGACACACACGATCACCGGGGCGATCGTGGGAGTCGGAGCGACGAGTGGGCTTTCGGGGGTGCGTTGGGGAGTGGCAGGACGTATCGTATGGGCATGGATCATGACGATACCTGCCGCTGCAATCATCGCGGCGGTGTCGTACTTCATCCTGTCGCGTGTCATTCCGCTGTGACGAGCTCGTGACGGCCCGGCCGCTCTTCAGTTGGTTATGATGAACGCCCGGGCAGCCTGAGCCGGGCGTTTCTCGTCGGTAGCTTCGAAATCGCTCGTCCCCTGCATCTCACGACGATGCACGAACCGCTTCCGCCAACTCTTTTCTTCAACCGCGAGCTCAGTTGGCTCGAGTTCAACGCCCGGGTCCTCAACGAGGCGTTTGACGAGCGCAATCCGCTGCTGGAGCGCCTCAAGTTCCTTTCGATCTTCAGCACGAACCTGGACGAGTTTTACATGGTTCGTGTCGCGGGGCTGCGGCGACAGGTGGCGGCAGGCGTCACCACGGGGGCGGCGGACGGATTGTCGCCACAAACCGCCCTCGACGCGATCGAGCGCCGAGTTCGCGAGTTGCTCGCGAGGGCACGCGAATGCTTGCACGATCGTCTCCTGCCACCGCTGGACGAGAAAGGCATCCGGCTGGTTCGCATGAGCGACCTGTCGTCCGGTGAGTGGAACACGGTCGATCAGTTCTTCGAGTCCGAGGTGTTTCCGGTCCTGACGCCCCTCGCGGTCGATCCCGGTCACCCGTTCCCGTACGTCTCGAATCTCTCGCTGTCGCTTGCCGTCGAGATTCGCGATCCCGATCGCGGCCTCGACCACTTCGCGCGCGTGAAGGTGCCGAAGAGCCTTCCGCGATGGGTCTCGTTCGGGCGAGGGAATCACTTCGTGCCGCTCGAGGAAGTCATCGGCGCGAATCTTGGCTCGCTGTTCCCGGGGATGCAGGTGCTGGGGTGGTGGGCATTCAAGGTCACGCGGTACTCGGACCTCGAGCTGGACAAGACGGTCGACGAGCCCGAAGACCTCCTCGCGATGATCGAAGAGCAGGTGTTCCAGCGACGATTCGGAGAAGTGGTGCGGCTCGAGGTGCAGGACGACATGCCGCCGCACATCCGTGCGCTCATCCTCGAGGAGCTGCAGGAGAGCGAGCCGCTCCCGGGGCTCGTGCTGACGGAACGCGACGTGTTCCACGGCGGGCCGCTGCTCGAGCTGGGGGATCTCATGTCGATCGCCGCGCTCGACATCCCCGACCTGCACGACTCCCCGTTCGTACCCGCAGTCCCGCCAGCGGTCCGCGACGCGACGCGATCGATCTTCGACGTCATCCGCGAGCGCGATCTCCTCGTCCACCACCCGTACGAGTCGTTCACGGCGACGGTCGAGCAGTTCCTGGATGCGGCGTGCGGCGACGACCACGTGCTCGCCATCAAGCTCACGCTGTACCGCACGTCCGGCGACACGGCCATCGTGCGAGCGCTCACCGAAGCCGCGCAGAAAGGCAAGCAGGTTGCGGTGCTCGTGGAGCTGCAGGCCCGGTTCGACGAGGCGAACAACATTACCTGGGCGCGTACGCTGGAAAACTTCGGGGTGCACGTGGCGTACGGCCTGCCCGGGCTCAAGACGCACGCGAAGGTCGCGCTGGTCGTTAGGCGCGAGGCCGATGGCATCCGGCGCTACGTGCACATCGGCACGGGCAACTACAACACGAAAACGGCGCGTACGTACACGGACCTCGGTCTCTTCACCGCGAGCCCGTCGATCGGCGCCGATCTGAGCGACCTGTTCAACTCGCTCACGGGCTTCTCGCGGCAGCGCGTGTACCGAAAGCTGCTCGTGGCGCCTGGCAATATGCGCGATCGACTTCTGGAGCTCATCGCCAACGAGACGAACGCGGCCCGCGAGGGGCGGTCGGCGCAGATCATCGCCAAGTTGAATGCGCTCGTGGACCCGGGGATCATCGCGGCGCTGTACGAAGCCTCGCAGGCCGGCGTCGACATCGATCTCATCGTGAGGGGCATCTGCTGCCTTCGGCCCGGCGTCCCGGGCGTCAGCGAGCGAATTCGTGTCATCAGTATCGTGGGCCGGTTCCTCGAGCATTCCCGCCTGTTCTATTTCCGCAATAGCGCCGAGGACCGGTACTTCCTGGGGTCCGCCGACTGGATGCCGCGCAATCTCGACCGGCGCGTCGAGGCGGTGACACCCGTCGAGGATCGGGCGCTCCACCCGCGGCTGCGGGCGCTGCTCGACACCTGTCTCGCCGACAACCGCCAGGCCTGGGAGCTCTGTGCCGACGGCAGCTACGTGCAGCGCACGCCAGGCGATGAGCCAGAGCGAGGCACGCACCGGCTGTTGCTGCGCGACCCATTGGGGTTGGAAATCGATCGGCAACCACCCCGCACGCCGGACGCGACGCCGGTCCCGGCGGAGCTGCGGGCGGAACGCACTGCCTAACGCGGATGCCCTGGTCCGTAGTGGCCAAGACATCGCGAGAAGTCTCGGATGGTCGGCGAGTCCTGAGTCCTGGGTGGTGGGTTATCCGTACTCGGTCATCAGGTCCCGGAATCCGGTGATGAGCCGAAGTTCCTCCTCACTCGACTAATCGGGCTGGTCGTCAGCAGTCTCCGGGGAGACCACCGTCCCGTCGGGAGCCACGACCTCGACCGGGACATGCGCTACCTTCGCCAACAGCGCTGACTTCCGGCTCGCGCCCCAAAGGTCCAGGCGCAGCGACTGCGCTCGCCGATTGGCGACCGCGGTGAGCCGGAGGGCCCGGTCGAGCCAGCGGACCTTCACTCGCTCCACGGCGCCGATGTGGCCGCGGTCGAATCCATCCGCCACACGGAGAATTGCGGCGAGCTTGCGAATCCGGCGGCGGAGCCCGCGATCGAGGATGCCGTAGTTCGCGTGCTTGCGTTTCGGTGGCGCGCCGCGGTGGTACCGAGCGACGTTCGCAATCGCCACCTGCTCCTCGGGCGACATGCCCAGCATGTCGGCGTGCACGATGAGGTGGTAGGAGTGCTTGTGGTGATTCTCGTAGTTGATGTGATAGCCCACGTCGTGGAGCAGCGCCGCGTCCGCCAGGATCTGCCGGTCCGTCGCCGAGAGACCAATACGCGGGCCGATCGCGTCGAAGAGCTGAAGTGAGAGAAGTTGTACGTGCCGCGCATGCGGCTCCTCGTAGTGACAGCGCTCCGCGAACTCGCGCACCGACCGCTCGCGTGCCTCGCCGCGATCCGAGAACGTCGGGAGGACGCGCGCCGTCTCGAGGAGCAAGCCCTCACGGATGCCGTACGCCGACACGATCACCTCTCGCGATTCGAGCCGCGCGAGCACTTCGGCGGCCACCGCAAAACCGGCGACGATAATGTCGGCGCGCGCAGGGTTGAGCCCCGGGACGGCAGCGCGCTGCTCCGGCGACATGTCCTGGAGCATGTCGAGGATATGCTCCAGCTCCTCGCGCGGAAGGCGAGTGCCGTGCGTCGTGCGCGCGGTCTGCACGCCCTGCCGCATGAGATAGATGCCGGCGAGGTTCGTGAACGTCCCGCCGGACCCAATGACCTGCGCGCCGCGCCAGTCTCGCACCGGCAGCGCCCTGCGGATGTCCTCACGAATCGCGGCACGGAGCTTCCGCACACCTTTTCGGCGCGTCCTGGGGCCGAGGAACTCCTCCGTGAGCCGGATCGCGCCGAATGGCAGCGAGATGAGCCGTTCCAGCAGGCCGTCAGCGCTGAGCGCGAGCTCGAGCGACCCGCCGCCGATGTCCATGACGACGGCTCTCCCCACACCCAGCTCGAAGTGCGCGAGCGCGCTGCGGAACGAGAGGCGCGCCTCCTCCTCGCCTCGCAGCACCTTGACCTTCAGCCCCGTCTCGGAGCGAACGAGCTCCAGGAAGGTGAGCCCGTTTGTGGCATCCCGCACCGCGCTGGTCGCGACGGCTTCCACTCTCGACGCGCCTAGCTGCCGTGCGAGCGTCGCCATTCGCATCAGCGCTTCGAGCGCCTGGCGCATCGAGGTCTCGTTCAGCAGCCCGCTTTCCCGGATCCCTGCACCGAGCCGCGGCGCTGCTTTCATCTCGTCGACGACACGGATCGAGCCGGTGGGCGACACGTCGGCGACGATCTGCCGGATGGAATTGGAGCCGATGTCGATCGCCGCGAGCCGAACGTCCTGTTCGGCTCGCGGCGATCGCGCTGCGTCGGAAGAGCGAGAGAATGCGGGGAGAGCCACCTAACCAGTCGGTTGAGGGACTGCAGGCCGATCGCGGCCGAGATCCTCGAAATGATGCTTGATCTGCTTGCCTTCGGCCAGGAACACGGCGTCTTCACCGATGTTCGTCGCCAGGTCGGCCACGCGCTCGAGGTTCCGGCTGACGAGCAGGAGCTCGAGCGAGGGCGTGATCGTCCGGGCGTCGGCCATCATGTGCGTGAGCAATATACGGAACACCGAGTCATGAAGCGCGTCCACCGCATCATCTGCCTTGCATACCTCGCGGCCGACGGCGCCGTCAGCGCGAATGAACGCGTCCAGCGCCTCGCCGAGCATCTTGCGAGACCGCCGAGCCATGTCCTCGATCTCGGGGGTCGGTGTAATCTCGACGTGCAATGCGATGAGACGCAACGCCGACTGCGCGATATTCACCGCGTGGTCGCCGACGCGCTCCAGGTCACTCGTGATCTTGATGGCGCTGATGAGGAAGCGAAGGTCGCGCCCCATCGGCTGCTGCAGCGCGAGGAGCGACACGGCGATCTGTTCGCACTCGAGCTCCATCATGTCGAGCTCACGATCGCCGCTGATGACGGCGTCCGCCTTCTCCTTGTCGCGCGTGAGCAGCGAGTCGACGGCGAGATCGACCAGCTCCTCGGCGCGAGCCGACATGTCGAGGAGCCGTTCCTTCAGCGTTTGCAGCTGGTCGTGAAAGTGGCGGAAGCCTGCGGTCTCGGGGCTCATCCAAATCTCCCGGTGATGTACGCCTCGGTGCGCTCCTCGCGCGGCGTCGTGAACAGCTGCCCCGTCTCGTTCACTTCCACGAGACGTCCGAGGTAGAAGAAGGCGGTGTAGTCCGAGACGCGCGCCGCCTGTTGCATGTTGTGAGTCACGATCACGATGGTCAACTCCGACCGCAACTCGTAGAGCAGTTCCTCGATCTTCTGTGTGGCGATCGGGTCCAATGCGCTCGCCGGCTCGTCCAGCAGGAGGACCTCCGGCTCGTTTGCGAGGGCTCGCGCAATGCACAACCGCTGCTGCTGTCCGCCGGACAAGCCGAGTGCGCTCTGCCGTAGCCGGTCTTTCACTTCGTCCCAGAGCGCAGCCCGGCGAAGCGACTGCTCGACGATCTCGTCGATCTGCGAGCGCGAGGCGCGTCCGTTGATGCGTGGCCCGTATGCGACGTTGTCGTAGATGGACTTGGGAAACGGGTTCCAACGCTGGAACACCATGCCGACGCGCTGGCGGAGCGACACGGGGGTCATTGCCGCGCTATAAACGTCTTCGCCATCGAGCTCGATGGCGCCCGTGTGGCGAGCCCCCGGAATGAGTCCGTTCAGCCGGTTGATCGAGCGGAGGAACGTGGACTTCCCGCATCCCGACGGTCCGATGAGCGCGGTGACGGCGCGCGCAGGAATCGTTATGCCGACGTCGTGGAGCGCTTGCTTGGCACCATACCAGAACGAGAAGTCCTTCGCCTGGATGGTGCCGGGATGGGGACCGGGGACGGGGGACTGGGGACTCGGCCGGGACGCCCCTCTCATCGCGAGAGGAGCCTCCGAACGGGCCGAGTCCCCAGTCCCCAGTCCCGATGTCCCGATCGATGTCATCCGAACCGTCCGGTGATGTAGGCTTCCGTTCGCGAATCTGACGGCGTGGTGAACAGCGTGTTCGTCTGCGCGAACTCGACGAGCTCGCCCGTGAGCATGAACGCCGTGCGATCCGAGACGCGTGCCGCCTGCTGCATGTTGTGCGTGACGATCACGATCGTCATGTCGCGCCGCAGCTCATACACGAGTTCCTCGACCTTCTGCGTGCTGATCGGATCGAGCGATGCAGTGGGCTCGTCGAGCAGCAGCACGGCGGGTCGCGTGGCCAACGCGCGCGCGATGCACAGGCGCTGCTGCTGGCCGCCGGACAGAGCGACGGCGCTGTCCTTCAGGCGAGTGTTCACCTCGTCCCAGAGCGCCGTGCGCTTGAGCGCGTCCTCGACGATGTGATCGGTTTCGGTGCGTGATGGCCTGTCGCGGCCGAGGATCTGAAGACCGGCCGCGACGTTGTCCCGGATCGACATGGTGGGGAATGGCGTCGGGCGCTGGAACACCATCCCGACGTGCCGTCGCACCTCGATCGCGTTGACGCCCTTCGCGTAAATGTCCTGACCGTCCAGGGACACCGAGCCCGCGACGCGCGCGGTTGGCACCGTCTCGTGCATGCGGTTGAGGCATCGCAGCAGCGTGGATTTGCCGCAGCCGGACGGGCCGATGATCGCGGTGACCTCACGATCGCGGAATGCGATGGAGGCGCCGCGGATGACTTCTGCCGAGCCGAAGAACGCGGAGAGCGCCGTCGCCTCGAGGCGAATGCGCTCGGCGCCCGTGGCTGCGGGCGGAGCGGTTGCCGCAGTCGGGCGCGGAGCTCGCGGGGGCTCAGTCGCCACCACGACCGAATCGGGAGCGCGTCGCAAAGCGGGCTGCAAGGCTGATGATGAGGACAATGCCAATGAGGACGAGCGCGCCAGCCCATGCGAGCGCGTGCTGCTGATCGTACGGGCTGATCGCAAAGTTGAAGATCTGGAGCGGCAGCGCGGCAATCGGCTCACGCAGCGAAGCCGACCAGAACTGGTTGCCTAACACCGTGAACAACAGCGGAGCTGTCTCGCCGGCGATGCGAGACACGGCCACGAGTGCACCGGTCACGATGCCGGGCAGGGCAGTGCGCAGCACCACGACGAGCGACGTTCGCCATCGCGAATAGCCTAACGCGAGCGCTGCCTCGCGCAGGGAGACCGGCACGATCCGGATCATCTCCTCCGTCGTGCGCGTGACCAGCGGGATCATCATGGCGCCGAGCGCGATGCCACCGGCCAGCGCGGTGAACTTGCCCATCGGCTTGACGAGAAACTGCCACGCGAAGATGCCCATCACGATGGACGGCAGTCCGTTCAGCACGTCGGAGAGGAACCGAACGCCGTTCGCGAGATGTGTCCCCCGGTTCTCCGCCAGATACATCCCGGCGCCAATACCAATAGGCAGGCCGAATCCCGACGCCGCGAGAATGAGCACCAGGGTCCCCACCATGGCGTTCGCCATGCCGCCGCCGTCCTCGCCGGGAGGCTTCGGGATCTGTGTGAAGAAGTCCCAGTTGATCGACGACGCGCCGGCCTTGATCAGATGGCCAAGAATGAAGATGAGCGGCAGCGTCGCGACGATCGCCGCGACGAACGTGATCCCCACCATCACGACGTTGACCACCCGCCGACGCCCAATCGTGGTTCGTGTTCGCTCCGCCGCGGCCCGCTGAATGCCCGATGGTCGAAGGGCGCGCGCAGGCGGCTTGGGCGGCGGCACCGGCCCCCGCGGCGTATTGGCGAGCGTCATGAGCGGGCCTCGCGCGACACGCGCCACACGAGCCACCGTGCCAGCGCGTTGACGATCAGCGTGACGACGAAGAGCACCGCGCCGACCGCCATGAGGGCAGACAGGTGGAGATCACCCGTGGCTTCCGCGAACTCGTTCGCGATGAGGGATGCCATCGTGTATCCCGGCGCGAACAGCGACGCCGAGATCTTGTGGACGTTGCCAATCAGCATCGTCACGGCCATGGTCTCGCCTAACGCGCGGCCAAGCCCGAGGATGATGCCGCCGACGATCCCGGATCGTGCGTACGGCACGACGGCGTCGGCAATCATCTCCCACTTCGTGGCGCCGAGCGCGAGCGCGGCTTCCCGTTGCGACCGCGGGACAGCCATGAGCACCTCGCGCGAGACGGCGGAGATGAACGGCAGCACCATGATCGCGAGGATCAGCCCAGCGCCCAACATGCTGGGTCCGTACGCCGGACCCTCGAACAGTGCCGTCTGTCCGATCAGAGGAAGATTGGAGAGAAACGGCATGACGTGATCGCGCAGCAGCGGCTGCAGGACGAAGATGCCCCACAGCCCGTAGACCACGCTTGGAATCGCCGCCAGGAGATCGACCAGGAACGCCACCGGCTGGCGGAGCCACGACGGCGCAAACTCGGAGAGAAAGATTGCGACACCCAACGCGAGCGGCGTCGCAATGATCAAGGCGATGATCGACGAGATGATCGTGCCATAGATCGCCGGCGCCGCGCCGAAGATGTTGTGCGGAGGGTCCCATTCGCTCGACGTCAGGAAGCCGAAGCCGAACGCCTTGAGCGCCGGCCACGCAGCCGCCCCAACCTCGAGCGCAATGAAGAGCAAGAGGATCGGGATGCATAACGCGAATCCGGTCGTCATCCAGCGATACACACTATCGCCGATGGCCGAGCCTTCGATGCGCGCGGCGAGCCCCGTGTCGTCGGGGCGCGTGGTGACCAGCGGGCGGGCAGCTTCGCTCACGAGGCCGTCCCTACCTGAATCGAGGCCAGCTTCTCGAGGAGCTGCTTGCTCACCGCTTCCGGCAGCGGGGCATAGTCCAACGCTGCCGCCGAACCTTCGCCCTCGGTGAGCGCCCACCGCAGGAAGTCGACGAGCTTCTTCGCCTTTGCCGCATCCGCCTGCCGCTGGTACATGAGCAGCCACGTGAACGACGAGATCGGATACGCTTGGCCGCCTGGTGCGTTGACGATCGACACACGGTAGTCCGTGTTAGGCGGCAGCTTCTCGACCGCGCCGGAGCCAGCAGCGGTGATGGATTCGATGCTAGGCGCGACGAGTTGACCGGCCGCGTTCTTGACTCGCGCGGCGGGCAGCTTGTTCTGATTGGCGTACGCCAGCTCGACGTACCCGATCGTGCCCGGCGTCTGCTTCACTTGCCCGGACACGCCATCGTTACCTTTCCCGCCCAATCCGACCGGCCACTTGAGCTCTTTGCCCTTACCAGGTCCCGATGCCCACGCCGGGCTCACTGCCGTCAGGTAGTCCGAGAAGATGTACGTCGTGCCGCTTGCCTCGGCCCGGTGCACGACGAGGATATCCCGCGCCGGCAGCTTCGCCCCGGGGTTCAGCGACGTCACCCGGCCGTCGTTCCACTTCGTGATTTTTCCGAGGAAGATGTCGGCGATGACGTCGCCGCTCAGGTTGAGCGGCTGCGTCAGGTCGGGAACGTTGTACGTGAGGACGACGGCGCCGAGCACCGTGGGGATGTGAATGACCGGTCCGCCCTTGGCCTTCGACATCTCCTCGTCGCTCATCGGCGCGTCGGACCCGGCGAAGTCCACCGTGCCTTCGCTGAGCTGACG
>JBKOYV010000163.1:0-15726 GCA_046725585.1 Gemmatimonadota bacterium | reverse complement strand
CTCGTGTCCATCAGCGTCCAGAACTCGATCGTCTCGACGCCCGTGAGGTCTGCCCCCGACGCGCCCAGCGATGTTCGGATCGAGCGCCAGCGCCGGCCTGGCAGCGGATTCGCCACCGTCCAGCGGTACTCGCCCGTGCTCGAATTGCGCTGGCCCCCGATACCGAGCGGATAGAGCGTCAACCACAGCAGCGTCTCGGGCGATGACAGCCCGGTGCCCACGAGCTGCGTCTGCGGATCGATCTGCTCGATCGTGAATTGCACCTCGTTTCCGTTGCGATCGGTCCCGTTGGTCTGCCACGCGAGCGTCGTCGCACGCGCGAGGTCGAGACCACGCGCGCCGACCAGCCCCGACAGGCGCGTGCCTAACGTCGGCTGGCTGCTGTAGTACCAGGCCCTGTCCAGGAGAGAAACGGGGGTTCCGCCCTGCCCGTCGAACGCTTCGATGTACGCCTGCCCTTTCGAGTTCGGACGCGGCCGGCTCACCGCGAACTCTCCCTGCAGCTCGATCGTGGATCGCCCGGCAAGGCTGTCCCGGAACGGCAGGGCCTTCCCGATCAGGCGCCCGAGCGGCGAGGCGTCGAAGGCGAACGCGCCGTTGACGCCCGCCACGATCGACGACGCCGGCTCGAAGCCGAGTGGCGGGCGCGTGAACGTGGTGTGCTGCGACTGCCCGATGGCGGTGAAGTTGAGCGCGCCGTGCTCTCCGGCAAACTGGGTCGTGACTCCGACGATGGACGTGGGTATCGTCGCGAAGAGGGGGTTCTCTTCGTAGCGCACGCGCACGCGTCTCGCGAACGGGAAGAGCGCCTGCGGGTTCATGAACGTCACGCGCCCCAGCTCGTAGTCGATCTCATAGTCGACACTGCGTACGAGCTGGCGTCCGTCGATCGTGAGACGTTCGGAGCCCGGACGAAGCTGGACGGCATTCAGCGCCAGCGCCCCCACTTCGTCGCCAACCTGTGACTCGTAGCTCACGCGAATCCTGTAGAACGACTGCGGGTGCCGCGTCGAATACAGGTACTCGGCTGGAGTACGGTAGATCGAATCGTTCGCCGGGTTCTGGAGCGGACCCACGAGGCCTGCCCGGGCGAACGGCTGCACGGACGGGAAAATGAGGAAGTGGTCGCGGAAGACGTCGTCCATCCCGCCACCCTCGGCCACCAGCCGGTTCGGATCGTTAGGCCTCGGCCACAGGCGATTGTCGTTGTCGAACCGCGCGTTGTTCGTGGCCTCCGCGATCCGCAGCTGCTGGATGTACGTGTCCGCGCCGCCCGCCGCCGGCTTCTCCTGGTTCGCGCTGCCGCCGGTGAAGATCTGCAGCTGCACCGTCTCGCGACGAAGGTCGCTCCCGCCGATGCGATAGGCCGAGCGGATCTCGCGACGGAATGCCGGATCGTCCGGTGTGATGCGCGGGTCCCAGATGAGGTTCGCGAACTGATCGCGCCCCGAGATGAACTGCAGATCGGGCGTGCCGCCCGTGCTCGCGATCGTCGTGTCGCGCCCGTTGACGCGCACGTTGTACGCGACCACGAGCCGTTCGGTGTTCTGGCTGAGCGGCGCGACGAGCGCGAACCACAGCAGCGACGGATCGATGTAATAATCGAGCCGCTCTCGAAGCAGCTCGTACACCTGTCCGCGTTGTGACGACGGGTCGCCGATGATCTTGAACTGCGGGCCGTTGGGGTTGCGCGGTTGGCCGCCTAACAACAGGCGGTACACGAACACCTTGGACGGGCGGACCGAATCAGGCAGCGACGCCGCGAGCGCCGTGAGCTGGCCTCGATTGAGGATGTCGATGTTCGGATACGCCGCACCGAACACCAGCGGGTCCACGGTGAAAAAGAATCGCCTTGGCTCGATCTGATAGTCTTCGATGTCGCGAGTCTGCTGCTGGACCGTACGGTCGCCCACGATGAACTCGACATCCTGGACGACGTTGCCCTTCTGCTGCGCGGCGATCGCCGAGAACCGCATCGGTCCAAAGTGGCCGGCGGCCTGAATGCCGTAGTTGCCGCTCGGAATGCCGGAGGTGATGAAGCGGGACGTGGGCGGCGCGAACGAGACGTTTCCGACTTCGAGGCGCTGGAGCACCTCGTTCTCCTTCCCTTCGTAGCGGATGGAAATGGTGTTCGAGGCGTCGAACTCCCGTTGCGTGTCGTAGTCGACGTCGACGTGCACGCGATCGGCGACCGTGCCCTTGGTCAACAGGTTGAACTGGAAGTTGAAGGCGGGCTGGAAGCTGCCCTGGCACTGAAACCCCGACGCGAACAACTGCACCGACCCGCAGCGGTCGTTCTTGACCTGCTCACCCTTGGCCTCGAGCCGCGAGTTCAGCCGCAGATCGAGCTTCTCGAAGCCAGGGGGCAACGAGCCGGCGATGTTACCGGCGGTATCGGTCCTGGCGCGAGTGGTGTCTCCGGGAGCCCGAGGCGCGCGAATCGTATCGCGAGGCTGGCGCGTCGTATCTGGCGCGGGGCGTCGGCCGGTCGTGTCCCGTCGCACCGTGTCCTGGACCGCCACCCACGGCCTTCCCGTCCCCATTCCTCGCGCGGCCGAGAGGGCACACGCGAGGAGGGCGGCCACACCAACCGAGAGGGGGCGCACCAAATGACGAGACGAGGGTAGCAGCTAAGGCATGCGAGACTGGAGGAACCGACGCGGTGCCGTGGCGCAGGTCGGACCTTGAATTCCCCCTCTGAGCGGGTGGAATATTGTGGCTGCCCTCCGCCATTCTACGACAGGGGCTGAGTCAGGTTCCCTTCGGCTCCCGTACCTCCCCACCACCCCGACGTCCGAGCGAGCTGATCGGTCGACGTGAAGATAATCAACAAGTATGTGATGCGAGAGCACGTAGGGCCGCTCATGTTCTCCCTGACGGCTCTCACGTCGCTTTTGCTCCTCAACTATATCGCCAAGCGTTTCGGCGACCTCGTAGGCAAGGGCCTCGGCTGGCGGGTCATCGGGGAGTTTTTCATGCTCTCGGTGCCGTTCACCGTGGCCATGACGCTCCCGATGGCCGTCCTGGTATCGACCCTGTACGCGTTCAGCCGGCTGGCGGCGGAGAATGAGATCACCGCGCTCAAGGCGAGCGGCGTCGGGATGGCGCGCGTGCTGGTCCCCGTGCTCGTGGGCGCGACCGGGATCGCCGCCTTCATGCTCTTCTTCAACGACCAGGTGCTTCCGCGGGCCAATCACCGGCTCAGCACGCTCCAGCAGGACATTGCCCGGAAGAAGCCCACGTTCGCGCTGCGTTCGCAAGTCATCAATGAGGTCTCGCCAGGCAGGCTGTCACTCAAGGCCGACTACATCGACCAGGCGACAAGCTGGCTTCACGTCGTCACGATCTACGACATGTCCGATCCTGTCCGGCGGCGGACCATCTATGCAGACAGCGGAAAGATGGAGCTCGCCGGAGACGATCTCCTCCTGACGCTCTACAGCGGTACCATGCAGGAGGTGCCGAAGAGCGACCCGACGCAGCTGCAGCGTCTGTTCTACGACATCGACCGCGTCCGCGTGCGGAACGTCGTGAACGACCTGAGTCGCACGGACAGTACGAACACCTACAAGGGTGATCGTGAGATGTCCATCTGCGAGATGCAGAAAGTGTACGGCACGCACGAGCTGGACTATGCCGTCGCGCACTATACACTCGAGCGCGCGCTCATGCTGGGGACGCGCGAGCTGACCACCGGGACTTCCGCGGACCCGCTTCCGAGCACGTCGTCGATGCCGCCGTCGGCCGGCGTCAACGAAGGGGCCTCTCAGGCGGGCTACACGATCGTTCCCCAAGGCTTCAACCCGCATTTGCGGTCATCGATCGGCCGAGTGTACTGCGACGCTTTAAACAAGGCGTCGAAGATCAGGATACCGTCGCTGGTGAGGGCAGCGCGGGCCGCGGAGTTGCCGCTGGCGAAGGCTCAACAGCCCGCGCCCCAGCAGCCCGCGCAGCAGCCCGCGCAGCGCGACACGACTCCGACGCCTAAGCGACGCCTCATGGGTGGCGCCTCCACTGGGCCCTCGACCCCTCCACGGCCTGCGACTCCCGACACCATTCGCGACACGACTCGCGCTGCCACGGGCGACACGACACGCGGCTCGATCCCCGACACGACCCCGCAGATGCCGCCGAACCTCGCCCCGGCTATCGCGCCGGTTCCAACGCCCAGCGCATCGAGACCGACTTCGGGGTTCGTACCGCCGCGCGGGAGCGTGTCGTCGGCCACGGGCGCGTTCGACGTCGCCGGCGCGATCGAGGCGGCGCGGAACCGCATGCTCGAGAACCGCACGACGATGAACCGCTACGGTGTGGAGATTCAGAAGAAGTTCGCGCTCTCGGCTGCGTGTGTCGTGTTCGTGCTCATCGGCGCGCCGATCGCACTGCGCTTTCCCCGCGGCGGCGTCGGGCTGGTGATCGGTGTGAGCCTCGTCGTTTTCGCGATCTACTACGTGGGACTCATCGCCGGCGAATCGCTCGCGGACCGCGCCTTCCTCACGCCGTTCTGGGCGATGTGGGCGGCGAACGTCATTCTCACGGCTGTCGGGCTCCTGCTCCTTGCGCGGATGGGCAAGGAGGGCGCGACGTCGCGCGGTGGCGACCTGTCGGAGTTCATGGACGGCCTGAAGACCAACCTCGCGAAGGTCGGACGCCGGTTCGGGCTTCCGGTCGAACGTCGCCACCGGACTGCGTGATGCGACGACGACACCTCCTGCGACCGCTCGATCGATACGTCCTATCGGAGTTCTGGAAGATCTTCACGATGACGGCATTGGGCTTCCCACTGCTCATCATCATCATCGATCTGACGGACAACCTCGACAAGTATCTGAATCGGCAGCTGCCGCGATCGCAGATCGCGCTGAGCTACCTGTATTTCATCCCCGACTCGATGTTTCTCGTGATGCCGGCCGCGGTGTTGTTCGCGACCGTCTTCTCGATAGGCGCCCTAACGCGGCATTCTGAGATCACGGCGGCGAAGGCGTCGGGCATCAGCTTCTATCGGCTCACGCTGCCCATCTTTCTGGGCGCGATCTTCGCCTCCGTGCTGGCCATCGCCCTCGGCGAGCTCGTGCCGATCACGAACGGGAAGCGCGCCAATCTGCTCGAGGAGAAGAAGTTCACGCCGGGCGCCGACCGCTACAACTTCGTGTTCGCCGCCGAGCGCGGGCGGGTGTACAAGATCAGCTCTCTGAGCGCGGAGCGCGGGAAGCTCGAGGGAATCGAGATCGAGCGCAAAGGGAAAGGGCTCGACTATCCGACCTACGTGCTCACCGCCGATCAGGGCGACTACAACGCTCGGCGCGGCGGGTGGGCGCTCGCGAAGGGCGCGATCCACGTGATCCCGTCCGACACGCTGGCCGACGTGACTTTCGCGTTCGACTCGCTGCACGACAGCGCGATGCGTGAGGCGCCCACGGAGCTCATGGTGACGCCGAAGGCGCCACAGGAGCTCGGGTATCGCGCACTGAGCCGGTACATCGCGGCGCTCGAGCGGTCGGGGGGTGATGCGAACGAGCTTCGCGTGGAGCGAGCACTCAAGCTTGCGGTCCCCGTGACGTGCATCATCATCGCGCTCTTCGGCGCGCCGCTTGCCACGAGCACGCAGCGCGGCGGGGCCGCGTACGGCATCGGCATCAGCCTTGCCACGACGGTCATCTTTCTGATGCTCATTCAGCTGACGAAGGCGGTGGGAGGCAAAGGTCTGATCCCGCCGGAGGTCGCAGCGTGGATGCCGAACGCGGTGTTCGCGCTGATCGGGTCGGTGATGTTGGCGAGAGTCCGCACGTGATCATCGGGAATCGGGAATAGGGACTCGGAAATCGCATGCCACGCTTGGGCAACGCGAGGGACGCGGAGAATTTCGTTCGGCGCTACACCGATTCCCGATTCCCGATTCCCGATTCCCGATGACTGTCGGCGCGCATTACGAGCACAGACCGACCGAGACCTACCCCGTCATGCAGCGGACGGGGATCAAGTTCTTTCGGAACGTCGCCCGCACGAGTCGCGGGCTGTTCGCCGGCATCGGGCAGCGCGGCTTCTTCATCCGCGATATCGGTCGCGCATTCGCCGAGCCGGAGACGTGGGGGCGCGAGACGATTCGACAGATGCGGAACATCGGAGTCGACTCCGTTCCGCTCGTCGTGATCGTTGCTGGATTTCTTGGCGCCGTCACCGCGTTCCAGGCGTTCTATCAACTGTTCGCGGGCGTGCAACTTTCTGTGCTCGGATTGCTCGTGCGCGGCAGCATCGTGCTGGAGCTCGGGCCGCTGCTCACAGCGCTGGTCCTAACGGGACGTGTGGGCGCCCGCATGACCGCGGAGATCGGTACGATGCGAGTCACCGAGCAGATCGACGCGCTCGAGACGCTCGCGTACGACCCGATCGCGTTTCTCGTTGTGCCCCGCTTGCTGGCGGCCCTCCTCATGCTGCCGATCCTCACGGTTCTTGCAAACGCGACAGCGATCGTGAGCGCGTGGCTCACACTCATCACCGCGACGACCGCGACCACGAACGACTACGTGACGGGTTTGCGGCTCAGCTTCGCGTCGTTTCAGGTGATCTACAGCGTCATCAAAGCGGTGTGCTTCGGCGGTGCGATCGCCATCGTCTGCTCGTACGAGGGCTACGTGACGGCAGCCGGGGCCGAGGGCGTCGGTCGGTCGACGGCGAAGGCGGTGGTGATCGCGTCGACATCGATCCTCGTGCTGGACGCGATCGTGGCGGCGGTGTTCGCGCAGTTCATTGCCGCCTAACGGTACGTGTCAAAGCGCAACACATGTGTCATCCCGACTTTCTAACCGACGCACTCCGGGTCCTCGGACCGGTCCGAGTGAGACGGCAGAGGGCAGCTCACTGAAGCCGGCGGTGGGCAGTGTGCTGTGGGCAGTGGCAGGGACAAAACGTGATGCGTGGCGCATTCTCTGCCCGTCTGCCCACTGCCGTCTGCCGGCTGCCGGCTTCAGTTCTCTGCCGTCTCCCGTCTGGCAGTTCGCCGTTTCTCAGCCGGAATGATGCGTGCTAGCATTCCTAAGCTCTGGCCCATCTACGGACGCAATCCCCATCCAGCAACCGTATGAAAAGACGCGACGAGGTTCTCGTCGGCATCCTGCTCACGATTGGCGTCGTCATCGCCGTGCTCGGTACGATCTGGCTCGTGCGCGGCGGCTTCGCGCGGGGGTATCCACTCTACGCGCGGTTCAAGTGGGGAGCCGGCGTCAAGCAGGGACAACCCGTGCGACTTGCTGGCGTGCAGATCGGCGTGGTGTCGGACGTCGAGCTCGACCCCAAGGGCACGATCCTCGTCAAGATGAGCGTCGAGAAGGACTACCAGGTGCCGCGCAACTCTCAGGCGGCCGTGGTGCCGGTCGGGATCTTCGGTGACCAGGAGATCGCGCTCATCCCGGCGGAGCCGAGTCCGATCGCATTCAGTCCGGGCGACAGCGTACCGCCGGCGCAGCCCAAGCCGGGGCTGCCCGAGCTCACCGCTCGTGCCGATACGATCTCACAGCGGCTCGATGACGTGGCGAGGACCGTGCAGCTCGAGCTCGTGCAAGGCGGCGGGATCCAGGACCTTCGAAAATCGCTCGCGGCCATGAACGAGCTCGCGCGATCGCTCAGCGCGATCGCGAACGAGCAGTCGAAGCAGCTCACGCTGACGATGACGCGGTTCCGAAACACGGCCGCGGCACTCGATTCGGTGCAGCTCGACTCGACGCTCCGGAATCTTCAGGCGACGTCGCGCAATCTCGCGACGTTCACGGATTCACTCCGCGGCACCGCCCAGCAGCTCAACGCGGTGATCGCGAAGGCAAATAACGGCGACGGCACGATCGGCAAGCTGCTGAACGACCCGGGTCTGTATCACGACCTGCGCCGCCTAACGACCCGTCTCGATTCGCTGACGCTGGACTTCAAGCAGCATCCGAGGAAGTACATCAATCTCGAAATCTTCTAACAGCCGGGAAGCGGGAGAGGGGAGACGGGAAAGCGGGAACCGGGAACCGGGAACGGAAAAAACCCTCGGGATGTCACTCTCGAATAGAGAGGCATCGCGAGGGTTTTAGGCTTCCCGCTTCCCGTCTCCCGCTTCCCGGCCGTTAGAAGCTGTACTTCAGCGTGAACTGCATCTGGAAGAAGTTCGCCGCGAGCGTCTGCTGCTGCACGAACTCGCCGCCATTGATCAGGTTCGCGTTGAAGTTGAACGTCGGGTACGACTGGTTGAGCGAGCCGGCCGTACGACCTCGCAGCGCCAGCGCCTGCTGCTGCGGGAACGTCGGGCTCAGGTTCGGGCTCCGCTGCTGGCCCCAGTCATCCTGGCCGATGATGCGGCCGACGAGGTTACCGAAGTTGAAGATGTCGAGCTGCGCCGTTAGGCGCTGGCCGGCAATTTCCGGAAGCCCCTGGCGGACCGAGAAGTCGAAGCGGTTGGTCCACGGCGCGGTGCAGCTGTTCCGGTCCATGATCTTGCCGCGCTGGCTGTTGAGACAGTCGTTGCTCGAGATGAACTTCTGGAACGCCTCGGCCTGCTGCTGCGCCGTGATCAGCGACGCGCCGGTGCCCTGATCCACGAACCGCATCTCGTTAGGATCGGTCGCGTCCTTCGGGATGTAGATCGGATCGTTGCCGTTGAAGCCGTCGCCGTTCAGATCCCCGTTCGCCGTATACATGTACCGGATTCCGGTGAAGCCGGTGTAGTAGAACGAGAGGTCGGTCGGCGCCCTCTTCCACGGCATCGTGTACGTTCCCGACGCCAGCAGGCGGTGCGGCCGGTCGAAGACCGACGGCGTGAGTGCCAGATCCGTCTCGAGCCCGGCAAACTGTGCCCCGTTTCGCCAGTTCGAGATCGCGCGATCCGACGTGAGGCTCTGCTGATCGTACGACCGCTGATACGTGTACCCGGCCGAGAGATCGAGCGACTGCCCGAACCGGCGGCGGAGCTGCGCCGACAAGGAGTAGCTGTAGTCCTTCGACTGGTTGGTCACCTGGATCACGCCTTCGTTGAACGCCACGCGGGCGTTGGCCGGCCCCAGCTGGGTGATCACGCGCTGGTTGGTGTTCGTGATCGTGGTACCGACGATCGTGTCTGCGTAGAGAATCCGACCGTTTCGATCGCGATACGGCTGACCGCCGACAATGCGCGGACCCTTGAGGTTCAGATCGCGAACGAGAATGCCGTTGATCGCCTTTCGATAGAGGCCCTCGAACGTGAAGATGAAGTCGTAGGGCAGCTGTCGATCGAAGCCGAGGGAGCTCGTGAAGTTCTGCGGATTCTTGAAGTCCGGGTCGTTCACGTTGATGCCGGCCGTGCCCGCCGTACCCGCCGCTGGAGCCGCCTGGCCCTTGCACGACTTCGGGAGCGCCGCAATGTCCGTGACGAAATCCGGCGTGAGGGCGCCCGAGCAGTTCAGGGTGACGAGACCGAGTCCGGTGTTCGCATAGGCGTTTCCGATAAGAATCCCCGGCGTCGGGCTCGTGAACACGCCAACCGTCCCGCGGAACTGATTCTTGTTGTCGCCCGCTGGATCCCAGTTGAATCCGATTCGCGGCGACCAGTACACGCGCGTCTTCGGTTTCGCGCTCGTGTTGACCGCCGGCAGTCCCGCCGCCGTGAACGCCGCCGCGATCGCATCGTTCTGCACCGGGTCGTCGAGATACTGCGGAACGTCGGCACGCAGACCGTACGTCACGGTCAGCTTGCTCGAGATGTTCCAGCGATCCTGCGCGTACAGGCTGTACTGCCCGATGTTGAAGTCGGCCTCGATCGGGCCACCGTTGCTGTACCCGAACGAGTAGTTGAGCGGGAGCTTCCTCTCGAGCGAGTCGATGGTCCCGAACGCGTACACGCCATACGCGCGCTGCGCGAAGTTGTTGAAGATGTGCGTGTGCTCGTACCGGCCGCCTAACGTCACCGTGTGCGCGCCGATCGGCATGTTGTAGTTGTTCGCCACCTCGAAGATGTCCTGCTTGAGCAGGTTCCCGGGCGAGAACTCCTCGGTGCCGAAGGTCGCAGCCGCGTCGCGGCTGCCCTGGAGGTTGGTTACCCGGACGCTGACCTCGGGCGACTGCACTGGGACGATGCGCTCGTCCTTGATATGGTTGTAGCCAAAGAGGAACTCGTTGGACGACCCCCTGGAGAACTGGCTGAACACCTGAAGGACGCTCGAGATGTTGTCGTCCTGGGTCGTGTACATGTTCGACGTGTACCGGAATCCACTGTTCTGGTTTCCGACATTGGCGTTGAACGTCCTGTTGTTCCGGCTGAAGTTGTCCTGCTCCGCCGTGTTGTACAGTTGGCGGAACACGACGCGGTTGCTGCCGTTGACCTGCCAATCCAGGCGGCCGGAGAGGTTCGTTAGCGGATTGTCCGTGCTAACCAACCCCGTGGACCCGATCGGGAACAGCGGATCGATCGCGTTCGCGATGCGGCGCAGTGAGTCGGGACTGATGTTGCCCGACTCGTTCGTCGGACCACCCTCGTACGGGCCGATCGCCGGCTGCGATCGCGACTGCCACTCGGGGGCGATGAAGAAGTGCAGCTTGTCCTTGATGATCGGGCCACCGAGATAGAAGCCGTACTGGCTCACCTTGAAGTCGCTGTTACGCAGGAAATCCTCGTCAGCCGCCATGTTCGGGTTGCGATAGGCCCACGTCGCTCCGCCCGTCAGCTTGTTCGTGCCGCTCTTCGTGACCGCGTTCACGAGCATGCCGGCGAAGTTGCCGTAGCGCACGTCCGCAGGCGTCAGCAACACCTGGAACTCCTTGACGGCATCGATCGAGATGAGGCGGCCGGATACGGCACCGCCGGGAGTGCCTCCCGAGGCCGACAGGTTGAACCGATCATTCTGGTTCGCGCCGTCGATCGTGTAGTTGTTGAACCGATTGTACGCACCCGCCGCGCTTGGCCCTTGGCCCGACACAGGGCTCGAGACATGCGGTGACAGCTTCACGAGATCCGTGAAGTCGCGGTTCAGCGTCGGAATGCGCGCGATCGTGGAGTCGCGCACCGTCGTCGAAACACCGGTGCGCGTAGACGAGAAGTCGCTCGTGGTCGCGACGACCGCGACGCCGGAGAGCTGCGTCGCCTGGACCGAGAGGCCCAGATCGACTCGCGTCGTCTGCGTGAGCGACACGAAGACGTTTTCGCGCGTCTGCGGCGCGAACCCGATGCGACGAGCGGTCACGGTGTACGGTCCGCCGGCCTCGAGGCCGGGAACGAGGTACCGCCCGTTCTCGCGCGTCAGCGAACCGGCGACAAACCCCGTCTGGACGTTTCGTACCTGAATCTGGACCGCCGAGAGCGGAGCTCCAGCGGTGTCGGTGACCAGCCCGCCGATGGCTCCGGTTGTGATTCCTTGAGCATGGACGCGAGAGAACAGGACGCCAGCCGGTACCATCGCGATCCCGGCGAGCACCGATATCCAACGGTGTATGCGCATGTGTGAGGGAGAGAGGGTTGATTCCCGAGCCGAGCGTCGCGGACAACTGAACAACTGTCGATCCCGGAGTTGGCGCGGTCCACTGCGAGTCGATGGGCCGACCAGCACGGAGAGAGGTTCGTGGCTGATTCGTCGGCGCGGTTCTGCCGAAGGAAAAGGGGGCGCTGCGAGCCAGTTCGAACGGCGCGTCAGGCCTCGGTAACGAACGCGGGCAAACTAGGTGTCCACAGGTTGGGTGGTCAAGGAAAAATTGTGATGTAGCGCACCCGTGACCGTGCTGAGACGGCCTCACGCGTTGTCAGAAGCCGTAACGCACTCCGAATTGCATCTGGTAGGCGGACCCGACGTGGCGTCGGTCGTATTTCTCGGTCGACGGATCGAAGGTGAAAATCCCTTGAGATCCGTTCGCTCCCGTGAGCCCGCCGGCCGTTTGACCCACGTGCGTCAGCAGCGGCACCGATCCGCCGCCATTCGGGGGAAGCGGCTGCTGCCCCCAGTCAGCGTTCAACAGGTTGAGAAAGTTGAACACGTCGAGCTGAACGGTGAGCGTCTGGCCGAGAACGGCCGGCAGTGCCTGCCTCAGCGAGAGGTTCACCGTGTTCGTCCACGGCGAACGACAGCTGTTGCGCGTCATGATGCGCCCACGCTGGCGCGTCAGACAATCGGTGCTCGTGATGTAGCGCTCGAACGCGGATCGTTGCTCGGCGATTCGCTGCTCTTGTGCCGCCGGCGAGTTGTCCGCGCCCGCGACCGGCGACACGCCACTGAAGCGGATCTCGTTGTCTTTCGCGACGTCGGCCGGTATGTAGATCAGGTCATTGCCCTGGGCGCCGTCGGCGTTGAGATCGCCGGCACCACCACTCCCGCCGTAGACGAAGTCGTAGTTCGATCCGGACTCTCCGAGGTAGATCAGCGAGATGTCCGTCCGCGTCGACAGCAGCGAGAACGTCCCGTACGCGACCACGCGATGGGGAAGCTCGAAGCGCGACCGGTCGAGATTCTGCGAGTACTGATCGCCGGAGATCGCGCGCCCGAACCGCCAATTCGACGTTGCCACGCTCGACGTTAGGCTCTGGATGTCGCGCGCCTGCTCGTAGGTGTATGACGCGTGCGCCTCAAACCAGTTCGTGAACCGCCGGTTGAGCGCCGCCGTCAGGCTGTACGAATAATCCTTGCTCGCGTTCTGCACGTCGATCACGTTGCGACGCGGCCCGGACAGCACCGGAGTCGCCCCTCCCGTCGTCGCGATAGTGCCGTACACCACGCGGCCGTTGCGGTCGAGCCCCTGCGAGCCGGCCAACGCGCCGTTCGTATAGAAGAACGTGGACATCGCTCTCGTGTACATCGCTTCGACGGACGCGATCCACGCGTATCCGAAGCGATGATCGTACGCGAGCGACGCGCGGGCGAACTGCGGAAAGCGAAGGTCACTGGAGAGAAGCGCGATGTCGCCGGTCGTCGCTGCCGTCGCGCCATTCGCGCACGCCGACGGCGGCGACGCGACACTGCTGGGCGTAAAGCGAGGCACCGACCCGCTCGACACGCATGTGAGCTGCGCGAGGCCCGTTCCCGAGTTCTGGAACGCGTTTCCGAGCCACACGAATGGCGGCCGGCCGACGAAAAGGCCCACGCCTCCGCGCAGTTGCTCTACCCGGTCGCCGGACAGGTTCCAGTTGAATCCGATCCGCGGCGAGAACTGCACGTTGCCCGATGGGACATCGTCCGTCCGCCGTCCATACTCCGCCAGCACCGCCGGATTTTCCTGAGGCTTGTCCAACAGGAACGGCACATCGAGTCGCAATCCCGCCGTGAGAACGAATCGGTCCGTCGCCTGCCAACGGTCCTGCAGGTAGAGTCCGAGCTGCGCGGCGTCGAAGCGCGCGTCGATCGGCCCGCCGAGTCCGACGCCCGCCTGGTACCGGCCGGCAATGCCGCCCTCGAGCGAGTCGAGACTCGAGAACTCCCACACGCCGTACGAGTTCTGCGCGAAGAGATTCCGGATCCGATAAAACTCGTTCTGTGTTCCGGCCGTCACGCGATGCCGGCCGATCGGGACCGTGTAATTGTCCGTGAGCTCGATGACGTCCTGATCGACCTCAGTCCCCTGCGACGAATTCTCCGAGCCCGCACGCAACCGCGCCGTCCCACCCGTCACGGTCGGCACATCCACCTGGACCTGCGGCGCGACGACCGCGGCATGTCTGCGATCGCGGATACGGCTATAGCCGACGATCAGCTCGTTGCCGGCCCCACCGTCGAAGCTCGTGAACAGCTGCGCGACCGCGCTTCCCTTCACCGACGTGAACGCGTGCGCGTTCGACGTTAGGCGGAGCAGCGTCGGGTCGCGCGCCAGCACGTCGTCCTCGGCGCGGCCGTAGTTGTAGCGCAGCACCAGCCGGTTGTTGACGCTCGGCGCGATGTCGATCCGGGTGAAGATGTTCCGTAACGGGTTCGCATTGCGCGCGGGGCCCGCCGACCCCGCATCGATCCCGTAGCCGGCGAGCAGCGTCTGGAACCGTTCGATGTCGGTGGGAGACGCGGGATATTGTGCCGCCGTCTGTCCGAGATACGGACCGGCAGCGGGCTCGAAACGCCGCTGGAACTCCGGGGCCACGAAGAAGTGGACACGATCCTTCACGATCGGTCCGCCGATCGAGAAGCCGAATTGCCGCTGGCTGTACTCCTGATCGCGCACGTAGTCGACGTTTCGTGCGAGTCCCTCGCTGCGGGAAGTGAAGAAGGCAGAGCCGTGCAGCTCGTTCGTACCGCCGCGCGTGACCGCGTTGACGAGCACGCCGCCAAAGTTGCCCTGCTGGACATCGAACGGCGCGAGCAGCACCTGGTATTCGCGGACCGACTCGAGTCCGATCGATTTGCCGCGCGCCTGCCCTCCCGGCTGCCCCGTGTCGCCGAGCCCGAACAGATCGTTCTCGCTCGCGCCGTCGATCTGGATGTTGTTGATGCGATTGTTGACGCCGCCGCCGGAGAGGCCCGGACCTGCGTCGGACACTTCGGGCGACAGGACGACGAAGTCCGTGAACGTCCGGTCGAGCGACGGCAGGCGGCGAAGCGCCGAGTCCGAGATGACGGATACCGCTCCGGTCCGGTCGGGCGACAGAATCGGATCGGTCTCCGTCGTCACGGACACGGTGCTCAGAATGATCGCCTGGCGCTCGAGCCTGAAATCCAGCGTTAGGTTCTGGCTCAGCGTGAGGATCTGCCCGTCGCGCATCTGCGACTGGTAGCCCGGGTGGCGCGCGGTCACCGAATACGGGCCGCCGACGTCGAGGCCTTGAACCAGGTAGCGGCCGTCACGCGCGGAGGTAGCGCGCGATGTCGACCCCGTCGCCGTGTTCACGACCGAGATCGAGACGCCGGCAACCGGATTTCCGCTTTCATCGACGACGCGTCCGTTTACGGCGCCGGTCGTAACACCCTGCGCGCTTCCCGCCGCGAACGGCCAGAGCGCAGCGCAGAGCGCAGCGCAGAGCGCAGCGATGACGGCGCGACGCGTCACGCCGTTTCGCCCGCGGCTCTCCGAGCGCTGTCGGGAGGCGCGACACGCCTCCCCACCGTCGCGTAGTAGACGGGTATCCCGAGGGCGATCACGCCGAATACGGCAATCGTCGGCCATCGCGTACTGGGGTCGATGACGGCATTCACGAGCAGATACAACGTTGCCAGGATGAACAACATCGGCACGATTGGATAGCCCGGCGAGCGAAACGCCGGCGCATAGCCAGGTCGGCGCCGCAACACGAAGATCGCCGCGACACCAAGAATGTAGAACGGGAGAATCGCCGTCACGAACGCGTCGGCGAGATCCTCGAACTTCCTGAGCAGCACGAACGTGACGCCCAGGACCGCCGCGAGCGCGATCGCGTTGACCGGCGTCTTGAACCGCGGATGCACTGCGGCCATGGGACGGAAAAACAAGCCGTCTTCCGCCATCGCAAAGAACACACGCGGATTCGCGAGCATCGTCGAGTTGAGCGACCCAAACGTCGACAGCATGACGGTGATCGCAACGAACACGACACCGGCCGGGCCCATCACGCGCTGACCCACGTCGGCCGCGACGAGCTTCGACGTGCGAATCTGGTCGACCGGTAGGACCGCGAGGTACGCGAGGTTGGCCAGTAGATAGATAACCAGCACCGCGAGCGACCCGAGGATGATCGCGCGCGGCAGATTTCTTTCACCGTCCTTCACTTCGCCACCGGCAAACGTGAGATCCGCCCAACCATCGAAGGCCCACAACACGGACACGAGGGCGAGCCCGAAC
>JBKOYV010000220.1:0-54814 GCA_046725585.1 Gemmatimonadota bacterium | reverse complement strand
GTCCCGACCACGAACACCCCTTCGACGTCCTTCTTGCCCACCTGCTTCGTGTTCGTCGTTCGCCCGAGCGCGATCGCCGCCGTGTCGGTGTTCTCGAGTTTCTCGTTCTCACGCACCGTGAGCGCGATGATCGGGATCGACAACGCCTGAGTGCGCGCGTCGGTGACGACCTTCGCAGTTGCCGAGAAATCGGGTCGCGTGTCCTTCGGCGGGTTGAGAAGCTGAATCGTGACCTCGTAATCCACGGCCTGGTCGGACGAACCCTGCGCCGTGGTCGCGCCCTTCACGGAGCTGTTGGAGATCTTGGTCACGCGACCCAGGAACGTCGTGTCCGGAAACGCGTCGATCTGCACGATCGCCGAATCCCCGACTTCGATACGCGCCACGTCGGTTTCGTCGACCTTCACCTTCGTCTCGAGCACGCTCATGTCTGCGATCGTGAGCAGCGTCGCGGCGTCCTTGTTGAACGTACCCGGCACCGCCGTCTCGCCCTGCTCGACGGCGAGCCGAGTAACGCGTCCGGTCATCGGCGCCAGAATGGTCGTCTTGGCGAGGCTGCTCTTCGCGTCACGCAGCTGCGCTTCGGACTGCTCGACCTGGTGCACCGCGGCTTCCTGCAATGCTTGCTGAACTTCCGCGGCCGTCTTGAGCTGCTCGAGCTGTTCGTCGGACACGAGCTGCGCGTTGGACTTCTTGATGTCCGCAGACCGCTGGTAATTGCGTTGTGCCTGTATGAGGTTGGCCTTCGCCTGCGCCTCCTGCGCTTTCGACGAGCTCAGCGCCGCTTCTGCGCGCTGAACCGCGGCGATGTACTGCGAGGGATCGATCTCGAGGAGGAACTGACCCTTCGACACCATCTGGCCTTCCTTCACCGACAGGCGGACGATGCGACCACTGATGTCCGCTGCGACGTCGACCTTCGTCTGCGGTTGCACCTGGCCGCTCGCCGTGACCGAGGCGACGAGATCACGCTTCTGCACGGCCTCGATGCGCACTTCGGTGCCCTTGTTGCCGCGCTTGGCTGCGGTGACGGCCATGAATGCCACGACCCCGATGATCACGGCGCCGCCTATCGACCACTTCACCTTTTTGCTCATTTCGTCCTCTATGCCTAACGCAGTGGGCGGCCGACCGCGCTCTCGAGCGTGGCGTATGCCCGGTGGAATTCGTAGATCGCCGTGATTCGATCGCTTTCCGCGCGCTCGTAGTCGGCGCGGGACTGCACCAGGTCGACGAAGGTGTTCGCGCCAACGCGGAATCGCTCCTGTGACAACGCGAGCGCCTCACGCGCCGCCTGGGAGTTCTGGGTCTGGATCTGAACGGCCTCGTAGGCCGTCAGCAGGTTGCGGTAACCGCTGGTAATGTCGGCCTTGAGACGAAGCTCCTGCGCCCGAACGTTGTAGCGCGCGTCGTTGCGGTTCGCCTCGGCTTCCTGCATCCGCTGCTCACGCTGGAGTCCGTTGAAGATCGGGAGCGAGAGCGACGCGGAGAACGTGATCGGGTCACGTGTGAAGTCGAACGGGTACTTTTGGTTTTCCCGGCGCATCAACGCCGCATCCGCATCCGTGAACGCGAAGCTCGAGCTGCACGTCTGTGCGATGCTCGGCAGGCCGACCTTGGTGCGGAGCGTATCCGTGCTGAGGCAGCTCGCCAGGCCTCGGGCGGCCGACCCACGCTGCTGGTTGATGGACGACTCGATGTCGGTTGCCTGACTCGTATACCCACTGAGCCCAGTCTGGAGCCGCAGCGTTGGCAGGAACGCCGACCGCGTTTGTGAGACGCCGACGTTGGCGGCGGACTCGCGCGATCTCGCCGCCGAGAGCGCCGGGTTTTGGCGGCGCGCGGTGGCCAGCAGATCGTCGAGATTCAGCTTCGGCTCGTCGACGGGGAGTCTGGTAACCAGCTGAACGTCGCTTGGCTGGTCGACGCCGAGCTGCATGAAGAGGCGTAGCTTCTCGGTTTCGATGTTGTTCCGCTCTCGGAGTACCGCGACTTGCGCCTGACCGACCTGTACCTCGGCGCGGCGAACATCGAGGGTCGTGGCGGCGCCCACCGCGGCTCGCGCACGCGAGAGCTCGAGCTGCGCTTGCGCGCTGGCCAGCAGGGAATCGTTCAGTTGAGCCCGGGCCATCGCGGCCAGCACGTTGAGGTACTGTCCCGTTACCGCGAAGCGGAGGGTCGCGTCCGCGGTCGTCAGGTCGCTCTCGGCGGCGTCGAGGTTCGCGCGCTGCGCCTTCGGCGCCAGCAGGTTCTGCCCGTTGTACGTCGCGACGATGTTGAGTGATGCGTCCGTCGAGATGACGTCGGACGTGGATCCGAACGCCTGGCCACCGAAGAACTGCGGGCGGCCCTCGCGGTAGGCGCTCGAAAAGCTGCTGGACACGTCGGGAAGAAGGACGCCATACGACGTCCTGAGCGCCGCACCGGCGCGCTGCCGGGCCGAACGAGTCTGGAGGAAGAGCGGGTTATTTCGACGCGCGATGCTGATCGCGTCCTGAAGAGACAAGACAGGCGCAACGGCACCCGAGTCTCGCGACTGGGCTGCTGCGGAAAATACGGGCGCGAGCGCAAGCAGAGCACAAGCGACGAGGCGCATGAGACTGATCCTGGACTGAAGGCTGGCTGTGCGTACGGCGGACATAAACGAGCGGTTTCAGGGGTTGTACAAAAGGAAAACGCCCCGCGAAGCGAGGCGTTCGAGTCGCAAAATTACCGCGAATCGCCCGTCAGCGCGGAGGTTCGTCGCGCACTGCCACAACGCCTCTCGACGGAATCGCGACCTTGAGAAGACGGCCGGCTGCGTCGGCCCAGACCTCACGATCGGCTCCGCCCGGATCGGCGATGGTGTAGCGTCGCGCGTCGAGGGTTGTACCGCCAATCGCGAGCTTCTCCATGCCGGCATCGGCGACGCGCATCGTAACCTGCGCGTTCCGGCGGGGCACTATTACCTGAACAGAACCCACCGGACTCTGGCGGCGCGTTATGAAATAATACTGGTGGAAGACGTCGTCGTCGATGAGCAGCGCGCCCTGGGACACCACGAACTCGTTCGCGGATTCACCTCGGCTATTCTTGACCCGCGCACTCACCCGACCACGGAAAACGCTCCCGTCCACGCGCTCATCGACGGCCTGTCCATCCTTCACCTCGACCACATACCGGGACGGGACGCCTGCCGAGTCGGCACGCATCTGCGGCAGAACGCGTCGATTCGAATACGATACGTTCGCTGTCGCGACGACCTCCGGGCCGGTCGAGCCCGGTGTGCTGCGGATGCGGAAGTCTTCACGACCGACTCGCTCGCCGTTCACCGTAATGGTGAAACTGCCTTCATCGAGCGTGGCGACCTGGCCCGACAACGGACCGCCGATTACGGCCGCGGCGAACCCTACCAGCGTGAGCGGTTTCATGAGGAGAATATACACCCGGCAGCCGCGCCAGTTCTGTGATGAGGCGCAGTGCGTCGGCTAGCGCGCTAACAGGTTTGTTGGCAACGCTTTAGATTGAGGTTCGCTACTCGTCAGCCGGCGGAGCCCTGAAAATGCGATCGCTGATGCGGGCGCGTATGCGCTCGTAGATCGCCCGACCCTTCGCGGCCGAGGCCAGGGATGGGCGGCCTATCGAGCCCGAGCTGCCCTTTGGAACCCGAAGCCAGCCGCGGCGGTATCGTCGCAGCGACTCGCGAGACACCATATAATCCTCGGCCAGCTCCATGCGAACCAGATGCGGAGCGATGTAGAGCATGATGGAGGTATCCGCTTCGTCGCCGTGCATCGGCTCGCTTTGGCCCTCGAGGAGATCGGTGAGATTCACGGCGAACATGTCGACTACGCGGACCCGCGCGCGTTTCGTGATCACCGTCGCGAGCGCCTCCTGATGGGGATCGTGCCCGTGGGCCGTCAACAGAATGAACTCCTCGAACCCGCAGGCTTCCCAGGAGTCGAGCAGGTCATTGAGCATTCGGTGCAGCGTCTTTTTTCTGACGGAGCCGTTGCCCGGGAATACCCGCTCCGTCGTGGAGTTGACCCCATATTCGATCGTGGGCGCCCGGATCACGCAGAACTCGGCAGACAGGTCGTCGGCGAGGCGGTCGACGATGATGGTGTCGCAACTCATCGGCAGGTGAGGACCGTGCTGCTCACACGTGCCGACCGGAACGATGAGCCGCGGATCCGCCGCTTGAGCCGCGGCGACCTCCGACGGAATCATCTCCTTCAGGAGACGCGGCTTCGCCGCGGGCAACGGAGAGGGAGCGGTCATTCCCACGCGATCTGACGGGGCATTGCGTTCGGTGTGGTGGCGCGCGCTGTGGCTACCGACCGGCGCGGTAGCGGTTCTGGCGGCGGCGCAATGGCTGCGGACTCCGTCCGTACCTTATCTCGTTGCGTCCATCGTCGCCACCGCGCTCACGCTCGGGGCTGCGCTGCGGTTCGGCGCGCGCAGGCGATGGGCGGTCGGGTTCGTCGCGTCGATGACCGCATTCGTCGGCGCTGCCGCCTTCGCTCAGCGTTCGATCGCGCGAATCGACCGCGCCTGGGATGCCTATCGCGCAGACATCGAGTTCGGAGCCGCCGAACGACTCGAGCGCGCACTGCTCTCGACCGCGGCCGATCTAGGCGACGCGGCGCGTGCTGCGCTCGCGGCACCGATCGAGCCGGAAGCAGCGTTCGCCGCGCTGTCTCGTATCGTCAACGGGACCACCGGCGAGCGGGGCGTGGTGCTCTACCGAAGTGATCGTCCGGTGGCATGGGCAGGGACCTCGCGCACCAGTACGGACACGCTGACGGCTCGTCTCGGCGCGACGTTCACTCCGTTCTACCTAACGCTTTACGCGACAGCCACGCGCGGCAACCTCCGCGCGGTGGCTACCGCGCTCGTTCACGCGGACCCCCCTGCAGACCGGCTCGCGAAGCCTCTCGACGCCGACGTCGCGCGGGCCGCTCGCGTGCGCGGTTACGAATACCAGCCGTCCAACGCGGCAACGAGCGGGTTCACGATGTTCGCCTCGCGGACGGACACGTTGTTCGGGGTCCGCCCTGCTTCCATCACGCCCTCGGAAGCTCGGCTGCGCGCGGTCGAGGGCGCGACGCGACGTGGCGCTGTCCTGCTCGCGATCGCCGTTGCGTTTCTGTTGATCGGAGCATGGGCGCGTCCGTCTCCGTCGGCGCAGCGACTCCTCGGAGTCGCCACCGCGATCGCGGCGCTGACGCTGGTGCCGTTGAACCCGACGTTCTCGAGTGTCACGCGGTTGTTCGACCCCGTCGTCTATCTCGCACCCCTCGGCGGACCGCTCACCGCGAGCGTCGGCGCGCTGATGCTCACCAGCGGCCTCGTGCTCCTCGGACTTCTGGCCGCGCTCCGGTCGTCGGCGCGCCTTCCGTCACGGTGGCTCGCGTTGCTCGCGGTTCTGGCGATCGCCGCGTTAGGCCCATTTCTGCTTCGGGACCTCGCGCGCGGAATCAGTCCGCCCCCGTGGGGCGTTACGTCGGCGCTGTGGCTCTCGTGGGAGGTGGCGTTGTTCCTGGCCGGCGTTGCCATCCTGCTCGCGGGCGTGTCGGCCGGCCAGGCGTTGCTCGGTCACCGGCGCGGAGTGTCCCCAATGGTCGCGCCGACGTTCGCGGGGGTGGCCGCCGTCATCGCACCGGTTCTCTGGGCAGAGCCGGGACGATGGCCGGATTGGTATCCCGTGCTCTGGATCCTGGCAATCGCATCGCTTGCGCTCGCGCGGCGTGCGCGAGGCTTCGTGTTGACGGCGGCGGTCGTCGCCGCGTGCGGCGCGGCGACGCTCGTTTGGGGAACCGTGGCGAAGAAGCGTGTCGAGCTTGCCGAGCGCGACGTGGCTGGTCTGAGCACGGCAGACCCCTCGGCGGAGAATCTGCTCGAACGGATGGCGCGCGAACTGGAGCAGGGCACTCCTCCGGTGAGTCGCGCAGATCTGCTCGATCGCTACGTTCGATCGGATCTCGACGACGCCGGCTACGCGGCCGAGCTGACGACGTGGTCGTGGACCGAGGACACGGGGCTCACGCCCGAGGCCTCGCTCGTGTTGTCGGAGTTTCGGCAGGAGGTTTCCGAAGTGGCGTCGGTCGTGGCCGAGGCACGAAGAACCGGCACTTCGGTTACGCGCGCGGGGCACGGCACATCCGGCGCGCATCTCATCCTCGCGGTGCCTCACGGCTCCGGGCGGTTGACGTCGGTCACCGTTCCGCCGCGGACGCGACTGATTCGCGACGATCCGTTCAGCGCGCTGATCGGTCTCGCGCCGCCCGCAACGGCCGAGCCCCCGTATTCCCTGACGCTCGCGCCTAACGCGACAGAGGATCGCGCCGGTCGTACCGGGCGCTGGCAGCGCATCGGCGACGAGCTCCATGGTGATTGGAACATCATGGCATCGCGGGGACCGACCCGCGTACACGTCGAGGTGGAGCTTCGCTCGCCGGCGGCGTTGATCCAGCGGGGCGTGTTGATCGTGCTCCTCGATGTCGCGCTGATCACCGTCATCTGGACCCTGAACGCGGCCGCCGACGGCGGGCTCGTTCGGTGGGCAACCGCACGCGTCGGCCGCTGGGCGGCGAGCTACCGCGCCAGGCTCACGTTCTCGCTGTTCGGCTTCTTCGTAGTGCCGGCCATCGTGTTCGCCGTCTGGTCGTATCAGCGGTTGCGGAGCGACGACCGCCAGTCGCGCGATCTGCTCGTGCGGGAGACGCTGCGAGCGTTCACGACCTCTCAACGGTTCGACCGCCTCGACGACGAAGAGGAGCGCCTGGGGGCACCCCTCTTCCTCTACGGGGACGGCGAGCTGCGGGTCACGAGCGATTCACTCTACGACCAGATCGCGCCGCTCGGACGATTTTTGCCGAAGGACATTGCGCTGAGCGTGTCTCTCGGCGACGAGGTCGCGAGCAGCGCGAGGCAGGAGGTGGGCGGCGTTCCCACGTTGGTTGGCTATCGCGCCGCAACGATCGGCGGCGGAGCGCCGCGCTTCGTCGTTGCAACTCCGGCGCGTACCGATGAACTCGCGCTGGACCGGCAGCGCCGCGACCTGGGAATTCTCGTGCTGTTCGTCACGGCAGCTGGCGCACTCGCCGCGCTCTGGTTGAGCGGCAGCACGGCCCGCACGCTCGCGCGCCCCATCGAAGCGCTTCGTCGCGCCGCATTCTCAATCGCCGCGGGCGAACGAGAACCTGATCTCGCGGAGCGCCCGCTCCTCGAGTTCGGTCCGGTGTTCTCGGCGTTCCGCCAGATGGCCGCCGATCTGTCGGCGAGTCGAACCGCCCTCGAGGAAGCGCAGCGGCGAACCGCCGCGGTGCTGCGCAACGTTGCGAGCGGCGTGATTGCGGTCGCGCCAAGCCTCGAGGTGACGATTGCCAACCCTCAGGCCGATAGCCTGCTCGAGAAGCCGCTTCCTCCTGGCACACCGTTGGGAAGCGTCGCCGGCGCCGAGATAACGGAACGGGTCCGCGCGTTCGTGGAGAGCGAGCGAGGCAACGACGAGGAAGAGTTCGATCTCGAGCTTCACGGCAGACAGATTCACGGGCGGTTGGCGCGCCTCGGCAGACGCGCCGGTGCGGTTCTGACGCTCGACGACGTCACGGAGCTGGCACGAGCGCAGCGGGTGCTTGCGTGGGGTGAGATGGCACGCCAGGTCGCGCACGAGATCAAAAACCCGCTCACACCAATTCGCCTCGGCGTCCAGCATCTCAAACGGGCCCATCGCGATGGGCGCGTCGATTACGAGCGGGTATTGGATCAGAACGTGGGACGCATCCTGTCGGAGATCGATCGACTCGATGAGATCGCACGCGCGTTCAGTCGTTACGGGACGGCGCCCGCGGAACGGCCTGCCGGCACGCCAATCGACGTCGCCGAGATCGTACGCGACGTCGTCGAGTTGGAGCGGATGGGCGAAGGGGAAGTTGCGTGGCGCGTTGCTGGAGCCGACGACCGCGCCGTCGCGATCGCGAGCGGAGACGAACTCCGTGAAGTGTTGCTCAACGTGCTCGAGAATGCCCGCCTGGCGAACGCGCGCCACGTCGACGTCGATGTCGTTCGCACCGATGGTCGCGTGGAGATCGTCGTCGGCGATGACGGTGTCGGCATTCCCGACAACGTGCTGCCGAAGATCTTCGAGCCTCACTTCTCGACGCGCACGAGTGGGAGCGGGCTCGGGCTAGCGATCAGCCGCAGCCTGGTCGACGCGTGGGGCGGCGAGATCTCCGTGTCGAGCGCGCGGGGGAAGGGCACGCGCGTCGTCATCGCGCTGGCAGCGGCGCCACAGGCATAGCATCCTTCGGTAATGGCCCTGACTCCAGTCGATGGCGTGCGCGCGTTGCGAGTGAGCGCCGATCACCCGCGACCGAACCGCCTCACTTCCGAGCTGCCGAGCCACCTCGCTGATTGGCAATTGCCGCCGGACTGGCGGTGGGGTGGAGAGGGGGTGGTTGCCGAGTATCGTCACTATCAGGAGATCATCGACGCTCTCGGCCGGTCGCTCTCGCTGGTGACGGCGCCCGATTCGTCGCACCATGGGTGGCTCGCGGCGGAAGCACGGTACCTCGGGCACCGCAATCACCCGTCGATTCCAACGACGTACCACTATTGGACGAAGTACAAGGACGTCCGTCGCGGGCCGGGCTACTTGCGGCGGTGGATCGAGGGGGAGACCGTCGGCGCCCACGTTAGGCGCACCGGGCCCGAGGACGTGCCGTATATGCTGCGCCTGCTCCGTGCGGCCGGTTCCACGGTGGCGTACCTTCACGACGCGGGCGTAGCGCACGGGGCGTTATCGCCCGAGCACATCTGGGTCTCGCCGACGGGGCGCATCTGGCTCCTCGGCTGGCAGTGGGCGATTCCGCGTGCCGAGCTACCGAATGGTGTCGCGCCAGATCGCCGATGGACGCCGATGGCGCCGGAATGGGCAGTCGCTGGCAACTGGGCACCGACTCCGGCGAGCGACCAGTGGCAGCTCGCGGCGACCTGCTTCGCGGCGCTCACGGGCGAGCTCCCACCATCGAGCGATCCGCCACCGCTGCGACTGGTGCGGCCCGATGTGCCGCAGTCGGTCGCCTCGGCGCTGGATCGCGCGCTTGCGGAAAATCCCGGCGAGCGGCATCGGTCGATGGTCTCGCTGCTGCGCTCGCTGGACCGCGCTTCGTCGTCACGCAGTGTGATCGTCACCGGCGAGATCGCCATAGGAAAGCAGGAGTCGCAGTCGGAGGAGTCTCGGCTACGATGGGCTGTCGGCGACGACTACGACGTGCTTGCCCTGCTCGGGAAGGGAACGTTCGGCACGGTGTGGCGGGTGCGCGACCTGTCGCTCGAGCGCGAAGTGGCGTTGAAGATGCTTCACCCCGACGTCGCGAGCGACGAGTCTGCCGTCGCACGGTTTCGTCGTGAGGCGCGGCTTGCGGCACAGCTTGCGCACCCGGCAATCGTGCCGATCTACGATTGGGACAGTCGCGGCGACGTGTCGTGGTACACGATGGAGCTCGCCGAGGGTGGGTCGGTGGCGGACCTGATCACGCGCAGCGGCCCGCGCCCCTTCGCCGAGATCGCGCCGCAGGTGGACGCCGTGCTCGACGCGTTGGTCGCCGCGCACGCGAACTCCATCATCCATCGCGATCTCAAGCCCGAGAACATCCTGATCGATCGCTACCGGCGGTGGCGCATCACCGACTTCGGTATCGCCAGGGTGGCCGGCGAGGATGCCGGAGGCGCGAGCGGCACGCCCGCGTTTGCGGCGCCGGAGCAGTTGTTAGGCGAGCTGCAGGGTCCCGGGGTGGACTGTTTCGCCGTCGCCGCGATCGTGGTGTACGTCCTGCGTGGCCATCCGCCTTTTCCGGGTCGAACCGGGCCGGCGATTCTGGCGCAGCAGCTTTCGGGGCAGGTCGACCTCAGCGACTTCGAGCCGGAGCTCGCGAACTGGCTGCGGAGCGGCCTCGCAGTCGACACCGAGCGTCGCTTTCCCGATGCCGCCGCGATGCAGGCGGAGTGGCGAAAGCTCGTGCGCGCGGTTGAAGCGAATGCGCGGGTCGAGCAACCGGTCGAGGCGAATGGCAGTGAGCCGCCTCCGGCCGCGCGTCAGTCGTGGTGGAAGCGGGTGCTCGGTCTTTAGACCGGGGACTGGGGACTAGGGACTCGGCCGGGACCCTTCTGTTCGCGAGTAGGCCTCCCCGCCCGTAGACGCATCCCGGCCGAGTCCCCAGTCCCCAGTCCCCAGTCCCCAGTCCCCAGTCCCGGTCCTACTCCGTGTGCCCGCTCGGCGCCGCCTGACGCCTAACGGTTTTGATGTTCACGAACTCGCGCAGACCCCACGGGCCGAGCTCGCGACCGTAACCGGAGTTCTTCACGCCGCCGAACGGGAAGCGCGGGTCGGATGCAACCATCCCGTTGATGAACACCGTGCCCGCGTCGAGATCGCGAACGAATCGGTCGATCTCGGCCTGGTCGCGTGTCCAGGCCGCGGCGGCGAGACCGAAGGTCGTGTCATTCGCGATGCGGATCGCGTCGTCCAGGTCGCGCGCGCGAAACAGCGACGCGACGGGGCCAAACAACTCCTCGCCATAAGCGGGCGAATCGGCCGGAATGTCGGCCAGCACCGTCGGCTCGAAGTAGTTGCCGCGGCCGGGCATGCGCTTGCCCCCCGTGAGAATCCGTGCGCCGCGACGCACGCTTTCCGCCACCTGCCTTTCCAGGTCCTCCGCAATCTGACGCGTAGCGAGCGGACCGATATCGGTGTCCGGGAGCATTGGGTCGCCCACACGGAGCGAGCGCATCGTCGCAACGAATCGCTTGGTGAACTCGTCCGCGATCCGCTCGTGCACGATGAATCGCTTGGCCGCAATGCACGACTGACCGTTGTTGATCGTGCGCGCCTTCACGGCGACTCCCGCCGCATTCTCGATGTCCGCGGACGGCATCACGACGAAGGGGTCACTTCCGCCCAACTCGAGCACCGTCTTCTTGACGTTCCTGCCGGCGGTGCCGGCGACCTGACGACCCGCCGGCTCACTGCCGGTGAGCGTGACCGCGGCCACGCGCCGATCCGCGATGATCGCGTCGACGCGCTCCGATCCGATGAGCAGGGTCTGAAAGACGCCGGGCGGCGCGCCCGCGCTCGCGAACAGCTCCTCGAGCGCGAGCGCACACTGGGGAACGTTCGACGCGTGCTTGAGGAGTCCCACGTTGCCGGCGCATAACGCGGGCGCGGCGAACCGAATGACCTGCCAGAACGGGAAGTTCCACGGCATGATGGCGAGCACGGCACCAAGCGGCTGGTAATGCACCTCATCGCCATCAACCTTGTCCGGCGCGACGAACGCGCTCGCGTGCTGCGCGTAATACCGGCACGCGAGCGCGCACTTGGCTGCCTCCTCGACCGCTGCCTTGAGCGGCTTGCCTATCTCCAGCGTCATCAAGCGTCCGTATCGATCCTTGTCTTTCTCGAGGATCTCGCCGGCGCGACCAACGATCGCGGCGCGGTCGCCGACCGGCGTGAGGCGCCATCGGTGGAAGGCGTGACTCGCTCGCTCGAGCCGAGACGCGACTTCGCTCTCGCTCAGCGGATCGAACGTGCGGACGGTTTCGCCAGTCGCCGGGTTTATCGTCGCTATGGGCATTGAACGAAGTGAGCGTGCCCGGCGTTTCCTTCAGGAATTGTCTCCGTCGAGCATGCCGCCGAGCATTCCGAGCATTCCTCCTTCTTCACGACGCGCGCCACCGGCACGAGGCGCCGCTGCGATGATCCGATCAGCGAGCCGCGAGAAGGGCAGAGTCTGAAGAATGACACGGCCTGGGCCGGTGAGCCGGACGAAAAAAAGTCCTTCGCCGCCGAACAGCGCGGTCTTCACGCCCGGCACGGTCTGGATGTCGTAGTCAACCGACGGCTGAAACGCGACGAGGCACCCGGTGTCGACGTTCAGGCCCTCACCCGCCGCGAGGTCAATCGTGTGGAGCGTCCCCGACGCGTGCAGGAACACGAGCCCGTCACCGGTGAGCTTCTGGAGTATGAACCCCTCGCCACCGAAGAACCCTGCACCGAAGCGCCGCGAGAACGCGATGCTCACGTCGACGCCACGCGCACCACACAGGAACGAGTCCTTCTGAGCGATCAGCGTGCCGCCGATCTCGCGCAGGTCGATCGGCTGAATCTTCCCCGGATAAGGCGCGGCGAACGCGACGTCCCGACGTCGGTTCGCCTCGTTCGTGAACCACGTTACAAAGAACGAATCCCCCGCCAGGACACGCTTGCCTGCGGACATCAGCTTGTCGAACAGGCCACCGCCGCGCCCCGTCATGTCGAGGCTGGTCGCCATGCGAATGCCGTCCTGCATGTACATCATACCGCCCGCTTCGGCGACGACCGCCTCGCCCGGATCGAGCGTAATGATGACGCCCTGAAGGTCATCGCCGATCAGCTTGTAGTCGATTTCGTCCGCCATTGCTCCCTCATCGGTCGGTGATGGGCGCGGCCGACTCGCGTGGCGCGATGCCGCCGCGACGTGCGCCGGTGCGTGCGCGTCGGAAGCGAAATGAACACACCGGCGGTTTCTGCCGGTAGGTGCTACAGTTTCAACACATGGACTCGCCAGTCGCGATTGCGGTCGCGCTTTGCCGTGGGGTAGCGTACTAGGTGCGACGGGGCCGGCTACAGGGCCGGGACCGTTGACCGCACAGTGGCGTGGAGCGAACCGGGATGACCACAGCGAGCGGGCATTCGTTAGGCGGAGCGGACGGCGACATCGGGCTCACGCCAGGCGGGCACGGGGAAGGCGAGCGCGCGCCTGTCGGTGTGGTTCGTCGCCCGAGGTCCGTGCGACACCATTGGGTGGTCCGCGTGACGCACTGGGTCAACGTCCTCGCGCTCGGCCTCATGATCACGACCGGGCTTCGAATCTTCAACGCGTATCCGGCGTTCGCGCGAAAGGGCGAGTCGTTCTGCTGTTATCCGTTCGCCGGGAAGCCAATCCCGGACGTGCTGACGTTCGGCGGATGGCTCGCCGGCGCGCGCAACTACCACTTCGCGGCCATGTGGCTCCTGTTCGTGAACGGACTCGTGTACGTGAGCTTCATTTACCTTCATGGCGAGTGGCGTGACCTCGTGCCGCGCCGCGGCGACCTCCGCGACAGCTGGGAGATGGTCAAGTTCTACCTGTTCGCACGACGGGAGCACCCGCATCAGGGCAAGCACAACGCATTGCAGAAATCTGCGTACTTCGCGATGCCGATCTTCGGAGCCCTCGCCGTGGTGACCGGCATCGCGATCTGGAAGCCCGTACAGCTTGCGCCCCTCACGAACTTGTTAGGCGGGTACGTCTGGGCGCGCTACTGGCATTTCCTCGTCATGCTTTGTCTCGTGCTGCTCACCGTGGTCCACGTGATCATGGTGTTCGCCGTCGACCCGTACTCGATCCGGTCGATGATTACCGGTGGATACAACGAGACGAAGTCGCCGGAAGCCCGAAATGCACGACCCTTCTTCTGGCGGCGTCCGAGGCCGGCCTCACCGCGTTCCGACGGAGGATTCGACACATGAACCGGCGGCACTTCGTCACCCTTGGCGCGAGCTCCATTGCGGCGGCGCTCGGCGCGTGCGACTCGTTCGGGCCCAAGCGGGCGTCATCGCTGCTCAGGTTCGCGGAGCGCAAGAATGAAGGGCTCGAGCGCTGGCTCTTCACCTCCGGTTCGCGCAACAGGGTTACCGCAAAAGCGCGGTTGAGTGGCCGAGCGTTCCCGCGCTACTTCGTGTCGGACAGCATGCCGGTTTGGAACGAAGCGCAACGCGGCGTATGGCGGCTCGAAGTTGGCGGAGCGGTTCGCAATCCCCTGTCGCTCACTCTCGACGACCTGGTGAAGATGCGAAGCACCACCCAGAAGGTCGATCATTTCTGTGTGGAGGGCTGGACCGCGCGGGCGGAGTGGACCGGTGTGCGAATGAGCGAGCTCGCCCGCGCAGCCGGGGTGACGGCGGACGCGCAGTACGTGGACTTCCTGTCGTTCGACTCGGACTATCACGAGTCGTGGGACATTGACAGCGCGCTGCATCCGCAGACGCTCGTCGCCTACGGCATGGATCGCGCGATGCTCGGGCCGGGACACGGAGCTCCGGCGCGAGTCCACTCGCCCGTCAAGCTCGGATACAAGAACACGAAATACCTCACCCGCATCCTATTCATGCCCACGCGCACCGGCGGTTACTGGAGCGATCGGGGCTATGAGTGGTACGGCGGCGTGTGATTGCCTAATTTCCTTCAACGATGTCACGGCGCCCCTTCTTCTACCGAGAAACGCACGGCATTCGAGTGACCGTGCGGCCCACGTACCTGCCAGAGCAGTCACGCCCACACGCGCGGCACTACGTGTTCGCGTATTACGTCCGCATCGAGAACGTGGGGAAGCTGCCGGCGCAGCTCCTCAGCAGGCGGTGGCGGATCCACGATTCCATCGGCGAGGACAGCCAGGTGGAGGGCGAAGGCGTGATCGGTGAGCAGCCGATCATTGCGCCGGGCAAAGTCCACGAATACCAGAGCTTCATCATTCTCAAGTCGCCGAGCGGCCACATGGAAGGCGACTATCACTTTGTGCGGAACGACGACTCGTCGTTCGACGCGCAGATTCCGCGGTTCGAGCTCGACGCCACCGCGGGGTTCGGGTCGGCGTTCGAGTGAATCCGGGGCGGCGCCCGTTCCGACGATTGCTCGTCTCGTCGCGGGGCGTGCGCTGGGGAGTCGCGGTGACTCTCCTGGCGTGCCAGCGTGAATCCCCGGCTCGAACGGATTCCATCGTCTCGAGCCCGTCGGCCGGCGCCGCCGCATCCCCACGCAGCGATTCCGCGCCAACGGTGGCGACCGCGCCAGGCGCAGGGCGGGCCGCCACGACGCCCGCATGCGTGTCCGAGGGCGAGTGGCAGTCGTGCAGCGTCGAAAAGCGTCTCACCGATGCCGGCTTCGTGCCGGTCAACAAGGGGCCGGCACCCACCGGGGTGTTCCCCGTCGCCGGTACGAGCTACGCACTCGGCGGCGCTCGGCTGCACGTCTATCTCTTCAAGTCGGCGGCGGAGCGTGAGAAGGCAGTCGCCGGCATCGACACGACGACAGTGTCGCGCCGTGGCAGCGCCGCGCCATGGCCGCTTCCGCCGACCCTCATCACATCGAACAACCTCGTGGCCGTGCTCGTGAGCGATAACGGGCGCCAGATCGAGCGAGTGCAGCTCGCGATCACCGCAGGCCTGCCGCGCGCGAGCCACTGATGCAGATTGCCTTCGTCGCGGGCGCAACGGGCTACACCGGACGTGAGGTCGTGCGGGAGCTGGTGGGTCGGGGAGTACGGACGGTGGCGCACGTTCGGCCGGACTCGACCCGTGTGGACGAGTGGCGCGAGCGTTTCGAGGCCGCGGGTGCGGCGGTCGACACCACGCCGTGGGGCGACGCCGAGATGACGTACACGTTGTCCACGCTGCAGCCGACGCACGTGTTCTCGCTGCTCGGCACGACGCGTGCGCGGCGGCGCGCGTCGGCGACCCGCGGGAGAGCCGAGAGCTACGAGACCATCGACTATGGCCTGACCGCGCTGCTCATCCGCGCGGCGGTCGCGTCGGGGAGCAAACCGCGCTTCGTATACCTGTCGTCGTTCGGCGTTCGCGAGCACAGCACGAACCCCTATCTCGTCGCGCGCTGGCGCGCGGAGTCGCTCCTGCGCGCGAGCGGGCTTCCGTACACGATCGCGCGGCCATCGTTCATCACCGGCCCCGGGCGCGACGAGTCTCGTCCCCTCGAGCGGGCCAGCGCCGGTGTCGCCAACGTGATCGCGGGGCTCGCTCGCGTCGTGGGTGCGCGTCGCTTCGCGGGGAGCCTGCACTCGTTGACCGGGGCGGAGCTCGCGGCGGGTCTCGTTAGGCAGGCGTTCGATGCCGCGGCGGAGAACGCGACGGTCGGCACGGAGGAGCTCACGCCGGCGTAGCGTTGGGTCGACCTACGTCGGTCGCCGTGTGAGGCGACCCGGCACAATGGCTTTGTCACCGAACTTCGCGCGCAGTCGGTCGACCGCGCCGGCAAGCGCTCGATCGCGTGCCGTCTCCAGCGTCGACGAGGGTGTCTCGAACAGCGAGAGCTGCGCCGCCCGGTCCGGTACGCCCAGCGAGGAAAGCGCCACCCCGAGCAGGCGAGCTCGCACACGTCGCTCGCGGCGCAGCCGAGACAGCAGGGCGCGAGCGGTGGCGAGGATAACGCGGTCCGAGATCACCGGCTGCGGTAACGTGCGGCTCGCCTGACGAGTCTTGAAGTCACCGTCGCGCAATCGGATGGTCACCGTGCGTGCGGCGAGATCGTGCTCGCGGAGATCCGCAGCGAGGCGCGTCACCAGCCGCAGCAGCTCACGGTGGAGGTCATCGTCGCTCTCGATGTCGCGCGCGAACGTTTCCTCCCGACTCATGCGCTTCGGTATCTCGCGCGTCGACACGGCCGACTCGTCGATGCCGCGCACGCGTTCCCACAGCCATTCCGCTTCGCGCTCGCCAACCATACGCGTTAGGGTCGCGAGGTCGTGCGGCAGCACGTCACGTACGCTGCGGAGCCCGAGGCGATCGAGCCGCTCACGGAACTTCGGGCCGATACCCGGGATGTCGGCGAGATCGAATCGCTGGAGGAAATCTCCCTCGCCACCGTCGGGCACGACGAACACGCCTGACGTCGGCCGGTCGGGCTTCGACTTCGCGAGCTCCACGGCGAGCTTCGCGACGAGCCTCGACGTCCCTCCGCCCAGCGAGACGGTGAGTCCCGTCTCCGCCTGAACGGCCGCGCGAATCGCGAGCGCGACGTCTTCGACCGTGCGACCAGCGTACACGCGTTCGGTTCCGGTGAGATCGAGGTACCACTCATCTATGCTCGCGCACTCGACGACTGGGGCGAATCGCTCGAGGACCGCGGCGATCTCGCGGCTCTTCTTCGAGCATGCGCCGCGCGGAACCGGCACGCACAGCGCTTCGGGACACAGCTTGAGCGCGCGAGAGATCGGCATCGCCGAGCGGACGCCGAACTGACGCGCTTCGTAGGACGCGGAGCACACGACGCCACGACTGCCCGGTGCCCCGCCGACAATGAGGAGACGCGCACGGCCCGCACCTTCGGGGTCCACCAGCCTCGCCACCGCCGCGAAGAACGCGTCGGCGTCGACGAGAAGAATGCGGCGCGGTGGCGGAGCGGAGTGCTCGGCGGCGGGCATGGTGACGTGGCATATCGTGGGCATCTTTCCGTTCGATGCCCACGGATGCACGTCAAGCTACTGAGCGACGATCACGGGCGCCAAGCCGGGAACACGTCGAACGACGCGCTGTTGGTCACCCGCACCACGTTCGAGCCATCCGCGGCCATGGTATAGATCTCGAAGTTCCCGTCACGATTCGAGTGGAACGCGATGCGCTTCCCATCGGTCGACCACTGCGGGTAGTTGTCGATGGCGGTGTTGTTCGTGAGGCGCACGACCCCTGTGCCGTCGACGTTCATCGCGTAGATCTCGGTGTTGTCGGCGGGGCCATCACGCGATGTCTGGAATGCGAACCGCTGGCCACCAGGTGCCCACGAGGAGAAGAGATCGACGCCGGGATTGTTGGTCAGCCTGGTCGGCGACGAGCCATCCGCGTTCATCATGTAGATCTCGAAGTTGCCGTCGCGGTCCGAGTGGAAGGCGATGCGCGACCCGTCCGGCGACCATCGCGGGCCGTTGTCTGCGCGTGGTGAGTTCGTGAGGCGCGTTGGGTTGGTGCCATCCGCGTTCATCACGTAGATCTCGAAATTCCCGTCGCGTCTGCTAGCAAACGCGATGCGTGTACCGTCGGGCGACCATGCCGGCTGCTGGTCGCTTTCGAGGTTGTCCGTGAGACGCTTCACGTCTGAGCCGTCGGCGTTCATCGAGTAGATCTCGTTGTTGCCATCGCGGAAGGATACGAACGCAATGCGTCCCGTCGATGACCAGGCAGGCTCGCCGTCATCACCCGCGGTCGTGGTCAGACGGCGAACGTCCGAGCCATCGGAGTTCACGGAGTAGAGATCCAGCGTCCCGGTCGCCTGGTTGTCGCGATCGGAGGCGAACACGAGCCGGGAGCTGTTGCCGCTGGTTCCCGTCGGCGTGTCTTCATCGTTGCCGCACGCGGTTAGAACGACGAGCGAAGACGCGGCACAAAACGCCGTGAGCACGCGTCGCGGGCTACGCACGAGGTGTGTCATGGTCGAACGGGTTCGTGGTCCCGGGCGACACCAGGCGCATCGCCCACGAAGCCCGGTCGAGGCACCTTTCGTTCCACGAACCACAATTCCAGGCTGACAGTCGAGGGCGGTATCTCTGGCCCACTCGTCAACCCTCGGTCTGACGTGCAGCTTGTCTCCACCTCAAACCGTCTCCCCCATGCGCACCGCTCGCCCGATGACTCGCCGTCTGCACGCCGTGATGCTCGCCGTCTACGGACTGTTGGTCGTATGCACCACCGCCAGCGCCCAAGCTCCCGCGCCGTCAAGCGGTCAGCGTTATGGTCGCCTGCTCATCCGGAACGCGAACGTCATCGACGGCGCGGGCAATCCAACCCGCGGCCCTCTGGACATCCTCGTGCAGGGCAACACCATCGTGGCAATACAGGCGTCGCGGCCGGCGGAGTTCTCCGGCAGCTCGATCCCGGGCGAACGCCGGATACCGCAAACGGCCGATCGGGTCATCGACGCCGCCGGCATGACGGTCATGCCCGGCATCGTCGACGCGCATGCTCACATCCAGTTCAGTCGCGGCGGCAAGGCCATGCCGAAGGACTACGCCTACAAGCTGTGGCTGGCGCACGGGATAACGACCATCCGCGATCCCGGATCCACCGAAGGCATCGACACGATCGTCGCGCACGCGAAGCTGTCGGCGGAGAACAGGATCGCCGCGCCGACAATCATTCCCTACGCGGTCGCCGGCGCGAACACGCCCGACGAGGCGCACGCACTCGTCAGGCGGCTCAAACAGCAGGGGGCAGCGGGGCTGAAGGTGTTCATCAATCGTCCCGACGTCTGGGAGGCGATTGCCGACGAGGCGAAGAAACAAGGGTTGCCGATCGCGACGGACATGAAGATCCAGGAGCTCGATGCGATCGGGGCCGCGCGTCTGGGCGTGAAGAGTATCGAACACTGGTATGGCATTCCCGACGCGGCGACGCCCGGGCCGCAGAACTTCCCCGATTTGTACAACTACGACAACGAGCTCGATCGCTTTCGATGGGCGGGCGACATCTGGCGCCAGGCTGACTCGGCGCGCCTGTCGGCGGTGCTCGATACGATGCTCGCGCACGGAGTGACGTGGGACCCGACGTTCGCGATCTACGAGGCCAACAGAGATCTGCAGCGCGCGCGCACGCAGCCATGGTTTCGCGACTACGCGCTCCCGCAGGTGATGCAGAACTTCGACCCCGACGCGAGCCGCCATGGCTCCTATCACTTCGACTGGACGACCGCCGACGAGATCATGTGGCGCAACAACTATCGCATCTGGATGCAGTGGGTGCGCGAGTACGCCCGGCGCGGAGGCAACGTCACGGTCGGTTCCGACGCCGGCTTCATCTACCAGCTCTATGGATTCACGACAATTCGGGAAATGGAGATGCAGCAGGAGGCCGGATTCCATCCCCTGGAAGTGATCCAGCACGCCACCTCCAACGGCGCAAGGCTCCTCGGCCTAACGAATACCGGTGTTGTTCGGCCCGGGTTCAAGGCGGACCTCATCGTGGTGGACGGCAACCCGCTTCACAACATGAAGGTGTTGTACGCCACGGGGCTTCAGGTGGAGGAAAACGGCAAGCTCGTGCAGCGTGGAGGAGTGAAGTACACGATCAAGGATGGGGTCGTGTTCGAGGTCGCGACTCTCTTGAGCGATCTGCGGGAGATGGTGCGGAAAGCGAAGGAGACGACGCCTGCTTCCGCGCCTTGAGGTTGGCGATGAAATTCGTGCCGGGCAGCAATTCCGAAATTCGGAATTGCTGCCCGGCACGAATTTCATCCGACCCCGATGGCTTACCAGCCTGGCGAGAGCACGAACCCGAAGTGCCCGCCCTTCTGCGGGCGCTGGAACGGGTACGCGTAGTACGCCTCGAACACGAGGTAGCCCAGCACATTCATTCGTGCGCTGACGCCGGTGCTGAAGACGGGGACGCGCTTCGTCGTCGTGCGGTTGAACGTGAAGTCCGGCGAGTCGCCCTTCGCCCAGGCGACGCCGACGTCGAGGAACGGCGCGATGTCGGTCGGCAGGAACGGGAAGTTGATCAGCCCGAACTCCCGCACGCCGAACAACGGGAATCGCATCTCCATGTTCACGACGCCGATCTTGCTGCCTAACAAGCGATCGATCTCGGCGCACCCGGTCTGCGTGGTCGCGCTGTTGACCGGCGTACACTCCTCCGGCTCGAAGTTGTTCGCGTCGTAGCCGCGGATCAGCGTCTCCTGACCCAGGTACAGGGGCGAGAGCTTCGTCGGGTCGTCGGCGTCCCGTCCGAACCGCCCGTAGTACAGGCCGCGGAAGGCAAACGTGAGCGGCTGGACGAACAGATATCGTCGGTAGTCGCCAAGCAGCGACGTGAAATTGAGCTGTCCGATTGCCGGCGACACTTCGAAGCGATACCGGCCGCCGGCGACGGGCGACGTGAACCCCGTGAACGAGTAGTCGCCAACGAGCGCCACCGACGCCTCGCCGAACGCGATGCTCGGCGGACTAGGGAACGAGCTCCGATCCTGGCCGATGAATTGGCCGTCCAGCGAATAGAAGTACGAGAAGCCCTCGGTGTCGTACGCGTATCGGTTGTAACCCGTCGAGAATTCGATCCGACGCGTCTGCGACAACGGGTACTGGGTGACGAACGACGCGTTCTGGACATAGATCCGCTGAATGACCTGGTCTACCCTGATGACTGGGACCTGCTGGTTGTTGCCGTTCGGGAGGAAGTCGTTGTTGTACGTCTGATACGCCTGCACGTAAGGAACGTGACTGATGCCGGTCAGCCAGTTCCAGCGGCGCTTCATGCTCTTGTAATAGACTTCGCCGCCGATGTCCTTGAGCGTCCCCTGTGCGGCGAGCGCCGCGCCGACCTCGCGCGTCTCGAGCATGTCCGAGAACCCTGCCGACACGGCGCCGACGATGCCGTTCCCATACGCCTGGTTGCTGACGCCAACGCCAACGGTCGGTGCCCCAAGATAGGCGAGCTGCAGCTTCGGCTTGTACGCTGCGCCATGGGTGACGGCCTGGCGCTGCAGCCCAGTGGTCGCATCAGCGAGGTACGACTGGACGATGCTCGTCGACGCTGCATCCACCGGAACGAGCACCCCCGCAGGCGGTCGCGAGTTCTGAGTTGCGCCGTCAGGCGGCGCCGCTGCGGCCTGGATTGGCGTGCCGTGCGCCTGGTCGGCGGACAGTGCGCGGATCAGGTTGCCCCCGTTGCCGAACACGGAGAACACCAGGCGCCCAGTCTGACTCGCCACGCTGAGGGTGGGTGAGAGCGCCGTAATGCCGCTGACGCCCGTCGCGGATCGCGTGACCTGGAATACCTCGTTGCTCGCGAGATCGATGCGATAGATCTCGCTGAAGCCATCACGGTCCGACACGAAGTACAGCTGGCGGCCGTCCGGCGTGAACTGTGGATTGATGTGCTTCGCGCCCGGAAAGACCTGCAGCTCACGCACATTGCCGCTCGCTATGTCCATGAGCGCGATGTTCATCGGTCCGTAGCGCAGGGTCTCGAAGTCGGTGCCGGGACCACGATCCGTCGCGAAGGCGAGCGTCTTGCCGTCCGGCGACCACGCCGGGTGCAGCTCCGCATAACGATCGTTCGTCAGTTGCCGTACCCGCCCGGTCTTGACGTCGATCAGATAGATGTCGCTGATGCCACCCTTCAACCCGCTGATCGCGATGGATTGACCATCCGGGCTCCACGCCGCGTCGTTGATCGCTCCGACCCCTTTGACCTTGATGCTCCGCTCCGCGGAGCGCGACTTCACGTCGAAGATCGTCACCCGGTTATCGCCCTGCTCGAACGACACGAACGCGAGCTTCTTGGCGTCGGGCGACCATGACCCCGACGCGTTCACGAAGCTCAGCGCATCGAAGTGGGGATCCGCGTTAGGCCCGGTGAGCTTCCGCAGGATCTTGCCGGTGTTCGCGTCGGCCACGAACAGGTCGACCGTGAAGAGGCCGCGCCGCGCGAAGAACGCCACCCACTTGCCGTCGGGGCTGATCGCGGGAGCGACGTTAATGTCGCCCGGCTCTTTCGGATTGCCGAGAAGGGACTGGCCCAGCTCGGCTGGGTTCGTGCGGCCTTCCATGAGTGGCAGGTACGTCGCTCGAATGGATGCGAGCCACTCCTTCGAAAGCGAATCGCTCGAGATGCCGATGACTCGTCGTAGCGCTGCGTCCCACCCTCCGCGCAGCGATGCGCGGTACACGTCGCTCACGCCCTGATCGCCCCATTTGCCGCCGATATAGGCCCACAGCGCCTGGCCATAGCGATACGGGAAGTACCGTGGGTCGGTCGTCAGCTTCTTGATCGACGGCAGGTCGTTGCGGAGCGCCGCATCACGCATCCACATCGCCGTGTGCGGGTCCTCGCGTCCAACCGAGAGGTACTCGGCCATGCCCTCGATCAGCCACAACGGGAGCTGGCCCAACCCCTGAAAGCCTCCGCTCGTCGGAGCCTCCGCGATGTCGTACTGGAACACGTGCACCATCTCGTGCCCGAGCACGTGGTCGTTTTCCGCATAGATGCCCGTGAACGGCATCACCACGCGATTCCGCGCGGCTTCGGTTACACCGCCCGTGCTCTGATCGATGAAGCCACCAATGACGTTCGTCTGCTCGAAGTCAGGATGGTCGGCGTAGAAGACCAGCGGCTTTTTGTTGAAGTTCTGCCGCATGATCCCGGAGAGGCGCGTATACCAGCGCTCTGCCATCCGGGCGGCATCGGCCGTAGCCGTCGATTCCGCGGGGTAGTAGTGGATGTCGTAGTGCTGCGTGGCCAGGATCCGAAAATCGAACGTCTGGTACTGAACCTTGTTCCGCCCGAAGTACTGGCCCTCCACCACGGACGGCGCAACCGCTGCCACCATGGCAACGAGCATCATCGACCGCGTTCGTGCACCCGCGAACCGACGCATTTGATCTCCGTGTGCTGTTCGTGACGACCGCCTCGAGCGCCGGCCTCCGTAACGACCGGCGGCAAGCGCCATACCACCCCCCAGCCACGTTACGCTGCACCAACGAATTGCGCGCTCAGCAGCCTGTGTCGTACCATGCTCACGCAACGAGCGGCACGCTCGCCGATCGCCACGCGATTCTACCCCATATCCGAAAGGTGTTCGCCATCAACCGAAACTTCTCTGCTTCGTCAGACCTGCGTGCAGCTTTTGCGGTGAATGGTCTCCTGGCGTTGGTGGCCGCAATCGCGAACGCCCAGCAAGCAGCACCCACCCGTACGCCACCGCCTCCGCCGGACGTCTACCTCGCTTCGGTTACGCTCGAGCGCGGCAGGCCGATCGTTGGCACTCCCATGAACATCACTGATCGGCCCGGTTACGACAACCAGCCCGGTTTCAGTGCTGACCAGCGGAGCGTGTTCTTCACATCGGTTCGCGAAGACGGCCAGGCGGACATCTACCGCTACGACCTGGCTACGAAGCGCACCGCACGTGTGACGACTACGGCGCCGGAGAGTGAATACTCGGCGACGCCCATTGATGCCGGCAGAGCGATCTCGGTCGTCCGTGTCGAGCGTGACTCGACCCAGCGACTCTGGCGCTTTCCGCTCGATGGTGGGGTGCCGTCGGTCATCCTCGACCGCGTCCGGCCGGTCGGGTACCACGCCTGGGCCGATGACACCACGCTTGCGCTGTTCGTGCTTGGCTCGCCGAACACGCTGCAGCTGGCCAATACCCGGACCGGCAAGTCGGACACGATCACGACGAACATCGGTCGATCGCTTCACAGAATTCCAGGCACGAATCGCATCAGCTTCGTGCGCAAAGCTTCACCGACGGAATGGTGGATCGAGTCGCTCGATCCGCTGAGCCGCCAAACAACTCGCCTCGTGCGCTTGCCCGAGGGCGTCGAGGATTATGCCTGGCTGCCGGGCGGTTCAATCGTCTGCGGACGAGATTCCAGGCTGCTCTGGTGGTCCGGTAAAGACGGAGACCCTTGGCGCGAGATCACGGATCTCGCAACGGCGGGTGTGAGGGGGATCACGCGGCTCGCCGTGAGCTCCCGCGGAGACCGGCTGGCGCTCGTCGCGGACGGACGGGTCGGAGCCAAGTAGACGATGAAGGGGCGCGAGCACGGTGCTCGCGCCTAACGTGTGACGCGTGGGATGGTCCGATCAGTCGTTCGTCGATCGTCCGGACCAGGCGTCCATGAGCGTCCGCACCCTCGTTAGGATCGCAGACTGCTTCGTCACGAGGGCGGTGGTGCCACGGTCGTCCCACAGCGGCGACGGGCCGATGGTTGCCGAGACCCACTGCCGCTCGGGCATCGCATGCTGAGCGACGCGTTCGACGTTCACGGGAAAGTCGCCGGGCAACGGGCGCACGGGAAACGCCGGAACGCGCTCGGTCAGTTTGAGCAGCGTCACGTCGTACCTGAGGCCGCCGTTCCACTTTGGGTGGTAGACCAGCTGCTCGACCGCGTACTCGATGTCGCCAATGCGAACGTGGAGTCGGCCGCCTGACGGCCGAGCCGACGCCACGGCGCCCGCGGTCGTCACGACCCACTGGGCGCCGATAAGAGCGCAGTCGCTCTGCGTCGCCTGAGCACCGACTGCACAGCGGCGGGTGTCCGCACGCGGACCGGGCTGAAGCATCGCCGGCGGAAAGAACGGCCCGCTGATCATCATCAGTGCCCCGACCGCGAACAAACCAGGACTCACAGCATCCTCCGCGCAGTCACGACTGGAAGACCCCGGAGATACCGCCCTAGGTGGGGTCCGACGAACCCGCTATCCAGTATGACAATCGTGCGCGCCGTAGCGCCTTGCGCGCGTGACAACTCGCATGGGGCGGCGTGTGAGAGGAACGAAATGAGGGTGAGCAGGACCACGGCCCAGGACGTCGCGGTTGCATACGGGCCGACAGGTCGAGCTATGGCACGACCACCACCTTCCCGAACGACCTGTTGGATTCCATGCGGCGGTGGGCATCGGCGATGTCAGCGAGCGGGAACACCCGATCCACAACAGCACGCAGCGCGCCGGTTTCGAACCCTGTGAGGAGATCGTGAGCGAACGCCTCCGTGGCGACTGCTTTCTCATCGACGGACCGAGCGCGAAGCACGGTCCCGATAATCGTCACTCGCCGAGCAAGGATACGACGCAGATCGAAAGTGGCAGTCGCTCCCGCAACGAGCCCGACGAGCATGAGACGGCCTCGAGTCGCGAGCGTCGCGATGCTCGCCGGCGTATACGCGCCGCCGACCAGGTCGAGCACGACGTCGAATCCCTGCGGAGCCCACTCCTGCGCAACCGATGCGAGCTCGCTCGCGTCGCGAATGACCGCCCCGCGCTCCAGACCGAACGGTGTTGCGCGCTCGATCTTGTCGGCTGTGCGCGATGTGCCGAACGGAATCGCACCGATCGCTCTCGCGACCTGTATGGCCGCGAGCCCCACGCCGCTGCCGACGGCGTGGATGAGCACGCGCTCGCCGCGAGTGAGACGCGCCTGCGTGATCAGCGCGTCGTGCGCGGTGATGAACGCCTCCGGAATCGCGCCGGCCTCTTCCCACGAAACGCCAGATGGAACGCGCGCAGCGCTCCGTGCCGGGACGTTGAGCAGCTCGGCATGTGTTCCACCGCCCGCGATGCCGAACACGCGGTCGCCAACGGCGAAGCCGTGCACGTCGCGTCCAACGCCCGCGACCTCGCCGGCGTACTCAAGTCCGGGAATGTCCGCGGGCGAGCCAGGGGGTGCTGGATAGCCGCCGTTGCGCTGGTGTATGTCGGCCCGGTTGAGGCCGGATGCGCGCACGCGCACGAGCAAATCCTCCGGGCCGACACGTGGCGTGTCGACGTCTCGAATCTCCAAAACCTCCGGGCCGCCCGGACGGGTAATGACCACAGCGCGCATTTTCGGTGTATGCTAGAAGTCGAAGCGGTTGAACGCCAATACAGCGGGCCAAGTTGGCTGCCGAAACCGCGGTCTGACGGCCGCCGTACGGAGCCGAGGGTCAACGGGTAGCTACGTCACGCGGGGGTATACACGTGCTGGGATTGCTCGCATTCGCGCTGTCGACAGCAGCGGTGATCATTGGGTTTACGCAGGCGAAGGAGTTTGTCGCACGCCGGCTTCGCTATGTCGACGCGGCGAGAAGCCCGCTCGCGCCGATCGTCGCGGGAGTCGGCGCGGCGTTGATCGCGGCCCCGATCGTCTGGATGCTTCCACTTGTCGGCGCAGGGAGCGCGATCGCCTTCGGGCTCAGCGTCGCGCTCGGTGTCGCTGCAGGCAACAAGGAGATTCGCCGCTCGCTGCCTCCCGGCTGAGAGCGGCGGTAGCTGTTGGTGAATCGCCGCCCGAGGCCAGGTCGCTTCGGGCGGCGATGTCTTTTCGGGTCGACCGTGCGCGAGACGGTCGTTAGGCGGCGGGAGCGCCGCCGAACACCGGAACCGCGCCCGTCGTTCGTGTCGCGACGTGCGCCCGTGCCCGGTCCAGCGCATCGTCGATGTTCATGAAGATGTCATCCCCCATTTCGTGGAACAGCTCCGACGCCTGGATCACCGCGAGCGGCTGAGCGTGCACCTCGGCCAACAGCACGATCGTCCGGTCTCGTCGAAAGCGTCGGACGACCTCCTGTAACGCGTGGAGCCCTGAGGAATCGAGGAGACTCACGTCGCGCATCCGGATGATGATCACCCACGGCTTGCCCGCGATCTGGCCCAGCGCCTCCTTGAACGCTTCGGCCGCGCCGAAAAAGAACGCGCCACTGATCTCGAAGACCTCGACTCGATCGGGGATGGTGCGGCGACTGATGGCCCCCGGCGCCGAATAGGTCGTGTCGTCCCCATCCGCCTTCAGATCGCGCGTGACCGCGGAAATGTTCGTCGCCTCCGCCATGCGCTTCATGAACAGGAACGCGGCCAGCACCATGCCGACGGCGATGGAAACCGTGAGGTCCACGAGCACCGTGAGCAGGAAGGTCGTCACGAGCACCGCGGCATCCTCGCGTGGGCCTCGAAGCTCGGCCCGGAACACGCGCCATTCGCTCATCTGATACGCAACGAGCATGAGGATGCCCGCGAGCGTCGCCATCGGGACGAGCGCTGCCCACTTGCCGAACACGAGCGCTATGAGCAGGAGCGTCACGGCGTGAACGATGCCGGCGACCGGCGTACGGCCACCGTTCTTGACGTTGGTGGCGGTGCGGGCAATGGCGCCGGTGGCGGGAATGCCGCCAAACAGTGGCGACGCGAGGTTCGCGATGCCCTGCGCGACGAGCTCCATGTTCGATCGATGCCGGCCGCCGATCATTCCGTCCGCGACCATGGCAGACAACAGGGACTCGATGGCACCTAACGCGGCGATCGTGAACGCGGGCGCCACGAGCGCACGAACATCGGCGAGTGAGAGCAACGGAAGCTGCGGGCGTGGGAACGCGAGGTCGATGACGCCAAAGCGACTTCCGACCGTCTCCACCGGCAAATGAAACAGGCGCACGGCGGCGGCGGTGACGATCAGCGCGACCATCGGGCCGGGGAATCGCCAGTTCAAGCGCCGCCATGCGATCAGCAGCACCACCGTGAACCCTGCGATCGCGACGGACCACGGGTTCACGGTGCTTGCTGCTGCCCACAACGCGCCGAGCTTCTCGACGAACTCCGCCGGCACCTTCGCCACCTGAAGGCCGAAGAAGTCACGCAGCTCGTTCGACGCGATGATCACGGCGATGCCCGCGGTGAACCCGGTAACGAGCGGGTGCGGGATGAACTTGATGATGGTGCCGAGTTTGAAGAGCCCAAGCAGCAGCAGAATGAGACCTGCCATGAACGTGGCCACTGCCAGGCCGGACACGCCGTACCGCTGGACGATCGCGTACACGACGACGACGAAGGCGCCGGTGGGCCCGCCGATCTGCACGCGCGACCCCCCGAGCGCGGAGATCAGGAAGCCGGCGATGATGGCGGTATAGAGACCTTGCGCCGGCGTCACGCCACTCGCGATACCAAACGCGATCGCGAGCGGCAGCGCCACGATGCCAACGATTACTCCTGCGGTCAGATCGTTTGCGAACTGGCGCCGATCGTAGCCGCGGAGGGTCGTGAACAGCTTGGGGACGAACACGGGAGATTTGGTTGGAATCGAGAGGCGTCGCTAAAATGTGGACGAGTCACCCGATGCTTGGTTCCGCGCACGACGCCGATCCACGCGAGACAAAAATGATCGATCCCGGTTTCAAGGACTACTTCTCGGCGTCCGCCGCGGACTACGCCACCTTTCGGCCCAGGTACCCCGCTGAGCTGTTCGACTTCGTCGCGTCGCTTCCCGAGAGGCGTCGCGCCGCCTGGGACTGCGCGACAGGGAATGGGCAGGCGGCCGTTCCACTGGCGGAACGGTTCGAGCGCGTCGTGGCCACAGATGCGAGCGCCGACCAGATCGCGCACGCGACACCGCACCCGCGCGTTTTGTACGGTGTGGCGCGCGCGGACGCGAGCGGACTCGAGGACGCGTCGGTTGACCTCGTGACGGTCGCGCAAGCGCTGCACTGGCTTCCGCTGGAGTCGTTCACCGCCGAAGTGCGGCGCGTCGTCGTGCCGGGCGGTGCGCTTGCGGTCTGGTGTTACACGCGGCCAGTGCTCGAGGGCGAGCTCGATAGGATCCTGCTCCGCTACTACTCAGAAACCTGTGGACCGTACTGGCCCGCGGACCGAAAGCTCGTGGACCAGGCGTACCAGGGCATCCCGTTGCCCGTGGACGAGGTCGCGGCACCGACGCTGACGATCGATGGCCTTCTCACGCTGCCGGAGTTCGGCGGGTACATGCGAACCTGGTCGGCGACAGTCAAGCTCGCGAAGGCCATTGGTCGTGATCCGGTCATCGAGGTCGAGGAACAGCTGCGACGCCGCTGGGGTGGGGAAGGCGAACGCCGTCTGGTTCGTTGGCCGGTCCGTGTGCGCGCCGGTCGCGTGCGACGGAGCGGCTGAATGCCGGCGGCGCACCGCCTCCAGGTTCGCGTGGTGCCGGGCCGTTTCGCCGTGTGTCGCTTACCCCCTGACGCGGCGGTTCCGGAGTGGGCCAACGGGGACGACTTCCAGTCGATCACTCGGACGAGCGACGAGCTGTCGATCGTGTGTGCGGACGCTCTGGTGCCACGAGGCAAGCAATGCCTGCGGGGTTATGTGGCGATGCGTGTGGAGGGGACGCTCGCCCCGGAGCTCGTGGGCGTCCTCGTGTCGCTCGCGACGCCGCTCGCGGACGCCGGCATCCCCATTCTCGCGATAGGTACTCACGACACGGACTATGTGCTCGTGCGTGAGGCGGATCTCGAACGCGCGATCGCGGTGCTCCAGCAGGCGGGCCACGAAGTCGGTCGCGGCCACGGCATTAGCTTTCCTGCCAGTCAATCCGACGCGATGTGAACGGCCGGTTGGCGGCCGCTCGCACCCAAAAACCCAAGAGCGCAGCGCCTGTTGCGACGCCGCGCGCGAACCATTTGAGGTTGCATGGCTGAAGGCGGCAGGACGAAGAAGCCGCGCGTGAACATGGCGCGGGCGTGGGCGGAAGCCCGCGCCCTCATCTGGAAGCACCGGCGCTCGCTGTCTTTCGGGCTCGGGCTGATGTTGATCAACCGTCTTGCCGGGCTCGTTCTGCCGGCGAGCTCGAAGTACCTCATCGACGACGTCCTGAACAAGCACCAGCTGGAAAAGCTGGTGCCGCTCGCGCTGGCGGTTGGCGGCGCGACCGTCGTCCAGGCGATCACGTCGTTCTCGCTGTCCCAGATCGTGAGCATCGCCGCGCAACGTGCCATCAGCGAAATGCGGATCGACGTGCAGCGGCACGTGCTCAGGCTCCCGGTGTCGTTCTTCGATGCGACGAAGTCGGGCGTCCTGATCACGCGCGTCATGACCGACGCGGAAGGGGTCCGCAATCTCATCGGCACCGGTCTCGTGCAACTCACCGGCGGCCTGTTGACCGCGATCATCGCCCTGGGCGTGCTGTTCTATCTGAACTGGCACCTCACCGCGTCCACCATCTTCGTGCTCATGGCTTTCGGCGGCATGATGGCCGTGGCGTTCAAACGCCTCCGGCCACTCTTCCGGCAGCGGAACGAGATCAATGCCGAGGTCACCGGGCGATTGGGAGAGGCGTTAGGCGGGATCCGGACGGTCAAGGTGTACACCGCCGAGGAGCGCGAGGAGCGCATCTTCGCGGACGGGATCGAGCGGTTGTTCAAGAACGTCGCGGCGACCATCACCGGGACGTCCGCCGTCGGTGCTGCCACGACGGTGATCGTCGGCGTGATCGGTGTGCTCATGATCATCGTCGGCGGGCGGTCGATCGTCGGTGGCTCCATGACACTCGGCGATTTCGTCATGTACATCTTCTTCATCGGGCTCGTGGCCGCTCCGCTGGTGCAGATCGCGTCGATCGGCACTCAGGTCAGCGAGGCGTTCGCCGGGCTCGATCGGATCCGCGAGATCCGACAGACCGCTACGGAGGACCAGGAGGACGAGCAGCGCGAGCCGATTCGCGACGTGTCCGGCGACGTCGCGTTCGAGAACGTCAGCTTCGAGTACGTCCCGGGGGTTCCGGTGCTGCGCGACGTGTCGTTCACGACCGCTGCCGGCACCACCACGGCGCTCGTCGGCTCGAGTGGGGCGGGGAAGAGCACGTTGATCGGCCTGGTGACCGCGTTCAACCGTCCCACGCGCGGCCGCGTGCTCGTCGATGGCCGCGACGTGGCGACGCTCCGACTTCGCGACTATCGCGAGCATCTGGGCGTGGTAATGCAGGACAATTTCCTGTTCGACGGGACGATCAAGGAAAACATCGCGTTCGCGAAGCCTAACGCGACGGACGAGGAGGTGCGGGCCGTGAGCCGCATCGCGCACTGCGACGAGTTCATCGACCGCTTCGAGAAGAAGTACGACACGATCGTCGGTGAGCGAGGCGTGAAGCTGTCGGGCGGCCAGCGGCAGCGTGTCGCGATCGCACGCGCGATCCTCGCTGACCCGCGGGTCCTCATTCTCGACGAGGCGACCTCCAGTCTCGACAGCGAGAGCGAAGCGCTGATTCGCGACGGCCTCCGCTCGCTGCGGCGCGGCCGGACCACGTTCGTGATCGCACACCGGCTGTCGACGATCGAGAGCGCCGACCAGATCCTCGTGATAGAAGAGGGGCGGATTATCGAGCGCGGCACGCACCGGGAACTGCTCGCGGCGAACGGCCGGTATCGGCAGCTGTACGACAAGCAGTACCACATCGAGCACGACCAGTTCATCAATCCGGGCGAGGACTTCCTCCCGGTGCCGGAGCCGGAGACCACGCCGGTTCGGGTGCCCGGACAGACCCGAGGCGCGCTCTAAAGAGGCGCACCGCGTCCGCCGCGACCTTTACAGGGGCCTCGGCGGACGGCACGTTCGTGTCACTCCCGACGTCGCTGCTAACCGCCTCGGAGGTGCGCATGGACGGTCTCATGATGGACTACCCGCTGACCATCACCGCGATGCTGCGCCGAACGGAATCCATGTTCGGGCAGAAGGAGATCGTGTCCCGACGCCCCGACCGAACGCTGGAACGGTCGAATTACGCGCTCGCGTTAGGTCGCGCGCGGCAGCTCGGGTCGGCGCTGCAGAAGCTCGGTGTAGGCCGAGGCGACCGCGTCGCTACGCTGTGCTGGAACCACCTTCGCCACCTCGAGGCGTATTTCGGCGTGCCCTGCTCGGGTGCGATCCTCCACACGCTCAACATTCGACTCCACGTCGACGAGCTCGCGTACATCGCCAGCCACGCCGGGGACGTCGCGGTCATCGTCGACCAGTCGCTCGTGCCGCTGGCAGAGCAGCTCCGTGAGACCGTCCCGTTCAGGCACGTGATCGTCGTTCGCGACAATGCGGACTCGCCGTTGCCTGAGGGCGCGATCGACTACGAGGAGCTCGTCGCGGCAGGCGACCCGTCGTATCAGTACCCGGAGCTGTCGGAGTCCGAAGCATCGATGATGTGCTACACGTCCGGTACCACCGGTCGCCCGAAAGGCGTGCTCTACTCGCATCGCTCCGTCTGCCTCCACACGCTTGGTACGCTGATCTCCGACGTCACCGGCATCACGGAGCGCGACACCGTGCTCGCGGTGGTCCCGATGTTCCACGCGAACGCCTGGGGATTACCGTTCTCGGCCGCGGTGTCGGGTGCTCGCCAGATCATGCCTGGTCCGCACCTCGATGCGGCCAGCCTTGTCGAGCTCTTCGAGCGAGAACGCGTGACGATGGCGGCCGGTGTGCCGACGATCTGGCTGGGGATCCTGCAGTACCTGGATGCGAATCCGACGAAGCACGACCTGACACCGCTGCACCGGATGCTCGTCGGCGGCGCGGCCGTGCCCGAACCGCTCATCCGCGCGTTCCAGGACCGTCACGGGCTGCACATTCAGCAGGGCTGGGGAATGACCGAGACCAGTCCGGTCGGGTCGGTGAGCAAGGTGACGAGCGACCTCGAAGATGCGCCGAGCGACGTCCAGTTCGCGTATCGTGCGAAGGCGGGGCTGCCGCTGCCGTTCGTTGAGATTCGCGCTCGCCGCGACGACGGTGAGCTCGCCGCGTGGGATGGTCACACCATGGGCGAGCTCGAGGTCCGCGGTCCATGGGTCGCGCGCGCGTACTACAACTCCCCCGAGTCCGCCGATCGATTCACTGACGACGGGTGGTTCCGCACGGGGGACATCGTGTCCATCGACGCGCGTGGCTGCATAACGATTCAGGATCGGTCGAAGGATCTGGTCAAGTCGGGCGGCGAGTGGATCAGCAGCGTCGCACTCGAGGGAGCGCTGCTCTCGCACCAGGATGTGGCCGAGGCAGTCGTCATCGCGGTACCGCACGAAAAGTGGGATGAGCGTCCCGTGGCGGTGATCGTCCCGCGTGCCGGCGCAACTCCGACGTTGGAATCGGTGCGTGCACACCTCGCTCCGCATTTCGCCAAGTGGTGGCTGCCTGACGACGTGATACTCGTGGACTCCATTCCACGGTCGGGCACCGGGAAGTATCTGAAGAGCGTCCTGCGCGAGCGCTTCCGGCATCACCTCGAGACGACGCCCACAGGCGCGGCGCTGAATCCGCGTGCGTAGGTCGCCGGAGGCGGCGCGACGGGGAGCGGTTACGTTTCGCGCATGAAACGGCTCCTCATTGCGGTGCGCCTCGGCCTTTACCTCGGCGCGTCCTGGCTCGTCATCGGCGCCCTGGCGAACGGGCTGTTCCCGCACGCCCTGACGCTCGTCATCGCGCTCGCCATCTATACCACGCTGCCGCTGGCGGTCTACGCGCGCTGGCGCGGCTGGCCCTTCTATCCCAAGGCGGCGTTCCGCCTGCTCGTCGTCCGGCCGTTCTGGTATACGCAACTCATGCTGCCGTTCGTGAGCGTCGGCGCGACCGCCGGTGTGTTGATCGGCGCTGCCTTCGGACAGCCGCTTACCGGCGGACGAGTCGCGGCGGGTGTGGTACTGACCTGCCTTGGCAGCGTGCTGATAGCGGGCTACCTGGGAACTCGTCGACTCGTCGTCCGGGAGGTCGATGCGTCGATTCCCGGGCTACCGCAAGAGTTCGACGGGCTTGCCATCGCGCAGGTGTCCGACCTTCACGTCGGACCACACACGTCGCGGCGGTTTCTCGACCGAGTCGTGCGGACAATCCGCGACCTTTCGCCCGACGTGATCGCGGTGACGGGCGATTTGGTGGATGACCGTCCCGAGGACGTGGATGCGTACGCGTCGGCGTTAGGTACGCTCGAGGCTCCGCTCGGCGTGTTCATGATCCCTGGCAACCACGACGTCTACGCCGGGTGGGACTCCGTGGAGTATCGACTGCGGAAGGAAGTCCCGGCGCGGCTGCTGCTCAACGAGGCACACGTCCTTCGCCGAGGCGATGCCGCGCTCGTGCTGGCAGGCACCGGCGACCCGGCTGGCGGTCGTCGCGGGCAGAGCCGCGTTGCGCCCGACGTCGAGCGTACGCTCGCCGGCGCGCCTAACGGCGCGACGGTCGTCGCGCTCGCGCACAATCCCGCTCTCTGGCCCGCGCTTGCGAAGCACGGGGTCGCGCTCACGCTGAGCGGGCACACGCACTGGGGCCAGCTTGCCATGCCGTCGCTTGGGTGGAGCCTGGCGTCGCCCTTCCTCGAGCACGCGATGGGCGCGTATCGCAACGAGAACTCGCTGCTCTACATCAGCCCTGGCACCGGGTACTGGGGCATCCCGTTCCGCCTGGGCGCGTTCCCGGAAGTGACGCTCGTCCGCTTGCGGCGAGCGCCCGCCGCGCTGGAAGTCGGTCGCGCGCGCCGCGCACGTTGCGCCGCGTAGTTCCCGGCGTCCTCGTTGCCGCGGCCGTCGCGCTCGCGTCCATCGGCATCGCGGGCGTCGAGACGCGGCTTTTCGGGTCGCCTGTCATTGAGGCGCTCGTCGTCGCCCTTCTCGTCGGGATGACCGTGCGCGCGATCTGGCGACCAAACCCGCGGCTCGAGTCGGGTATTCGATTCGCTGGCAAGGAACTGCTCGAGCTCTCGGTGGCGATCCTCGGCGTGTCGGTCGACCTCCCGCTGCTCGTTCGCGCCGGACCGGCGCTCGGCGTCGCCATCGTGTCGATCGTTGCTCTGGGTCTGGCGTTTGGGATCCTGATCGCCCGCGGGCTCGGGCTCCGGCGTCGCCTCGCGATCCTCGTCGCCACGGGCAACGCGATCTGCGGAAACTCCGCCATCGCGGCCGTTGCGCCGGTCATCGGAGCGGATGCGGAAGACGTGGCGTCCTCCATCGCGTTCACGGCGATCCTGGGCGTGATCGTGGTGCTGGGGCTGCCGCTGCTCATCGGTCCTCTCCGCCTAACGAACTACCAGTACGGCGTGCTGGCTGGGCTGAGCGTTTACGCCGTCCCGCAGGTGCTCGCGGCCGCGTTCCCGGTGAGCATGTTGTCAGGGCAGGTCGCGACGCTCGTGAAGCTGGTTCGCGTGCTCATGCTCGGTCCCGTGGTGCTGTTCTTCTCCGTGCGCGAGCGGGATCGATTCGCTCACGCGCCCTCGCTCACCACGTTGGTCCCGTGGTTCATTGTCGGTTTCCTGGCGCTCGCCACCCTGCGGGCGATCGGCGCGGTGCCCGCGAGCTGGATTGCGCCGACGCGATTCGTGTCGTCGAACCTCACCATCGTCGCTATGGCGGCGCTCGGCCTCAGCGCGGACGTGCGCGCCGTGGCGCGTGCGGGATCTCGCGTCATCGCCGCGGTCTCGCTCTCGCTGCTTCTCCTGGTCGTGCTCGGCATCATGTTCATTCATCTCCTGAACATTCGCTGAGACGCGGATTCCGCGCGCCACGACTCGGCTGGCGTGCAACGTGCGAACGCAGCGCCCCCGCGTCACCGTGACGCGATACAAGCCGTGGTGCTCCGTGGACTGCACGCACGTGAATAAACCGAGGAGGATCCAATGCCACCTGCTCTCGTGAACGACCGACGCTGGACGCGCGTCGCCGTTGCCGCGCTCGCGACGCTCGCCGCCTGTAGCGATACCGCCACCGCTCCGGACGCGACGCTCACCGCGTCGAGCACGCCCGCGGCGCGAGTCGATGGCGGGCCGCTTCCGACTCGTTATGTGCTTCCGGGCTCGGCCGTGTTCCCCGAAGGCATCGCCTACGACGAGCGAACGCAGCTCGTGTTCGTGAGCAGCACGACCAATGGGACCGTCTTCCGAGGCAGCGCCAGCGACGAAACACTCGCGCCGTTTCTGCCGCCCGGCGCCGACGGCCGCACGACGGCGATCGGTCTCGAGGTGGACAACGCCGGGCATCTGTTCGTCGCAGGCGGGGGAACGGGCTTCGTATGGGTCTACGACGAGCTCACGGGCGACCTGATCGCCGCGCTCCCGACCGGGTCGTCGCCGACGTTCATCAACGACATCGCGGTGGACAAGGATGGCGTCGCCTACATCACCGACTCCATGAGCCCCGTCATCTACCGTGTGGCGCCTAACGGGACTGGTGGTTACACGATCGAGCGGTGGCTCGAGCTTGCGGGTACGCCGATCGTTTATGGTCCCGGCTTCAACCTGAACGGCATGGTCGTGTCGCCGAGCAACCAGTATCTCTTCACCGTGCAGACGAACACGGGGAAGATCTACCGGATTGACATCGCGACGAAGGCGATCGTGCAGCTCGACGTCGGCGGCGCGACGTTCTCGAACGGCGATGGGCTGTGGATGCGCGGCAACACGCTTTACGTGTTGCAGAACCAGCAGGCGATCATTACCGAGATTCGTGTGCAGCCTAACCAGGCGCGCGGCACCGTTGTCGGCCAGACGACGGACCCGTCGTTCATGGTGCCAACGTCGTTGGTCGGCGCTCGCGGGAGACTCCTGGTCGTGAATTCCCAGTTCAACAGGCGGGGCCCAGGGTTGTCGCCGGTGCTGCCGTTCACGGTGTCGGTAGTGCCTATCCCGTAGGCGTCGGACGGCGCCTGACAGCGACGGATCGATGACGAGGCGGCGAGCGTGAGGGGTTAGCGTGACCCATGCTCGCCGCCGTTCGTTCCGCCGCCGTTCTTGGGATCGACGCGTACGACGTGCTCGTGGAAGTCGACGTCGCGCTCGGGCTGCCGATGTGGACGATCGTCGGCCTCCCGGCCGGCGCCGTCAAGGAGAGCCGGGAGCGCGTGTCCGCGGCACTTCTGAACTCAGGGTTCGCGGTCCCGCCCAGGCGTGTGACTGTGAACCTCGCGCCCGGGGATCAACGGAAGGATGGAACGGCGTTTGACCTTCCCATCGCGTTAGGATACCTGGCGGCAACGGACCAGCTCGATCCTGAGGCGCTGGCGTCGATCGTTGCGATCGGTGAGCTCGGACTCGACGGCACGCTCCGCCCGGTTCGCGGCGCATTGTCTGTCGCGCGGCGGCTCGATCCGGCGAGTCGCCATAAGCGACAACGTGGCGACGATGTCACCCTCGTGCTGCCGCCACCTAACGTCGCGGAGGCCTCGCTCGTCTCGAAGCTTACGCTGTGTGCGCCGCCGAACCTGACATCGATCGTGGCACAGCTCGAGGCCGGGACGCTCGACGCGCCCGGCGCGGGCCTGAACGACATCGCCGCCACTCCAGTTGCCGAATCGGTCGACCTCGCAGACGTCGTTGGACAAGACGTCGCAAAGCGCGCGCTGGAAATTGCTGCTGCGGGCGCGCACGCGCTCCTGATGATCGGGCCGCCCGGGGCAGGGAAGACGATGCTCGCGCGGCGACTGCCGACCATCCTGCCGGCACTGACCGAGGAAGAGGCACTCGAAGTCGTCGCGATCCACTCCGTCGCGGGGCTCCTCGCGCCTAACGCCGCCGTATCGGTGGCGCGTCCGTTTCGGGCTCCGCACCACACGCTGTCAGCGGCCGGCCTCATTGGCGGCGGAAGCAATCCGCGCCCCGGCGAGGTGAGCCTCGCACATCACGGCGTTCTTTTCCTCGACGAGCTCCAGGAAATTCCGCGACACGTCCTCGACGCGCTCCGCCAGCCGCTCGAGGATGGCAGAGTGGTGATCGCGCGCGCGGCTACCGCAGTAACATTCCCCGCACAGTTCACGCTCGTTGGCGCAATGAATCCGTGCCCGTGTGGGCGCGCCGGGGATCCTCGAGGCGGCTGCTCGTGCGCCGCATCGGAGATCGCGCATCACCAGGCGCGGCTCTCCGGTCCGCTGGCGGATCGGATCGATATGCAGGTCAGGCTCTCTGCCGTGCCGCTCCGCGAGCTCGGGCGGCGTGAGGGAGGAGAACCGTCGGCGGCCGTGCGCGAACGTGTCGAGCGTGCACGAGCGCGGCAGCGCGAACGTTATCGCGGCTTCGCACACGTGCGGTGCAACGCGCATGCGGCCGGTCGGTGGCTCGACACGCGCACGCCCGTCGACAACGACGCGCGCGACCTCCTGGCCTCGGCCGCCGAGCGATGTGGGCTCTCGGCCCGGGCGTACCACCGCGTGCTCAAGGTCGCACGGACCATCGCGGACCTCGACGACTCCGATGCCGTCGCATGGACGCACATCGCGGAAGCGCTGCGGTACCGCCCGTTGGAAACGCGGGAGGCAGACGAGCTGTCGGCGTCGACAGCCAGACAGGAGGTGCCTGCGAAGCGAGCAGCCAACAGCAAGTTGGCGCCCCGGACCAGGTCGACGACCGCGAGGGCGCCCGCCGCGAAGCCGGCGATCGAAACCTCGAACGTCGTCCCCTTGTCGAACTAGGTGAAGGATGCGACTCTACCCTAGTCGAAAAAGGGTAAGGCTCCAATGGCCGAACGTGTCGAGCTCCCGCAGGGCACCCTCGAGACCTTGATTCTCAAGACCCTCACTTGGGGCACCATGCACGGGTTCGGGATCGGACGATGGATCGAGCAGGCGAGCGGTGATTCCCTCACCATCGAGGAAGGCTCGCTCTACCCCGCGCTCCACCGCATGGAGAAGCGAGGCTGGATCGAGGCGGAATGGCGGCAGACGGAGAACAATCGCCGCGGCAAGTACTACGCGCTCACCGCGGAAGGGCGGCGCCAGCTCAAGGCACAGTCGGAGAGCTGGCTCACGATCGTCCGCTCGGTCGGGCGCGTGCTGGAAACCACCAAACAGCCGAGCTGACCATGCGCGATCCATCATGGCGGCGGTACCTCCGGTTCTGGGGACCGGACGTGCGCTCGGACGTGGACGACGAGCTCGCGTTCCACGTCGAGCTTCGCGTCGATCAGCTAGTGGCGCAGGGGATGGACCCGGCGACAGCCCGGGCCGAGGCATGGCGTCGGATCGGCGACGCCGAGGCACTGGCGCGGACATGCCGGGAGATCGACGGCGAACGCCTAACGAGGGAGCGGCGGCGGGAGTGGGCCTGGAGGACATGGGCGGAGCTCCGTCTCGCCGCGCGCCAGCTGCTCCGCTATCCGGTGCTCGCGGGCGTTGCCGTCCTGACGCTCGCGTTAGGACTCGGCGCTACGACCGCGATCTTCAGCGTGCTCTACGCGGTGATGCTGCGTCCGCTGCCGTATGCGGACGCCGAACGCATGGTGCGAATCACCGAGACCATGCGCGGGCAGGAGACCTCCGTCGGCCCGGGCCAGTTCACGGAGTGGCTCTCGCGCACGCGGGCGTTCGAGGCAATGGGGGCATATCTCCCGACGACGTTCAATCTGACGGAAGGGACGCCGGAGCGCGTGCGCGCCGCGTTCGCGACATCGGGCCTCTTCCGCGCGCGCTACGTGAAGCCGGCGTTCGGTCGCTACTTCCTGCCCGAAGAGGACCAGGTTGGGCGCGAGCACGTCGTGGTGCTGAGCTACGGACTGTTCGAGCAGCGCTTCGCCGGCGATTCACGTATTCTCGGCCGGCCCATTCGAATGAACGGTGAGGCGTATACGGTCGTCGGCGTCGCGCCGCCCGAGTTCTCCATCGCATCGCCCGGCGACCGACTCTGGACGCCGCTGGCCCTCACCGCGCAGCACAAGGCAACCTTTTCCGATCACTGGCTCCTCGTGTACGCGAAGCGGAGAGCAGGGGTGACCCAGGCGCAGGCGCAGCGCGACGTGGAGCGGGTCTCGCGCGAGATTGCTCGGCTGCACCCCGACGTCATGGTTGATCGGTCCGCGCGCGTCTACGACTTTCGCGACGACCTCGTCGCGGAGTCCGAGCGGAGCCTGACGGCGCTGTTCGGTGCCGTGGGGTTCGTTCTGCTGCTGGCGTGCCTCAACGTGACGAACCTGCTGCTCGCGAGAGCGACCGTGCGGCGCAAGGAGACCGCGATCCGTGCCGCTCTCGGTGCGACGCGCGGTCACATCGTTAGGCACTTCCTGATGGAGAGCCTGGTGCTCGCAGCGGCCGGCGCAGCGCTCGCGTTCTTCGTCAGCCGGCTCACGCTTGGGGTACTGCTCGACCTCGCGCCGGAGGGAATCCCTGGCCTGGAACAGGCCGGCCAGGGGCCTGCGACAGCGCTTTTCCTCGCCGCGACGTCGATCGGAGTGGCCGTGTTTCTCGGACTGTTGCCCGCGTTTCGCGGCCTCCGCAGTGTCGAGCCCGCGCTCCGCATGGGCGGTCGCACGGGCGGAGCAACCACGACACGCGATCGGTTGCGCAGCGTACTGGTCGTGTCCGAGGTTGCGCTTGCGCTCGCCCTGGTCGCCGGCGCTGGCCTGTTCGTGCGGAGCGCGCGGAAGCTGAACGACGTCGACGTCGGCTTCTCCCCCGACGGACTCATCACGGCTCGCATCGCACTGGCGTCGTCGCGTTACGCGACGCCTGCGATCGTGCAGCGCACGTATCTCGACCTGGTAGACCGGGTTCGAGGCCTTCCACACGTCGTGTCGGCCTCGGCCAACAGCGCCCCGCCGCTGGCGGGTGGTGCCCCCGGCGTTGATGTGAAGGTCCAAGGCAGGACCTATCCGCCAGGCAACGAGCCGGACGCGCGATTCCACATCGTGACGCCAGGGTACTTCGAGACTGCGCGTACACGCGTGACGGCCGGCCGCGTGTTCGCGCGGCGTGATGACGAGCACTCGCCGCTGGTGGTGGTGATAAACGAGACCCTCGCGAGGCGGCTATGGCCTAGCGAGCCGGCGATCGGCAAGCGTGTGGCGTGCTGCGCCGATGAGTCGTCGCCGCCGTGGCGCGAGGTCATCGGCGTCATCGGCGACATGCGGCAATTCCTGCGGCGCGAGCCCGTCCCCGAGTTGTACGTGCCGATCGAGCAGACGCCGGCCGCCGCGTGGACCTGGCACGGAAACTCTCTGGCGTTCGTCGTCCGAACGGACGGCGACGTCGCGGACGTGTCTCGTGACATCCGTGCGGCGATCGCGGAGACGGATCCAACGCTGCCCGTCTACGACGCGCTCACCTACGACGCGCTGTTGAGGATCGCCTCCGCGCCGAACCGGTTCAGCACCGTGCTCTTCTCGGCCCTCGCGGGACTCGCGCTCGTGCTCGCGGCGGTCGGCCTCTACGGCGTGCTGGCGTTCTCGGTCGCCCAGCGAAGCTTCGAGATGGGTGTGCGCCTGGCGCTCGGCGCTCGGCCGCGCGATGTGCTGGCGCTCGTGACGTGGCAGGGGATGACACTCGTCGCGGGCGGGCTCGTGCTTGGGCTGGCACTCGCGATCGCGGCAAGTCGAGTCATTGCGTCCCTGCTGTATCAGGTCGCACCAACCGACCCCGTGACGTACGCCGCCGCCGGCGTTCTGCTCGTCGTCGTCGGCGCGCTGGCGTGCTACGTACCGGCTCGACGCGCATCGCGCGCCGATCCAACGACGGCGCTGCGCGCCTAGGCAGCTGGTCGTCCAACGGTCCTGCCGGGGAGCACTTCGTGGCAGAGTGCTCCCCGGCAGCATTCATCTTGCCTTGTGATCGGTAACGCATGCGCGGCGCGGCCGGGCATGGCGCGTGTGCAGTACCGACCCCTGGCCAGAAATCGAATGACCGCCGTTGCCAGCGAACGCGGAGCACCCATCGACCACAAGCAGGTGCTCGTGGTCTTCAGCGGGCTCGTGCTCGCGATGCTTCTCGCCGCGTTGGACTCGACGATCGTGTCGACGGCATTGCCAACGATCGTCGGCGAGCTGGGTGGGCTCGCACACCTGTCGTGGGTGGTGACGGCGTATCTCCTCGCGCAGACGGTCGTGACGCCGCTGTACGGGAAGCTCGGCGACCTATACGGCCGAAAGGGAGTGATGCAGGGCGCGATCGTCCTGTTCCTTGCCGGCTCGGCACTCTGTGGCTCGAGCCAGAACATGACGCAGCTGATCATCTATCGCGCGGTGCAGGGACTCGGCGGCGGCGGTCTCGTGGTCACCACACAGGCGATCGTCGGCGACATCGTGCCTCCTCGCGAGCGCGGCAAGTATCAGGGCATCTTCGGCGCGGTGTTCGGTGTGGCGAGCGTGGCAGGGCCGCTGCTTGGCGGCTACTTCACGACGCACCTCTCGTGGCGATGGATCTTCTACATCAACCTACCGTTAGGCGCCCTTGCGCTCGTGGTTCTCGCAGTCACGCTTCCGGCACGGGCCGAACGCCTCCAGCATGCGATCGACTACACCGGTACGACGCTGCTCGCGATTGCGCTGAGCGCCCTCGTGCTGCTCGCTGACCTCGGCGGCACTGCGTATCCGTGGGGCTCACCGTTCACCATTGGCCTCATGGTGAGCGCGATCATATCGACGGTGGCCTTCGTCTTCATCGAGCGCCGCGCGAAGGAGCCGGTGCTGCCGCTTCGGTTGTTTCGCAACCGCGCCTTCACGGTTTCGTCCACCGTCGGCTTCATTGTCGGGTTCGCGCTCTTCGGGTCGGTGACGTACGTGCCCGTCTTCCTCCAGGTGGCGAAGGGTGAGTCGCCGACCAAGTCCGGAATGGAGATGCTGCCTATGATGGGCGGCATGCTCCTGACCTCGATCTCGTCGGGGCAGATGATCAGCCGCACGGGGCGATACAAGATCTTCCCCGTCGTCGGGACTGCCGTGATGACGTTAGGTCTGTTCCTATTGTCGCGCATGACGCCCGACACGAGCCCACTCGCCGCGTCAGGCGCCATGCTCGTCATGGGTCTCGGGCTCGGCATGGTGATGCAGGTGCTGGTCATCGCCGTTCAGAACGCCGTGGACTATCGAGACCTGGGCGTAGCGACATCGGGAGCGACGTTGTTTCGGCTCGTCGGCGGGTCGGTTGGCACCGCCGTTCTCGGCGCGATCTTCGTCACGCGGCTCGGAGGGGAGTTGCTGCGACGTCTGCCCGCGGGCACGCAGGGGGCGCCAGCACCCGGGTCGGCGATAACCGCGGAGCTGCTTGCCTCGTTGTCGCCGGCCGTCCACTCGGCATACGCCGCCGCGTTCTCCGCATCGTTGTCGACGGTGTTTCTCGTCGCGACGAGCGTGGCAGTCCTCGGCTTTCTGCTCTCGTGGCTGCTGCCGGAGCGGCCACTGCGCGCGACGCTCTCCGCGGAGGCTACGGAGGCGGGAGGCTTGGTTGGCGAAGCGTTCGCCATGCCGGTGAACGCTGACTCGCTGGCAGAGCTTCGCCGTGGTCTCGCGTCGCTTGCGAACCGCGACGCGCAACGCCAGTACATGGAGCAGCTCGTGCGCGAGGCGAAGGTCGACCTCTCGCCCGCTGCGGCCTGGCTGCTCGTCCGGCTGGAGCAGGACCGCGGCGCCGACCCAGCCGCGCTCGGGCGCGCGCACGCCGTCAGCGCCACGACCATCGACACCGCGGTGATTCAGCTGTCGAGTCGCGGGCTCGTCGCGATGACGCCGATGGCGGACAACGGGACGCGACGGCTGGCGGTCACGCGCAGTGGGTGCGAAGTGCTCGGCAAGATGATCAGGGTGCGTCGCGCGCATCTCGCCGACGCCGCGGCCGAGTGGGACACCGACCAAACGAGCGCCGCGACGCTGCGCGATGACGAGCGCGTGCTCGTTCCCGATGCCCGACCGACAACGGATTGAATGTCAGCGCGCAGAGTAGACCGACTTTCGCGGCGAGCGTCGAGTCCCGCGAACTGGCACGTTGGACTAACTTCTTCGAGATGACGCACGCCCTCACGGAGCTCGAGGCAGCAGCCGAACCGCCCACTGGCGGCGATCGCGACCTCGAGAGACGACTCTCGACGTGGTTTCGTGGACACGGGTCTGTGCTCATCGGCTTCAGCGGCGGCGTCGATTCCGCATATCTCGCGTGCGTTGCCGTGGCCGTTCTTGGTCCGGACCGCGTCCTTGCGGTCATCGGGCGAAGCGCGTCGTATCCGAGCGAGCAGTGGGAGCGGGCTCGCGGGGTTGCGCAGCAGTTCGACGTGCCGGTGCTGGAAATCTCGACCGACGAAGTGAGCGACCCGCGGTACGCGGCGAATCCATCGAATCGCTGCTACTTCTGCAAGACGGAGTTGTGGGACCGGCTCGCTCCGATTGCGCGAGAGCGCGGGTTTTCCGTTGTCGTCGACGGTACGAATGCCGACGACCTCGGAGACCACAGGCCGGGCGCGCGCGCGGCGGCCGAGCACGACGTCAGGTCGCCGCTCGCGGAGCTCGGCTTCTCCAAGGCAGCAATTCGGCGTCTTTCGCGAGCGCGCGGCATTCCAACGTGGTCGCAGCCCGCGTCACCGTGCCTATCGTCTCGTATACCGTACGGCACGCCGGTGACGATCGAACGCCTGCGTCAGCTCGAGCGTGCGGAGCGAGCGGTACGAGACCTGGGCCTCGAGGGTGACCTGCGCGTTCGCTACCACGGCGATCTCGCGCGCGTCGAGATCGCGAGCGACCTCCTTACAGCATGGCTGCGGCCCGAGGCGCGCGCAGCGGTCTGCATGGCCCTTCGCGGCGTTGGCTTCGAACGTGTTGCCGTGGATGTGCGCGGCTTTCGCTCCGGCTCATTGAACGTGTTCGGCGGTGTCGTCGCCGAGCCGCTCGTGCGTGCGCGCGCCGCGACAGGTGCCGGCGACGCGCCGGGTCTCGCGCGGGAGCTCGCACGTCATGGGCTCGCGTTCGCGGTCGAAGCGCGCGATCGCCTCGCGCTTCTGCAGGCGAACGACTCGACCGCAATCGACCGGCTCGCCGATCCGTCATTGCGCAACGCGGTGCTGGATGCCGCGCGCGGCCAGGGCTTCACTCATGTTGGAATCGACCTCGCTTGCGCTGAGGAGCGTGAGCGACGAAGCGAAGACGTCGCGAGCGATGCGGCTCTTCATCGCCGTTAACCTCCCAGCAGCCGTACGCGACGCCATCTACGCCGATGCGGAGCCGATGCGCGCGGCGGCGACCGCCATTCGATGGGTGTCGCCAGCGGCGTTGCACGTGACGCTCAAGTTCCTCGGCGAGCAGGACGAATCCCTGGTCATGCCGTTGCGCGGCGCTCTCGAGTCAGTGGTGCCCACACACGCACCGATCTCCGCGAAGACCATTGACGTCGGCGCCTTCCCAAACTTCCGGCGTCCCCGCGTCGTATGGGTCGGAATGACCGGCGAGCGAGCGCTGCAATCCCTGGCGGGCGACATTGACCGCGCGCTGACGCCGCTCGGCATCCCACGCGAGGCGCGTGCGTTTCAAGCGCACCTGACGCTCGGACGCGTCAAGGGCGAGCTCGGACCCGCGGAGGCGGCCACCCTGGCAGCCGCCGCGAAATCGTGTCGCGGCTCGCGCGAGTTGACGGTGCAGACGGTAGACTTGATGCGGAGCGAGCTCGGCCCGGGCGGTTCCCGCTATTCGGTTTTGGCCGCGGTGCCCCTTCACGCACGAGGAACCTGAATGTTCGGGTGTTTCAGGAGGATCGGCTGTCTCGTCGTTCTGTGCATCGCGGCGGTCGCGGCCTATCTCACGCGCGATCGCTGGCTCCCGTACCTGCCGTGGTCGAAGTCCACGGCGCGTGCGACCACCGCCGCCGCGGGTCCGACGTGGGAGCCTGTGAGTGATGACGGCGCCGCGCGTGCGCGACAGACGGTCGAGTCGTTAGGCCGTCGCGGCGGCCCGGTGTTCGTGAGTCTCACACCCGGCGACCTTGCCTCGTACTTCTACATCGCGCTCGCGCAGCAGTTGCCACCGTCGGCGGACAGCATCCAGGCCACGACGATTGGGAGCCGAATGTACGTCCGCGCGGTGATCTCGCTCGACGACTTCAAGGCCGCCGACGCGCTCGGTCCGCTGTCCGGGATCGTGGGCCGCCGCGAGCGCCTGCAGATGGGCGGTACCTTCGCGATCGTACGGCCCGGGCTCGCGCAGTTCCTCGTCGAAGACGTTAGGCTCGGCGAGCTGCCGATTCCCCGCGGCGGGATCCCGAAGCTGCTTCGCCAGATCCGGCGCGGGTCGATGCCACCCGGCGTGTCTGAAACCGGGCTCCCGTTCGTGATCCCGACCTACGTCGCCGACGCGCGCGTGGCCAACGGCAAGATCACCCTCTACAAGACGACCACCAAGTGAGCCGACGCATCCTCGTCGTCGACGACGAGCAGGGCATCCGGGCCGCGCTCGGCCAGCTGCTGGAGTTCGAGGGCTACGAGGTCCACACCGCCGGCGGCGCGGCCGATGGCATCGCGGAGTATGAGCGGTGGCGCCCCAACCTCGTGTTCATGGACGTCAAGATGGCGGGGATGGATGGCCTCGAGGCGCTGCGACGGATCAAGCAGATCGACCCATCCGCGTCCGTCGTGATGATCAGTGGGCACGCGACCATCCAGACGGCCGTCGAGGCCACACAGCTCGGCGCATACGACATTCTGGAGAAACCGCTCGACACGGACCGAATCCTGGTGCTCCTGCGCAACGCGCTCAGTCACCTGGACCTGCAGGAAGAGAACGTTCGGCTCAAGCAGACGATCGAATCGCGCTATGAGATCGTTGGGCGGTCCTTCGCGATTCGGGCGGTGATCGACAAGATCGACAAGGTCGGCGGTACACCGGCGCGCGTGCTCATCACCGGGGAGAACGGAACGGGGAAGGAGCTCGTCGCGCGGGCGATTCACCGGCAATCCACCCGGGCGAACAAGCCGTTCGTCGAAGTGAACTGTGCCGCGATTCCGAGTGAGCTCATCGAAAGTGAGCTGTTCGGGCACATGAAGGGCTCGTTCACCGGTGCCGTGGCGGATCGGGCGGGGAAGTTCGAGCAGGCCGACGGCGGGACGCTCTTTCTCGATGAGATCGGCGACATGAGCCTAACGGCGCAGGCCAAGGTGCTGCGCGTCCTGCAGGACGGTGTCGTCACGCGCATCGGGGGTGCGAAACCGATCAAGGTCGACGTCCGTGTGCTGTCGGCGACCAACAAGAACCTGGAGGAAGAGATCGCCGCGGGCCGGTTCCGCGAGGATCTTTTCTATCGACTCAACGTCGTTCCGCTCCACATTCCACCGCTGCGGGAGCGGCGTGAGGATATTCCCCTGCTCGCGTCACACTTCGTGCGCACGCTGTCGGAGCGCGAGGGCGTACCGCCTCGCGTTCTCGATCCCGCGGCGGTGGAGGTGCTGGCGAACATGGACTGGCCGGGCAACGTTCGTGAGCTCCGAAACACGCTCGAGCGGCTGCTGATCCTGTCATCCGGCCCGCGGATGACCGTCACGGACGTCGAGCGCCTCGCGGGGCGGCGCGTCGCCGACAGTGCGAGTCTCGGCTCCCTCCTCGAATGCAAGACGTTCGAGGAGTTCAAGCACGCGGCCGAGCGCGCGTTCCTGCTCGCGAAGCTGCGCGAGTTCGACTGGAACGTGTCGGAGACGGCGCGTGGCCTCGACATGCCGCGGTCGAATCTCTACAAGAAGATCGAACGGTACGGCCTCACGAGAGAGACGGTGTCATGAGTAGCAAGGATTGGGACTCCGAGCTCAAAAAGATCGACCGGATGCTCGAGGGTGCGTCCGATGAGGCGCTGCTCCCGGCCAAGTCGGCCAAGACCCCGCAGGCGCGCGCCGAGATCGTGGAAAAGCAGCGGACCACGTCGACGCTTGGCGTGATGGCTCGGCTAGTCCTCGCTACAGCGTTAGGCGTCGGCATGCTGTTCTGGCCGTACGATGCGAAATGCGGGTTCGGCCTCGCCGGCTACCTCGCTGCAACCGGCGTGTTGGTGGCGGCCGGCGTGTGGTCGTCGATCTGGACGTGGCGGCATCGCTCGGCGCGCGGCCATATCCTCTCGTTGCTGCTCGTGCTGTGGGGTAGCGTGCTCGCGGCCATCGAGATCCTTCCGCGCTCGGGTTACGCGAAACCGGATCCGAACCGGCCGGGCTGGTCGTGTCCCGCCCCAACCGCTCCGACTCCATCGCCTGCGCCGACAACCACCACGCCGACGCCGAAATAACGAGTGCGTGGTTTGGCTCCCTTGTGGCGCTAGGCTACACTTCCTTGTTCCCGCCGCAGACAAACGGTCATTACTCAGCGGCCATCAGCGATCGCCTCGGGCACCCGCGGTTTGAGCTGATGGCTGATGGCTGCGAAGCAATGGCTGATAGCCGAGCTATGAAAATCTTCAGAAACTTCATCGCTGGTTCCTGGACCGAGCCATCCTCCGGTGAACACTTCGAGAACGTGAACCCGGCCGACACGACGGATGTGATCGGGCGCTTTCCGCTCTCCAATGCGGCGGACGTCGACAAGGCGGTGGTCTCCGCGAAGCGAGGCTTCGAGGTCTGGCGCAACACGCCGGCCCCTGCACGCGGTGACGTTCTGCGGCGCGTCGGCGATCTCCTCTCCAGCCGAAAGGACGAGATCGCGGACGTCATGACCCGCGAGATGGGCAAGCCGCTGCCGGAGACCCGCGGCGACGTACAGGAGGGAATCGACACCGCGTACTATGCGGCCACGGAAGGGCGGCGGCTGTTCGGGCACACGGTACCGAGCGAGCTCAGGGCCAAATGGGCGATGAGCTTCCGCCGGCCGATCGGCGTCTGCGGGCTGGTGACGCCGTTCAACTTCCCGATGGCCATCCCGACGTGGAAGATGTTCCCGGCCTTGTTATGCGGGAACGCCATCGTCTTCAAGCCGGCGGAGGACGTCCCACACACGGCAACGGTGCTCGTCGAGATCCTGCTCGAGGCAGGCCTCCCGCCCGAAGTGATCCAGCTCCTGCACGGTCGCGGTGAAGTTGTGGGGGCGGCCATCGTCGAACATCCCGACATTCCTGTGATCTCCTTCACGGGGTCGACCGAGACAGGACGGGTGGTCGGCGAGGTGTGCGGCCGGATGCACAAGCGGCTCTCCCTGGAAATGGGCGGCAAGAACGCTCAGATCGTGTTGGATGACGCCGACGTCGATCTGGCGCTCGAAGGCGTCCTCTGGGGCGCGTTCGGGACCGCCGGGCAGCGATGCACGGCCACCAGCCGGCTGATCCTGCAGCGGGGGATCCATGACAACTTCCTCGGGATGCTCGTCGATAAGACACGGGGATTGCGACTCGGTGACGGACGGAAGAAAGGCACCGACGTCGGTCCGCTGATTCACGAGGCTTCCCGGCGGAAGGTGGAGGAGTATGTCGACATCGGTCAGGCTGCGGGTGCCGACCTCCTTTGCGGAGGCAGGCGGCCGGACGAGCGAGCGTTGGCCAATGGCTTCTTCTTCGAACCCACGATCTTCGCGCGCGTGGAGCCCGGCAGTCGGCTCGAGCAGGAGGAGATCTTTGGCCCTGTGCTGTCGGTCATCCGCGTCGGTACGCCCGAGGAGGCGTTCGCGGTGAACAACGACGTGAGGTACGGACTCTCATCGTCGGTTTACACTCGAGACGTCAACGTGGCGTACCGCGCGCTCGTGGAGCTCGACAACGGTATCACGTACATCAACGCTCCCACGATCGGTGCCGAGGCACACCTACCCTTCGGGGGGGTAAAGCAGACCGGCAACGGCCATCGAGAGGGCGGCTGGGAGGTCTACGAGTTCTATTCGGAGACGAAGGTCGGGTACATCGATTTTTCGGGGTCGTTGCAGCGGGCACAGATCGACAACTACGCCGGAAGTCCGACGTAGTGAACCACGGAGAGCTCGTGCGCGAGCGCGACCTTCGAGGGTCGGCTCGCTTGCGAACCTCCGATACCGCGAATTAATTCACCGGGTGGTAATGGCGCTGACACACGACATACGTCTGGCGCTCGCCGAGCGGGTGCAGCGACGGCTCGAGGGGCGAGGGATTCCTCGTCAAATCATCGACGACGCGGTCTCACGCGTCGGCGATGCGCTCGACCGGCTGTCACCCGCGTTGGAAACGAGTGGGCAGCGAAAGTCGATCGTGGCCGTGTTCACGACGCCGTCCGCGCCCGACCTTGGCTCTCGCGTTCGTGCTGCACTCCTGGCGGAGTCGGTAACCCCACTCGGGATGGGAAGCAGCACATCTGGCCGCCATACCGTTGCGACCGTTCGGCTCGCTGCCGACGCTCGGCCCGCCGCCGAACGTGCGGCCGCGCGACTCTCGGCGACGATTTCGTTCGTGCCCGACTCGTTCACTCCTACGTCCTCGCAATGAGCGAAATCGCCCACACGACACCGGTCCGTCCGCCGGTCAGCGAGGAGCACCGCGCCGAGGCTCTCCGGCGCGTGAACCGCAGCCCGGGACAGCACTGGGGACTCTTTCTCGAGTGGGCGAAGTCATTCACGATCGCGATCGTGCTGTTCCTGTTCGTCAGGACATTCCTGGTGGAGGCATTCAAGATCCCGAGCGGCAGCATGGAGAAGACGCTGCTGGTCGGTGACTTCCTCCTGGTGAACAAGATGGTGTACGGGGCGGAGATCCCGTTCACTGGCAAGCACCTGCCGGCAATCCGACATCCGCAGCGCGGCGACGTGATCGTTTTCCAGTGGCCGCTCGATCCGAGCAAGAACTTCGTGAAGCGACTCGTCGGTGTGCCCGGCGACACGCTCAAGATGGAAGCGGGTGAGCTGTACGTGAACGGCGAGCATCAGAACGAGCGGTACGTGTCGCACAGCGAGCCCGACATGGATCCGACCGCCGTCGACTTCGAGTGGCAGAAGAAGTACCTCGTGAAGACCGCCGAGGCCGCAAGCGGTCCGCCACCCTCTCGAAACAACTGGGGCCCGCTGGTCGTCCCCAAGGACGAGTACTTCGTGCTTGGCGACAATCGGGACAACTCGCTCGACAGTCGCTACTGGCAGTTCGTTCCCGACTCGCTCATCCGCGGGCGCCCAATGTTCGTTTACTACAGCTACGATCCCGACTCGCTGGATCGTATGTCGTGGCTCACCAGGATTCGATGGACGCGTATCGGGGAGCGCGTCCGTTGACCTCGCGTCCCGATATGGACAATCCCTCCGACCGCTTCACGAAGCGCGCGAAGGCGCGGTGGGAGAAGAGAAACGCCGAAGGAGCCGCTGGTCGTATGGCCGCCACTACCCCGAAGAAGACTTCCTACGAGGAAGGCTCGCTCGACCAGTATCTGCGCGACATCAGTGCCTACCCACTGATCAGCCGCGATGAAGAGGTCCGGCTCGCGCAGCGCATCCGCCAGGCCGACCAGGAGGCGCTCGACAAGCTGGTTCGGTCGAACCTGCGCTTCGTCGTGTCGGTGGCGAAGAAGTATCAGAACCAGGGCGTGTCGCTTTCGGATCTGATCAACGAGGGCAACCTCGGCCTCATCCGCGCGGCTCACAAGTTCGACGAGACGAAGGGCATCAAGTTCATCTCGTACGCGGTGTGGTGGATCCGGCAGGCGATCCTGCAGGCCCTCGCCGAACAGTCGCGCATCGTGCGGGTACCGCTCAATCGCGCGGGCACGCTGCATCGCATCGGCAAGCGAGCGAACGCGCTGCTGCAGGAGCTCGGTCGCGAGGCCACGCACGCCGAGATCGCCGACGGCATGGACATCACCGAGGAAGAGGTCGCGAAGACGATGTCGATCTCGCAGACCCATCTCTCCCTCGATGCGCCGCTTACGCCGGGCGAAGACAACAAGCTGCTCGACTATCTCGCCGACAACATCAATCCGACGCCTGACGAGCAGACCTTCGAAAAGGCGCTGACGGAATCGATCGAGGAGGCACTGTCGAGCCTCAAGGAGCGCGAAGCGAAGATCCTTCGCCTCTACTTCGGCCTGGATGGCGAGGAGCCGATGACGCTCGAGCAGATCGGGTCGCTGCTCGGAATCACACGGGAGCGCGTGAGGCAGATCAAGGAGAAGGCGCTGTCGCGACTGCGTCACGTGTCCCGAGCGCGGGCGCTCGAGAGCTTTCTGGGCTAGCTCGACGATTCCTCACGCCGTTACAGATGGGCGGGCCCTCGCGGGCCCGCCCATCGTGTTTCATGACGCGTGACGATTAGCATTCCATCCATGCCTGCCAATCAGCGCGCGAATGTCGATCCGCCCGTTGTGGATGAGTCGATCGAGTCTGCCCGGACGCTGTCGTGGCCCGGCTTCAGGCGGGTGTTCACAGTGCTCGGCCGGGCAGCACGGCTCAAATGCCCGAACTGCGGTGGCGGTCCCGTGCTGCGACACTGGTTCAGGATGCGCGAGCGCTGCGGCAACTGCCGCTTGGCGATCGAGCGCGGAGAGCGCGACTATTTCATCGGTTCGATGATGTTCAACCTCGCCGTCTCCGAAGCATTGTTCGCGATCGTCTTCGTCTCGACCCTCCTGATCAGGTGGCCTAACGTGCCGTGGGATACGCTCGAGTGGGCGGCGCCGCTCGGCATGCTCGTCGCGCCGTTCGTGCTGTTTCCGTTTTCCAAGCTGGCGTGGCTCGGCTTCGATATCCTGCTGAGGCCCGTGACGCCTGACGAAGTGCAGCCTGAAAATCAGCCATCAGCCATCAGCCATCAGCTCAAAGGGTGGAACAAATTCATCAACTGACGTTCCGATTCCCGCTTCCCGATTCCCGATCCCGACTGTGGCTCAGCTCAACTCGTTCGACGTCACCACTGGTGTCGACCTGCAGGAAGTCGATAACGCCATCAACCAGGCGCAGAAGGAGATCGCGCAGCGCTACGACTTCAAGGACTCGAAGGCGACCATCGACTTCCAGCGTGGGGAAGGGAAGATCGTGCTGACTGCCGACAGCGACTTCCGCATGCGCGCGCTCTTCGACGTCGTGCAGGCGAAGCTCATCAAGCGTGGCGTCCCGGTGAAGAATCTCGATATCGGCGAGGTAAAGCCGGCTGGCGGTGATACCGTGCGTCGCGAGGTCGGGCTCAAGATGTCGCTCGATGGCGACACCGCGAAGAAGGTCGCCGCCGCGATCAAGGACGCGAAGATGAAGAAGGTCCAGGCGGCGATTCAGGGCGACCAGGTTCGCGTCAGCTCGCCGTCGCGCGACGAGCTGCAGCTCGTTATGCAGCTGCTGCGCGCGAAGGATTTCGGGGTCGAGCTGAAGTTCGGGAACTACCGTTAGGCGTCGTCGGGGTCGGGAGCGCGCATCTCCGTCGAGCGCTGCTTGATCCACTCGTCGACGGTCGGGGTGACGAACATGTCGTCGGCGATCGCCGCCACCTCCTCGGCCTCCTTCCACTCGTCGGCCAGCTTAACGAGCTCCCCTTCGAGGGCACGCCGCTCCGCTTCCTCGTGCACCGCCATCTCGAGCGCGAGCCGCTCGACGGGGAGGAGGCTCATGGCGCCCACGCGGCGGTATTTCGCCATCATGCGGCGGCCATGGAAGCGTGAGAATCGCGCCGCGGTCTTGTTGAGAAAGCCGTCGGCGTCACCAATGGCATCGATCTCCTCGACCGCGCGCTGCACCAGGCGACCTGCGCCGCCAAGCCAGTTCGCGCGCGCGAGCAGCGGGCCACCTGCCGACAGCGCCTTGTCGCCGTCATAATGCGACGCGCCGCCGTCGTGCGCGACGCGAAGCGTCAGCTCACCGGTGTATCGATCGGTGTAATAGGCCGATTCCCAGAGGTGCCTGATGCGGACCGTCAACTTGCCGCCGTTCGAGCCGGGCAAGCGAAGCGCCACACGCTCCCATTGCCAGTAGTCCTTGATATCCATCGCGATCATGCCCGGCACGACCCACAACGGCGCGCTCGCCCCGAAAGCAAAGAACGCAGGCGCGGCGAACGGCGCGACGGCCGGCGCCGCGACGACGGCGGCCGCGACGCCCGCGACGCCCGCGACGCCGGCCGCGATGCCCGCTTTCCGGTGGCGCCACTTGAGCTGCGAGCCGTACCGCCATGCGGCGAACTCGGGCCGCAACGGCTTGCCAATGCGGATGAGATCGACGCCCCGCACGTTGGGCGCCAGCCCAATGTTGTCGGTGGAGATGCGGGCCCGCGTGCTTCTGTACAGCCGCTCGCACTCCTCGATGGCTTCCCATCGCTCATCGAGTGGCGACAGGTTCCACCGGCGGCACTGCGGGCACACCGCCCACAGCCTCCCGCGCGCGCTGTCGAATGCCAGCCGCGCCCCAATCGGGAAGTGCTCGACAACATCGTTCTTGCCGAGTCGACCGTGGCAGAACAGGCACGTGCTGAACATGAGGCGTCCCTCATCGGGTTGTCCCTAACGTCGAATGTGACGGGGCGTCCTCGTGGCTGCTACCCGGCACCCCTCGAGTTAACCGATTTGTAATCCACGGCCACGACGACCAGCTAGTTTTGTCCGGATGCCTTTCCGTCTCTGCCGGCCATGAAGGTCGGGCTGCTCACCCTCGGCTGCGACAAGAACACGGTCGACAGCGAGCGATATCTGGCCGAGCTGATCGCCCACGGTGCCGAGTCGACGACCGACCTCGACGAAGCCGAGGTCATTATCGTCAACACCTGCGGCTTCATCGACGCCGCCAAGCGCGAGTCGATCGACGCCATCGTCGAAGCCGGCCGTTACAAGAGCGATGGCATCTGTCAGGCCGTAGTCGCGGTCGGCTGTCTCGTGCAGCGGCACAAGGACGAGCTCGCGGACGCGCTCCCCGAGGTCGATCTCTTCCTCGGCGCTGCCGAAGCGGACCGGCTCATTCCGGAACTGACCGAACGCGGGCTGCTCGGCGACCCACTCGCGGATCACCCGGGCGTCCGCGTGTATTCGGGCGACCTGCCGCACGTTCGCTATCTCAAGATCAGCGAAGGCTGCGACCACGGCTGTGCGTTCTGCGCGATTCCGCTGATGCGGGGAAAGCATCGGTCGTTCGCGTTGGCCGATGTCGTTCGCGAAGCGCAGCTCCTCGAGTTGCAGGGCGCGCGCGAGGTGAATCTCGTCGCGCAGGACCTCGCACACTACGGGCG
>JBKOYV010000346.1:0-26893 GCA_046725585.1 Gemmatimonadota bacterium | reverse complement strand
GTCCATCGCTCGGTGATCGTTCGACTCTCGCTGGTCGAGCTGCTGCATCGCAGCCCCGGCGGCGACTACCAGGTGCAGTTACGTGGCGGCGCGCGCCTGCCGGTGAGCCGCTCGCGTCACGAGGCGCTCGAGCGCTGGCTCGGCCTCGAGCGCTGAAGGTCGCCGCGCTTCCAGCTCATCGCGCTCCGGCTGCCGTCCAGCACCTCCGCGTGCCGTTCGTGCCAGCGGCCGTACTGGATTCGCTGGGCACGGCGTTAGCGTGTCCTCAGAGGTCACGCGCCGTCTCGCGTTATGCACCGGCGGCGCTCACACGATAGGAGGCTGTACAATGTTCAGGCAGGCATACGACACACCGCAGCCCGCGTGGCACGGTGTCATCCATTCGCTGCTCCGGGTCGTGACCGGCCTGTTGTTCATGCAGCACGGTGTCCAGAAGCTCTTCGGTTTGCTCCTGAACCCCGGTCGGCCGTGGAACGGCCCGCCAGAAGTCTTGTCGCAGTTCTGGTTCGCGGGCATGCTCGAGACCTTCGGCGGTACCCTCATCGTACTCGGCCTGTTCACTCGGCCCGTGGCATTCCTGCTCTCGGGTGAGATGGCGGTGGCCTACTTCCAGGCGCACTTCCCGCGGAACGTCTGGCCCATACTGAACAGCGGCGAGCACGTCGTGCTCTTCTGCTTCGTGTACCTCTACCTCTTCGCGACCGGCGCCGGTCCGTACAGCGTCGACGCGCTGTTGCAGGCACGGCGCCGCTCCGATCTCGTCACGGCGTAGCCCGCGAACGAGGCCAAGGCCGGCGACGCGGGGCTTCCCAGGCCCCCGCCGTGGGCGTGGAGTATCTCGAGCGAGTAACATCCGCTTGAACGTATCCACGGGTCTGAACAAGGAATGGAAGTCTTCGAGGTCGTCATTGCCCTGCTGGTCGGCGGCGCGGCACTGGCCGCCGTGGCTCGGCGGATTGGCGCGCCGTACCCGGCGCTCGTGGCACTTGCCGGCGCTGCGCTCGCGCTCATCCCCGGCGTGCCGACGCTCGTGCTCGATCCGGAGCTCGCGCTCGCCCTCTTCGTCGCGCCCGTGCTGCTCGACGCGGCATTCGACTCGTCTCCACGCGACCTGCGCGCGAACTGGCGCCCGGTCGCGAGCCTCGCCCTCGGCGCCGTCGCGCTCACGATCGCCGTCGTCGCCCTCGTGGCCCGCACGCTCGTACCGGACCTGCCGTGGTCGGCGGCGATCGCGTTAGGCGCCATCGTCGCGCCGCCGGACGCGGCCGCCGCCACGACTGTGCTGAAGCAGCTACGGCCCCCGCACCGCCTGCTCGTGATTCTCGAAGGCGAGAGCCTCTTCAACGACGCCAGCGCGCTCCTCGTGTACCGTCTCGCGGTCGCGGCGACGGTCACCGGCATGCTGTCGGGTGCGAGCGTCGTGCCGACGCTTCTCGTGGTGACCATCGGGAGCGTCGTGCTCGGGCTCGTACTGGCACGCCTGACGCTCGCCGTGAACGCGCGCATCAGCGATGTGGCGACCGCGGTGGTGTTCCAGTTCAGTGGGACCTTCCTCGTCTGGATTCTCGCCGAGCAGCTCCACCTGTCGGGCATCATTACGATGGTGGTCTACGCCATGTCGGCATCGCGCCTTGCGGCGGAGCTCATCCCGGCGCGCATCCGCATCCCGTCGTACGCGGTGTGGGAGGTCGCGGTGTTCGTGCTGAACGTGCTTGCGTTCATCCTCGTGGGCTTTCAGCTCAAATCCATTGTCGAGCGCGCGACTGGCGCTACGGGAGTGAGGTACGCGGCGGTGGCGGCGGCGGTGTGCGTCGCGGTCATCCTCGCGCGCATCGCGTGGGTGACCGGCGCGGCGGCATACAGCCGGTGGCGCTGCCGACCGCGCCCCGATGGCACGCCGGGTCCGCACGACGCGGTGGCGCTCACCGGCCGCGGCGCCGCCGTCGTCGGCTGGTGCGGTATGCGCGGCACGGTGACGCTCGCTGCGGCGCTCGCGCTCCCCACGGACTTCCCGCACCGCGACCTGATCCTCACGACGGCATTCGGCGTGACGCTTGGCACGCTCGTCTTACAGGGCCTGACACTGCGTCCGCTCCTGCTGCGCCTGGGGCTCGAGGACGACGGCTCGGTGGACCGCGAGGTGGGGCTCGCCCGTGTGGAAACGCTTCGAGCGGCGGTAGCGGCGGCCGCAACATGTCCGGGGGCCGAGACCGCGGATCTCGTTAGGTATCGCTACGAGCTCCAGCTGCGTCGTGCGGAGAACGATCTCCCACGCGACGGCGCTGACGCCAATGGCGGCGCACCCGACGAACCAACGGCCACGACGCCGGCGCCCACGGACGGTGACGGGCGCGTGGGCGACGCGGATGCGGCAGTCGTACGAGCGGCGACCGAAGCGCAGCGGCGGCGACTGGTCGCGTTGCGGGCCGACGGAACGATCGGCGACGCCGCGTTCCAGCGGGTGGAAGAGGAGCTCGACTGGGCGGAGCTCGATTGGGTGCAGTTCCTCAGGGTTGGGCAGCGCTCGGACGGACGGTCGTAGCGTTCCGCCGCGCTACCCGACGCGATAGCGAATCCAGAGGACTTCGTCCGCGCGCCGCTCGACGCTCTCGAGCGTGAGCCGACACGGAACACCCTCCCCGCCGTCGACGTCGAAGAGCGCCGGCGTCCCGGCCCGCGCGTCCGCCACGGGCGCAACGAGAACGCTCACCTCATCGATCAGACCGGCGCGCAGCATCGCGCCGTTGATGCGTCCGCCGCCCTCGAGCATCAGCGTGCGCACGCCGAAGCGTGCATGGGCCTTTTCGAGGGCGAGAGCGAGATCGATCTCACTCGCCCCAGCGAGCAGATACGAGACGCCGCGCTCTCGCAGGAAGGCGAGGTAGTCGTCCGACACGCGCTCCGAGAGGATCGCCACGACGTGGTCGCCATCAATGTCGTTCGTTTCCCACGCGAGCCTGCCGTGTCGGTCGACCGCAAAGGCGAACGAGTCGAAATCTCCGGGTGCGTGGAAGTCCTCCCGCGGCGGACCGCCCCGTCGTGCGCGAGCGACCTCCTGTTCGCCGCGCGTGTGCTTTGCGAACGGCGCCATGGTTACGCGCCCGCACATCCATGCGTCGGCCTCGTAGCTCGCGTGCACGAGCTCGTACTCCTTGCGCGCATCGACCGAAAGCGGCCAGCCGGTGACGACGATGCGCCCATCGAGCGACGTCATCATATGGCAGATGACGCGAGGGCGGCGGGATCGGGATGACGTGGAGGTCACGAGGCCACTCTCGCCTAACGATCGACCTGCGCCATCTGCTTCGCGCTGTAACGTGGCCCGGAGACTTTGTCGGGTGCGAGGGCTGCGTCCAGCGCGGCCATCTCGTCGGCACTGAGCTTCACCGACACCGCGCCGATATTTTCCTCCAGGTACTTCCGTCGCTTCGTCCCCGGAATCGGCACGATGTCCGGGCCCTTGTGTAGCAACCAGGCGAGCGCGATCTGCGCCGGGGTCGCCCCCTTACGGGTTGCCAGGTCACGCACGGCCGTTGCGGCTCGCACGTTGGCGTCGAAGTTCTCGCCCTGGTACCGCGGATCGCCGCGACGGAAGTCTCCCTCCGGGTATTCCTCGGCCCGCCTAACGGCGCCGGTCAGAAACCCGCGGCCTAACGGCGCGAATGGTACGAGGCCGATGCCGAGCTCGCGGAGCAGCGGAACGATTCGTGGCTCGAGGTTGCGCTCCCAGAGCGAGTACTCGCTCTGGAGCACGGAGATCGGGTGGACCGCGTGCGCGCGACGGATCGTGTTCTCTCCGGCCTCCGAGAGGCCGAGGAATCGGACTTTTCCTTCGCGCACGAGGCTCGCCATCGTGCCGACGACTTCTTCGATCGGGACTGCGCGGTCCACGCGATGCTGGTAGAGGAGATCAATGCGATCGGTCTGCAGCCGCTCGAGCGACCCGTCGACGGCCTCGCGGATGTGCTCGGGCCGGCTGTCCACGCCGGCAACGACGCCCTTCTCGTCGAACCGGAAACCGAACTTGGTCGCGATGATGACGCGGTCGCGGGCACCTGGCCCAAGGTCCTTGAGCGCGCGGGCGAGCAGTTCCTCGTTCCTGTACGGCCCGTACGCTTCGGCGGTATCGAGGAAGGTCACGCCCAGCTCGATGGCGCGATGAATGGTGGCAATGGACTCGCGCTCGTCGCGCTCTTCGGGAGTGCCATAGGCCTGACTCATTCCCATCAGGCCGAGCCCGATGGCGGAGACGGTGAGGCCCTGAGAGCCGAGCGTGCGGGGAGACAGCATGGGAGGGGGGAGGGAACGATTACTGGAGCCGCACGAATGCGAGCCCATTGTTGGGGTTCATCGGGACGACCAACTGGTTCGCCCCGGCATCGTAGCACATCGAGGCGGCGCTCGGAATGTTGCGGGCGATGAGCTCGGCGGCTCGTCCGGATCGGATACGGGAGATCCCGCCATTCACGACGCTGCTCACGTACTTGGTCCCGTCCGGCATGATCACGAGACCATCGTTGCCCGCCTGCGCGGCGTGCTCGGTCTTCACCGCCTGGCCGGCTGGTGAGAAGGTTACCACCTCGTCGTTGCCGATGTTGACGACGACAATGTTGCCCTGCGGGTCGAAGGCGATCCCGTTAGGCTGGTTGAGCGGTGCCCCCTGCACGAAGATCGAGGCCGTACCGTCGGGTGTGATCTTCCAGACCTGCCACGTCGAAGGGTTGGCATTCTCGCCACGATCGCCGGTCTGCGTGGCGTAGACCGTTCCGTCGTCCGTGACCTCGATGTCGTTGAACCACGCGACCCGTTCGACACGCGTTTCTCCGGCCGGCGCGCCCGTCCGCATGTTGAAGCGGCGAATGACCGCGACACTCTGCTCGTTAGGTGTCGTGCCACCGTCCCGGTCGGCCACGTACAACATGCCGTTCGCGATGTCGCTGCCGTATGGCTCGTTCAGCACGAGCGGCGGCGTCAGCGTGGCCCGATCCGCCGGGTTCTGGACGCCGATCCATCGGGCGGTGTGAACGGACCCGTCGTGATTGATGAACGAAACCCAGGCGTTGTTGGTTTGAACGTTCTGTGGCACGCCGCGGTTCGGGACCACGATGACGCCTCGCTCGGTATCGTACGAACAACTCTCGGCGGAGTAGATCGCGCCGTAGACCTTCACGTTCGACGAGATCGGGTCGAAGGTTCCAGTCGCGCCGGGGGTTACCGGCAACCCGAGACGGTTCCCGACGACGTACGGCTGCGGTCCCTGCGGTTGCTGGGCCAGCAATGAGCTGGCGACGATGGCAGCGGCCAGCGTGGCCCCGCTGGCGAGGGCAGTGACTCGCTTCATGGGCGCTCTCCTCCGTTTTTCGCATGGTCTCGTGTCGCCATTCCTCGGGAGGTTGTCAGCGACCGACCCGCGCTTGCAAGTGTGCGGGATACCGGGCTCCATGCACCGTGATGGTCGCGGCGGCGCGCTCGACCTCCTGTAGATCGTCAGGGGTCAGCTCAATCGCCGCCGAACCGATGTTCTCCTCGAGGCGATGTAGCTTCGTAGTCCCGGGGATCGGCACGATCCACGGCTTCTGCGCGAGCAGCCACGCGAGCGCGATCTGTGCCGGCGTCGCCCGCTTCTCCCCCGCGATGCGCGTCAAGAGCTGGACCACGGCCTGATTTGCCTTCCGGTTTTCCGCTGTGAAGCGGGGGACGACGTTGCGGAAGTCGGAGCTGTCGAAGGTCGTGGTCTCATCGATCTTCCCGGTGAGGAAGCCCTTGCCTAACGGGCTGAAGGGCACGAAACCTATCCCGAGCTCTTCACACGCGGCGAGCACGCCGTTCGTCTCGGGCTCTCGAAACCAGAGCGAGTACTCGCTCTGGATCGCCGTGACCGGCTGCACCGCGTGGGCGCGCCGGACCGTCTGCACGCCCGGCTCGGAGAGGCCGAAGTGCTTGACCTTCCCCTGCTCGATGAGGTCCTTCACGGCGCCCGCGACATTCTCGACTGGCACGTTCGGGTCCACGCGGTGCTGGTAGTAGAGGTCAATCGCGTCGACCCGGAGCCGCTTCAGCGAGCCGTCCGTCACCTTGCGGATGTTCTCGGGGCGGCTGTTCAGGACCTGCGTCCCATCGGTACGGCCGAGCTCGAATCCGAACTTCGTGGCAATGACTGCCTGGCCGCGGAACGGCTCGAGCGGTTCGCCGACGATCTCCTCTTTCTCCGCGCCGTAGATCTGCGCGGTGTCGAAGAACGTAACGCCACGCTCGAAAGCCGCCCTAACGAGCGCGATCGCCTGCTGCTTGTCGGTTGCGGGGCCGAAGCCGTGGCTCAGCCCCATTGCGCCGTAGCCGATCGCTGATACTGTCAGACCGCTGGTGCCGAGTTTTCGCTGTTGCATCGCCTCCGCTCCTGAACTGTCGCGGCCGACCCTCGCCGCCATCGAAACGCCTGGAAAGCAATCAAGCCGGCCCGCGCCGCTCGATCTACTTGACCGCGGTTCTCGCCCCGGTAAGCTCTGCTTACCAATGCCCGACAACCTGGACGGTATGGCGATGTTCGTTGCGGTGGCGGAAGCCAAAGGGCTTCGCGCCGCCGGCGAGCGGCTCGGCGTGAGCGGCTCGGCGGTGAGTCAGGCGATGCGCCGCCTCGAGGAGCGGCTCGGGGTGCCGCTCGTACACGTGAGCGACGAGCCGCTCGACATCGTGGCCGAAGGCTACGACGCGGGCATCCGGCTCGGTGAAGTCATGATCGCCGTACCGATCTCCGGTGACCTGCGGCTCGTCGTCGTGGGCGCACCGTCGTACTTCGCCCGGCGTGGAACGCCGAAGCACCCGCGCGAGCTCGTCGAGCACGACTGCATCAACTGGCACGCGACGGCCTACGCGCCACCGTATCGATGGGAGTTCACCGAGAACGGCCGCGACTTCTCGGTGGACGTCGGGGCGCGCGTGCTCACGAACGCCCCAACGCTGAATACGCGCCTTGCTCGCGCGGTGGCCGGGCTGGCGCTGGCCGATGACCGCGCGCGTGAGGAGATCGCGCGCGGGGAGCTCGTACCGGTACTCGAGGAATTCTCGACGCCGGTCCCCGGTTTCTACCTCTACTACCCGCAGCGCCGCCAGGCGTCGCCAGCGCTACGTGCGCTCGTTGACCACCTGCGTGGCGCGCGGCGAAGAGACAAAGGAGACCCTCGACGATGAAGGCGGTCCGCGTCCACCGGCCGGGTGGTCCGGAGGTGCTCGAGATCGAGGAGGTTCCTCGCCCGGAGGCTCGCGCCGGGTGGATACGGATCCGCGTTCACGCGTTCGGGCTCAATCGCTCCGAGATGTACACGCGACAAGGCCACTCGCCGAGCGTGAGGTTTCCACGGGTGCTCGGGATCGAGTGCGTCGGCGAGGTGGACGACGCAGGCGGCACCGACCTCTCGACAGGGCAGACCGTCGCGGCGCTCATGGGCGAGATGGGCCGAGCCTACGACGGCGGCTACGCCGAGTACACGCTGGTTCCACGCGATCGGGTTCTCCCGGTTCGTACGAACCTAACGTGGGATGTGCTCGCGGCACTGCCCGAGACATACCTCACGGCGTGGGGCTCGCTCGTCGACGCGATGGCAGTCGAGGCAGGGCAGACGCTGCTGATCCGTGGCGGCACCTCATCCGTCGGCATGGCCGCCGCGTCGCTCGCGAAGGGAATGGGCGTGCGCGTGATCGCGACCACGCGCAACTCGGCGAAGGCGGACGCGCTGCGCGAGAACGGCGCGGACGACGTGGTGATCGACACCGGACACATCGCCGACGACGTCAAACGACGCGTGGCCGGGGGCGTCGACGCACTGCTCGAGCTCATCGGGCCGGTGACGCTCCTCGACTCGCTGCGCGCCGTGCGGCGGCGTGGCGTCGTGTGCCACACTGGGCTCCTGGGCAACGTCTGGATCATGGAGCGCTTCGAGCCACTGGAGGACATCCCGTCGACCGTGAAGCTGACGACATACGGCAGCAGCACCACATCGGCCGAGCGCAGCACTGCCGCGCTCCAGGAGATCGTGGACGGCGTGGCCGCGGGGCGGTACCGCGCGAACATAGAGAAACGCTTTCGGTTCGACGAGATCGTAGCCGCGCACCGGTTCATGGAGGCGAACCGCGGCAGCGGCAAGCTCGTAGTCGTCGTCGACGCCTAACGCGAGTCCATGACCGACGCTGGAGCCCCGCCCGGTACCGCCGTGACTGCGACCGATCATCGGATCGGCACGGAGCAGGGAACGCTATTCGCGAGAGCGTGGGCTCCGACGGACGTCCGCCGCGATCCTGGCGCAACCATTCTCCTCTTCCACGACTCGCTCGGCTGCGTGGACCTCTGGCGGGACTTCCCACAGCAGCTCGCGGTGGCGACACGCCGGTCCGTGGTCGCCTACGATCGACTGGGCTTCGGTCGATCGGACGCTCACCCCGGCTCGCTGCCCCTGACGTTCATCCGCGACGAGGCCGAGACCGTGGTGTCTCGCTTGTTCGAGGCGTTCGACCTCGACGCGATCATCCCGTTCGGACACAGCGTGGGTGGAGGGATGGCAATTGCGACGGCGGCGCGGTGGCCGGAGCGCTGCGCCGCCGTGATGACGGAGGCCGCGCAGAGCTTCGTCGAGGACCGCACCGTGGCTGGCCTCCGTGCCGCGCGGTTGGATTTCCAGCGGCCCGGACAGCTCGAGCGGCTCGCACGCTACCACGGGGCGAAGGCAAGCTGGGTGCTCGATGCCTGGATCGAAACCTGGCTCTCGCCGGACTTCGCGGGCTGGCGTCTCGACGACGACCTGCGGGAGGTGCGTTGTCCCACGCTCGCCCTTCACGGCGACCGCGACGAATACGGCTCGGCGCAACACCCGGAGCGGATCGCCCGCCTAACGAACGGTCCCTCACGGGCGGTGGTCCTCGAGGGGTGCGGGCACGTCCCTCATCGGGAGCAGCCGGCGCGGGTACTCGCCGAGGTGGCGAGCTTCCTCGCGTCACTCGATGCGCGACCTTGACTGATACTGCTCATCGCTCACCTTCTCCATCCACTCGACGACCTTGCCATCGAGCGCTTCCTGTATGGCGATGTGGGACATCGCCGTAGTGGGCGACGCGCCATGCCAGTGCCTTTCGTTGGGTGGGAACCAGACGACGTCGCCCGGCCGGATCTCCTCGATCGGTCCACCCTCGCGCTGCGCAAGGCCGTAGCCGGCGGTCACGATCAGCGTCTGGCCTAACGGGTGCGTGTGCCACGCGGTGCGCGCGCCGGGCTCGAACGTGACGGCGGCGCCCGCCACACGCGCCGGCGCGCTCGTCTGGAACAGCGGGTCGATCCGAACGGTGCCTGTGAACCACTCGGCCGGCCCCTTACCGGACGGCTGCGAACCCGCTCGCTTGATGTCCATGTCGCTCTCCTTCGGTATTGTCGCCGGGGCCTGATCGCGGTTTCAGCCTTCGATGTGCTCGATCTTCGTCGTGAGCGGACCCGCAGTGCGCAGGGCGGCGAGTTCGGAGTCGATCGCGCCGAGCTTCACGAGCCCGGTCGCGTACCCGGAGGCCCGATAGAACACTGCCAGGTTCCCCCACGGTGCGTAATAGGCGATGTCGCCGGCCGCTGCGTCGGTGCCCGCGGGCGCTCCCTTCGTGGACAGTCGTCGCGGCAGATCGCTGATCTTCTCGGCCGACGCGTAGTCCGAGAGCGTCAGGGTGAGCGGAAGCAGCGAGACGAAATCCTTGGCCGTCTCGTTGTCGTCGAGCGTGGCCGTGATCGGCACGCCGTCGACGTTCATGCGGATCTTCATGGTCAGTCCTGGGTCGCGGCTGCAGCAGCGTCTTGATCGCGCGGCGCTCGTCCATCGCCCGATAGCCCTCCGCGACCTGGCCGAGCGGCAGCGTTAGGTCGAACACCCTGCCAGGGTTGATCTCGCCGCGCAGCACCAGGTCGATCAGGTCCGGCAGGTAGCGCCGCACCGGAGCGGGGCCCCATGCAAACGCACATGCGTGAAGAACAGCGCCGCGCCGTCGAGCTCGACCCCGTGGGGCACACCGACGTAGCTCATGTATCCGCCCGGACGGGTGGCGCCGATCGCCTGCCACATCGACTCCTGGGTGCCGACGCACTCCAGCACCGAGTCGGCGCCGACGCCGTTCGTGAGCTCCATGATCCGGGCCGCGCCCTCATCCCCGCGCTCGGTCTCGTGGACTACCTCCGCCGCGCGAGACAGCCGTCGCGGCCGCGATCGAAGGGGTCGCCAGGGAAGCGACGAGCCGCCAGTTCGGGACGCTCGCGTGCCGGCGAGAGCAGGAAGCGCCGCTGACACACGGGCGGTGCGCCCCGCTAGGCACTCTAGCGTTCCAGCTTGAACCCCGGATCGAGCTTCGGCCGCTCGGGCGCGTTGGCGGCGAACCACCCCGTCAGGTACATCCACTGCGCCATGCGCGTGAGCTTCGGGTAGTCGATGCGCGCCGGGTTGTCGCGCGGCGTGTGGTAGTCGTCGTGCAGGTTGGTCGAATACATGAGCGCCGGTACGTTCATGCGCGCGTAGGGCAGGTGGTCGCTGCGGAAGTACCATCCCTCGGGATGCGTTGGGCGGTCCCAGAGGGTATCGAGGTGGAACTTGCCCGTGAGCTCGTTCGCGCGGAGCGCCATGGCGACGAGGTCGCTCGAGTTGCGGTGCGGCGGCTGGCTGCCTAACAACGCGGCGGAGTCCGGGTTGTTGCGCCCGATCATGTCGCCGTTGAGCACCGCCACGATCTGCTGCAGCGGGACGACCGGATGCGCAGCGTGATAGCGCGAGCCGATGAGGCCACGTTCTTCCGAGCCGTGATTGATGAAGAGCACGGAGCGCTTGCCCGGCTGCCTGACGAACGCCCGCGCCGCCGCCAGATCGGCGGCGGTGACCGACGCGTTGTCGTCGGCGCCGGCGTGGACCGAATCTCCCTCCAACGTGACGCGCACCCCGTTGGCGTCCTGGTGCGAGCTGAAGACCACGTACTCGGCGCGCAGCCTGGGGTCGGTCCCGCGAACGACGCCAATGACGTTCACGGACGGCGTCGTGAACCGTTCCAATCGAATCGCCAGCTCGACCTGTGGCTGAGCAGCCAACGTTTCGCGCATCGACGCGTGCACGAGATAGGCCGGCGTTGGTCCGCTCCCAAGCGCCGGCGGAGGCGCGATACGCGGCGAGCCGTTCGCGGCACGCGGCACGGCGTTGTCGACGTCGTACGTGCCGCGCGCGCGCGCCGAGGATACCACCTCGAACGCACTGTCCACGGGCGCATTCGCGACCAGCAACACGGCGGCCGCCCCGCGCCGCGCGAAGCGCCCAACGGTGCCGTTGATGGCGGCGTCAGCGTAACGGGAGGCAAACGTGTAGCTGTTCGCGCGGATGGTCCCCGGCGCCGGCGGCAGCAGCGGAGTCGCGACGATTCGCCCACGGATGTCGGCGGTCGTGTCGGTCGCGTCCGGAACCCAGATCACCGTGCCCGACGCTTCGGCCGGCACGACGCCTAACGGGATGAAGTCGCGGAACAGCGTCATTGCCTGGCCGCCGATGCTGGCCTTGCTCGCCGTCACCGCCACGCGCGTGCGAGTCATGTCGAACCATTGGAACCACGTGCTGTCCTCGCCCATCGGCTTGAGCCCGATGCGCCGATACTGCTCCGCCACCCACATGGAGGCGCGCATCTCGTCGACGGTGCCGCCCTCGCGCCCACGCATTCCGGGCGACGCCATCTCACCGACGTCACGCCGAAGGTCCGCTTCGCGAATGGCGCGGTACCCCGCCGGGATCTCGGAGTGGCGCGAGGAGCTCGGTTTGGTGGATTGCGCGGCGAGCGGGCCGGTTACCGCGAGCGGGACGAAGCTGCTGAGGAGGAAACGACGATACAGAATGCGTGAATTCGCCATTGGGAGGCATGAGATTGGTAGCAGTGCCGAGCGCGGGTCACATCAGAAACTACGCGGGACCCAGACTGCGCAATACCCGAGCAGCGCACCGGCTCGAAACGACGCAAGACCCGAACGGCGCAAGGCCCGAACTGCGGGATAAACGGCGCAGGGCCCGAACGGCGCAGGGCCCAGACGGCGCACGACACGAACGACGCAGGGCACAAACGACGCACGGCCCGAACCGCAACGGCGCAGGACCCGAACGGCGCACAACGTTACGCCGTTCGCTGTTGCGCCGTTGCGGTCTGGGCCCTGCGCCGTATGGGTCTTGCGTCCTATGGGTCCTGCGCTGCTTGGGTCTTGCGCCGTTCGGGCCCTGCGCCCTTACAAGCAGTTGGCTATCCTGCCTGACGGTCGAAGCTCATACTCGCGTACAGATTTCGATATTCTGCTGGGGCGACGCCGGTGTGGCGCTTGAACACACGGCGGAAGAACGCGAGGTCCTCGTAGCCGATCTGCGTGCAGATCTGCTGCACCGATGCCGCGCCGCCCTCGAGCAGCTCGCGCGCGGCAGCGACGCGTAGCGCCTGAAGATATTCGCCCGGCACTCGGCCAGTCGCAGCCTTGAACCGACGAATCAGGTTGCGAGGGCTCATGTTGACCGCGCGCGCGAGCTGCTCGATCGAAACCCCGCGCTGAAAGTGTGACTGGAGGTACGCCTCCGCCTCGCGGATCTGCGCGTCGGAGTGAGGCGGCGACAGCGGCACCGCGGCGTATCCCGCCTGCGAGTGACGCGGCATGCTGAGCAGCAGGCTCTTCGCACATTGGAGCGCGATCTCGCGCCCGCAGAACTTCTCGACGAGGTGCAGGCTCAGGTCCGCCGCGGCGTAGACTCCGCCGCTACAGAACAGCCGGCCGTCCTCCGTCACGAATTGCTCCGGGCGCCACAGCACGTTCGGGTATCGGCGGCGGAAGTCATCCGCGACTCCCCAGTGGGTCGTCGCCTCGCGGCCGTCGAGCAGCCCACTCTCCGCCAGGAACACCGCGCCCGAACATATCGCCGCGATGTACGCGCCGCGCGCGTGCCACATTCGGAGCCACGGCAGCAGCGTGGTCCCGCGCGCGATCTGCTCCGCCAGGTTTCGGCCCGACGCCGTGAGCACGATGATGTCGGTGTGCTCGATCGCTTCGATCGATAGCTCGGGCAGCAATCGCAGGCCGCACATGCCGCGGACCTCGCCACCATCTATAGACGCGACGCGGACGCGGAACCGCGGTTCGGGCTCGTCGCCACGAAGTGACTGCCAGAGCACGCCGGCCGAATGAAAGACCTCGAGCGGCGCGATCGCCGTCGAGACGTAGCCCTCCGGCAGGATGACGACCGTCACGTCGAGCACCCCTCGCTTCGACGACGCGTTAGGCGCGACGCGCGACCGCCGGACCGACTGTGGACGGCCTGGTGACGCGTTAGGCATCCGAGGGGAATTCCTTCGACGTTCTGACATGCGCCAAGCCTCCATGGCCCCGGTGGCCACCATGCGAACATGCCGCCGCCGGCCTGGTGGGCCGGCGGCGGCGCTCGGTCACGAGTTCTCGCTGACGGGGTCGAGCACCGTACGCACTTCAGTGATCTTCGAGGCGGGGAAGCCGCTCAGCTGCGCGTGCTCCCGGATCGCCGCCTCGTCCTCGGCGATGTAGACGCAGAACGTCTTGTCGTCGACGACGTACGAGTGTTGCCACTGTGCTTTCCCGCCGAGTGCCGACAGCGCCTGGTTGGACTGGGCGGCGACGTCCCGCCGCTGCTTCAGAACGCGATCCGCGACGCCCGGGATCTCGCGCTCGATGATGTATCGCTTCATTTCAGAAACTCCGTTCGAGGTTGGTGTGCGATCCCAAGATTGCCTCGCCATCCCAACGGGACAGGCGGCATTATTGACAACCTGGGGGGACAATCTTGCCATGCTCGACGCGTTCCCGCGAGGTGCTGCCTCCGCCGGTCAGCGGGCGAGCGCGCAGCTCACCCTCGGGTTCCACATCGCGAACGTGCCGCTCGGGTTGGGTCGCCACGCCCAGATGTGCAGCGCCCACACGCCGAGTGGCTCGTTGCGCATGAAGGGGACGCCGAGCAGGGTTGGTGCAGTCTCGGACGGCCACTGGTTGAACGGGACGACGTAGTCGACGCCGACGAGCTGGAGCGACCCGTCCTGCTGCGGCTCGTACATGACGAGCTCCGGTCGCAGCAGCTCGACGTTCGCGTCCACGAGCGCCGGGTTCAGGTAGTGGAAGCCCTGCGCACCCACGGAGGACTGCGCGCAGCCCGCGGGGTACTGCGCGGTGTAGCCGGCGGCCTCTGCCGCCGCGAGCTGATGGAAACGGCTCGTCGCCGCGCGCACGCGCGCGATGGCGGCGTTCTGGTCGGCGCTGAGCGCCGCGGCGCTTGCGGCGTGTGCTGCATGACTCATGGGGCCATCGATCAAGCTGATTCGCGACTCCGATGCAGGGGAGCACGCGGCCGCGAGCGCGAGGATGGTTACGGCGCGGGCCACCGCGCGCGTGAGGTGTGCGGATCTCATTGGATTCTCTATCAGGCTGAGGTTGCCGAGTGGTTGCCGTCGACGCGAACGCCAGGCACGGAGCCGGTCGGGCTCGCGAGGTATCGTCGGCGTTAGGTGCTCGACAAAGTCATGTCGGCGGTCGCCGCGAGGTAGATGGCGTTCCTGACAACTGCAGGGGTCATTCTCGCCACGTCCCGGATTGCCGGCGGGGCGTGCCGCCGCAGACGCTTCCTGCCTAACGACCTGGCGCAGACCTCAGTCGCGAATCGGCGGCGGAGTTCGTGCATCCGCTGCCACTGGACGCTCCGTGAGCACGTCGTGGCGGTAGACCGGACGATGACCCGGTCGGACCGACGGCGCAGGGGGCCGCGGATCGACCCGGTCGAGGCGCTGCGCGCCGAAGCCCAGCTGCCGGAACCAGAACAGCCGGGAGCCACGGACGACAAAGACGTTAGGTGCCGATCACCTGGCCCTTTCGTGCCGCGTCGAGGGCTCCAGTGCGTCGGAATCCGCCTAGTCCGCCCGCAGCGCCTCGGTCGGCTGCACGCGCAGGCCGCGGCGTGCCGGACCGGCCGCGGCGAGGAGGCCGACGACGAGCATGAACGCGGCGGTCCCGGGCACGAGCAGCAGCCCGGTTCCGTTCATAAGCTCGCCGCCGCTCAGCAGGTCGAGGGCGACTGCCATCGTTAGGCCGAGGCCGACGCCGAGCGCGAGCTGCCGCGTCGCGCGCGCCAGCACGCTCGTTAGGGTGGCGAGGAGCACCATCTGCTCGAACTCGCCGAGGGCCTGATGTGTCACTGATAAAGAATGCGATGTTATCATAAACCGCAAGTAAAGCTCTTGAGTTGTCCGTTCGGTAATTCGCCCTCCCATCAGAGAAATAGCTGCAACTCCATGCCTGCGCTCTTTTCGCCCGTCGTCCTCCGCACGACCACCTTACTCGTCTGCTCGAACGTCTTCATGACCTTCGCCTGGTATGCGCACTTGAGAAACCTGAGCGGCCGCCCGTGGTACGTGGCGGCCGTGCTGAGCCGGGGGATCGCGCTGTTCGAGTATCTCCTGCAGGTGCCGGCGAACCGGATCGGCTACACGCAGATGAGCCTCGCGCAGCTCAAGATCGTGCAGGAGGTCATCACGTTAGGCGTGTTCGTGCCGTTCGCGGTCGTGTACATGCGCCAGCCGCTCAAGTGGGACTACCTGTGGGCAGGACTATGCATCCTCGGCGCGGTCTACTTCATGTTCCGGGGCGGGACAGGCGCAGGACCCTGAGGGCGAAATTCGAAACTACGCAGGGCCCGGACTACGCAGGACCCAGACAGCGCAAGACGCATAGGGCGCAAGACCCAGACTACGCACGGCCCAGACGGCAAGAGCGCAGGGCCCAGACGGCGCTGAGAGGCGGACAGCCGCCGTTCGCCGCTGACGCCGTTCGGGTCCTGCGCCGTTGCCGTTCGGGCCCTGCGTCGTTCGTGCCGTGCGTCGTTCGGGTCGTGCGCCTCATGGGCCCTGCGTCGTTCGGGCCCTGCGCCCTTTAGCCGTCCGCCGTTACGGAATGGTGATTTGTCCTAGTTTGACCAACTCGAAGTCGGATGCCGTGAGCCGTCCCAGGGTAGCGAGGTTGTCGTCGCTCCATCGGGGATCCGGCGCGCCGCTGATGTAGAAGCCGCTGCCGTTGTCGGCCAGGAACATCCCGTACTTCTTGAGCGCCGTCAGGATCACCCGCACCTCCGGCGGATACGTCGAGATGTCCACGCTCGCCTTGAGCCTAACGCGAGCGCCCATCGGCATGTAGCTCGCGCTCGTCTGTGAGCTCGCCCAGTGCCGCGCGGGCGACACGTACGCCTTCCGCGTCGTCGGGCACGTGAAGCGGAGCGCGTGGTTGATCGCACCCTTCGTGACCGCCTCGTCGTAGCGAACGAGGCCCGGGAAGATCGGCAGACCGGCCGCGTCAGCCGAGGTCCAGCCAGCGGGGCGCAGCGCGTTCGAGCTCAAGTCCCACGTCGCGCCCGAGCCGGCGTGCCAGCTCGTTCCGCCATTCAGCGGATGCGCATCGAACATCTCGTAGAGGCGCCACGCCGTCGTGTCGATCACGATCACGTGCCGATCGCCGGTTGCGTTCGATCCGCCTTCGATCGGGGCGTTCGGCGGAATCGGGTACGGGCCTAGGTCGCTCTCATCGGCGTAGTCGAACGACACCGGCACCTTCGCCTGAGCGCCGCTCACGAGAATGTACGGGATGCCGTTCGGCGCGCCGTTCCATACCGTGCCGAAGTCCGGGTGCACGCGCCGCGTGGATCCGCCGCAGCTGTTGATGAGCGTTGCCGAGTTCGAGTCGACCGGGAGGCTCGAGATGTCGCTGTTCCATGGATTGTCGGCGGGGAAGACGGTCCGGGTACCAGTGGAGCCGCCGCCGCTCGTGCCACCGCCGGTCCCGCCACCGGTGCCTCCACCTTTCTTCGCATCGGCCGCGAGCGTGTCCGCCGGCCCGAGGGTCGAGTCGCCCGCGCACGCGATGCCTAACGCCAGCACGCCTCCCAGCACTGCGATTGCGGCTTCACGACGCATGGCCTTGCTCCATTCGAGGGTGGTGCACTCGGTCCGCGCACGATAACAGCCCCCGCGGCCCGGACGGTGGGCCCTACCGCACGCGCCGTCCGAGGTCGTTGTTGCGCTCGTCGCGTGCATCAGATCACGTGCGCCGATGCCGTCCGGAAGTGGGACGTCACGTCCGACTCCGCGACGCTTCCCCGGCCGACCGGATCCCGTCGCTCGAGCGCAACGCGTTATGCGCGTTGCGGTTGACCCGAACTGTGACGCATGGCACCGGGCGTGCCTTCGGCTGGAGGTGTGCGACGCCGGCTGACCCCACGCATTCGGCTCGCGCACCGATGTCCGATCGTTCGTTCGCGTCCGGGCTTACTGCTCAGTCAATGCTCAACGACTTCCGCTTCGCACTTCGCACGCTGCGTCGGCGGCCGACGTTCACCGCGGCCGTGGTCCTGACCCTCGCGCTCGGGATTGGTACGAGCAGCGCCGTGTTCAGTCTCCTCGACGCGGCGATCATCCGCCCCCTGCCGTTCGCCGACCCGTCTCGCCTCGCGATGCTCTGGGGCGTCGCAGGGCCGGAGCGCACCATTCGCGGCGCGTCGTATCCGGAGATCGTCGACTGGCGGACCCTGAACCACTCGTTCGAGGATGTCGCCGCCTACGACGAGATCTCCCTCAACCTCGGCATGGGCAGCGACCCACAGCGCGTCGAGGCGGAAATGGTCTCGGCAAGCTATTTCGGCATTCTCGGCGTTTCCGCCTCGCGAGGCAGAACGTTCACGGCCGACGAAGATCGCGTTCCCGACGCGCAGCCGGTTGCCGTCATCAGCCACGCGCTCTGGACGACGCAGTTCGCGTCCGACCCGGGCGTCGTCGGGCGGTCCATCACGCTCAACGACCGGCCGTTTACCATCGTCGGCGTCATGCGGGATGGGTTTCACGGCATCTCCTTCGACACCGATGTCTGGGTGCCGATGATGATGATCTCGCTCACGTCGTCGAAGGGCACGCTCGAGTCTCGCGGGAATCGGTGGCTCGCGGCGGTCGGTCGGCTGCGTCCGGGAGTCGGTCTCGAGAGTGCCCAGCGCGATGTCGACGCCGTGGCCCGCCGGCTCGCCGCGGAACACCCCGAGACCAACCGGGACCGCGGCGTCCAACTCTTCACGCTCCAGGACTCCGCGTTAGGCACCACCCGGCAGCTGCTTGTCGCGATGTTCGCCGCGGTCCTGCTGTTTCTCCTTATCGCGTGCGCGAACGTCGTCAACCTGCAGCTCGTTCGCGCGACGTCCCGGCGCCGCGAGATGGCCCTGCGGGTGGCGGTCGGCGCCGACGCCGGCCGGCTCCTGCGCCAGCTGCTGGCCGAGGGACTGACGCTCGCCACCGCGGGTGCAATAGCAGGGGCGGCCCTGGCCGTCTGGGGGCTCGGCGCACTGCTGCCCGTGTTGCCGGACGGTGCGCTGCCGCGGTACGTCGACCCGTCGATCGACTGGCGAGTGGCCCTGTTCGCGACGGCGCTGACTGCCGCATGCGGGATTATCTTCGGGCTGGCCCCGGCGCTGGCAGTGCGCCGCCTAACGGTCGCTGATTCGCTCAAGGAAGGTGCCCGATCGGCCGCCGCCGGAATCGCCAGCATGCGGCGTGTCGGCGCACAACAGCTGCTCGTGGTGAGCGAGATCGCCCTGGCGCTCATTCTGCTCGTCGCCGGTGGGCTCATGGTCCGCAGCCTTCGCCAGCAGCTGCAGGTCGCGCCGGGCTTTCGGGCGGACGGCGTCGTGACGGCTCAACTGGCACTCCCACGCGGGCGGTATCCGGCGCCGGCCCGCGTACAGTTCGTGAACGCGCTGCTCACTCGCGTACGCGCACTGCCGCAGATCGAGAGCGCCGCCATCGGGTCGGACATGCCGTTAGGCGGCAACACGAACGCGGGGTCGATGTTCATCGACGGCGTGACGCGTGATCCGGTACGGTCGTACCGTCACCGCGTGACGCCGGACTACTTCGCGACGCTCGGTATCCCGGTTGTGCGCGGACGCGTGTTCACTGACGCCGATCGCGACAGCGCTCAGGATGTCGCCGTCGTCAGCGCTGCCATGGCGCGCCGCTTCTGGCGAGGGCTCGATCCGATCGGCCGGCGGTTTCGGTTCGGTGACGCGACGGGGCCCGAGGTCACGGTCATCGGCGTAGTCGGCACGGCGCGCTTTCGCGATCTCACCACGGATCTGACGGCGCCGTCGAGTGAGCCCGACATCTTCTACTCGTTCGCGCAGCTGCCCGACGCGGATCTGTCACTCGTCCTCCGCACGAGCGGCGATCAAGCTACGGCAATGGCTGCCGTGCAGCGCGAGGTGAGCGCGATCGACCCCGGGCTTCCACTCTATCGCGTGATACAGATGACGGATCTCCTGGCGCGGCAGACCGCCACGGCCCGATTCGGTTCGACGGTGCTCGGAAGCTTCAGCGCCGTGGCCATGCTGCTGGCGGCGATCGGCATCTATGGCGTTCTGGCGTTCGTGATTGGCCTGAGCCGCCGCGAGATCGCCATTCGCCTCGCCCTCGGTGCGACGCGCGGGCGCGTCGTGCGGCTCATCGTGCGACAGGGGATGACCCTCGTCGCCTTCGGCATTGCGGTCGGTCTGGTGGGCGCGTACTACGCGAGCGGGGTACTCTCGACGCAACTGTTCGGCGTGACGGCCACCGATCCGCTGACGTTCGCGGTCGTGCCGCTGCTCCTGGCGGCGATAGCGCTCGGCGCGAGCTACCTTCCCTCGCGGACGGCAGCCCGCATCGACCCCCAACAGGCGCTCAAATCGGAGTGATGACCACGTTAGGCGGCACCCCGGCGCTCGTTGGCCTGCCGTACGACGCGAGCTCGTCGTACCGACGCGGCCCGGCTGACGCCCCGGCGGCGATTCGTGACGCATTGTGGAGTCCGAGCGCGAACAGCTGGAGCGAGCTCGGAATCAACGTCGGGGCCGAGGGCGCGATCACCGACGCGGGAGATCTGGAGCTTGGCCGCTGTTCGCCGGCGGACGCGCGCCGTGCGATCGAGCACGGAATCGCGCGGTTGCTCGCGATGGGCGCCCGCCCCGTGTCGCTCGGAGGCGATCACTCCGTGACCTACCCCGTGCTCCGGGCGGTCCGACGCCATGCGCCGAGCCTGACGATTCTGCACGTGGATGCGCATCCGGACCTGTACGATGAGTTCGAAGGCGACCGGTATTCGCACGCCTGCCCGTTTGCGCGGATCATGGAGGAGCAGCTGGCCGACCGCCTCGTCCAGGTCGGCATCCGTACGATGACGGGCCACCAGCGCGCGCAGGCTCGCCGATTCGGCGTGGAAGTGATCGAGATGCGGAACATTCAGGGCGACTTGCGTGTCCCGTTGAATACGCCGGTCTACGTTTCCATTGACGTCGACGCGCTGGACCCGGCGTTCGCGCCGGGCGTCTCGCACCGCGAGCCGGGCGGGTTGTCGGTCCGCCAACTGTTGTCGCTGCTGCACGGCATCGAGGCACCGATCGTGGCGGCCGACGTAGTCGAGCTCAACCCGCAGAATGACCCAACCGGCGTCTCGGCAATAGTTGCCGGAAAGGTGGTTCGCGAGCTGATCGGCGTCATGCTCAAGTAACGAAAATCCGGCCCCGAACGGCCCGGAGCGCTGCGATGGCAGTTGACCTTTCGCCGGCAATCGGTCATCCCAGCCATGCACGGTTCGTCACATGGCACTCTGTGTCGCCCGCGTTGTACCTTAGGATGGTTGGCGGTTCGGCTTGCTCGACGCACGCACCTTGCACGATACTGTTGGTAGCAAGACTTCCAGTCCAGGCGCCCGGATCGGGACGCTCCGTACGGGCATCAGTACTACGGGAGGAGGCTTCAATGCTTCGCCTCTTGCTCGAGTCAAACGCGAGGGGGTTCCAGTTCAGTCAGGGCGCCCTCGTCAGTCTCGTCGCCCATTCGCTTCTCATCAGCGCGTCGATTCTCGCCACGCGCGAAGGTCCCAAAGCGGCCATTGAAGAGGCGCAGGAGAAGGTCACCTTCCTCATCCCGTTGAATCACACGACCTCCCCTCCGCCGCGCGAAGAGAGCGTGCGGTTCATGCGGGAAGGCGAGAAGGCGGGCAGTGGCGGTTTCGAAGAGAAGATCATCGACAAGGCAGCCACCAGGGAGGCACCGGTCCTCGGGAAGGGGAAAGAGGAAGGCAGGCCGGAGGAGTTCTCGGAGCCAGAGGTGCCGAACGCCGTCTTCGATACGATCGCGACGGCGGTGGATGTCGATTCGATGGTCACGCGGTTCGCCGACAGCGCGGCACCGATGTATCCGCCCAAGCTGCTCGAGTTGAAGATCGAGGGCGGCGCGTACGTCCAGTTCGTCGTCGACACGCTCGGGATGGCGGACACACTCTCGTTCCGAGTGATCAGCGCGACCCATCCGGAGTTCGCTCAGTCCGTCCGCGACGCGCTTCCCGGCATGCGATTCCACCCGGCGATCCTGCGGTCGAAGAAGGTCCCGCAGCTGGTGGAGCAGCCCTTCATGTTCAAGATCGTGCCGGCCGTGCCGACCGCGAAGCCGGTGAGCTCGGCGAAACCGTAAAAGCAGGGAGACGGGAAGCGGGAGACGGGAGACGCCAAGGAAGCGTAGAACCCTCGGGAGGCCTCTCTACACGAGATGAGCTTCCCGGGGGTTTTCCGTCCCCGTCTCCCGTCTCCCGCTTCCCGCTTCCCGCTTCCCGCCTTAATCGAACGCTTTCGAGACGCACCGTGTCTATCCCTCCGAAGCAAATGCCGAGAGTCGCGATTCTTCGGGAAGAGTCGGTGCCGCTGGACGAACGGGCGCTGATCGCTCGTATCCTCGACGGAGACCGGATAGCCGGGCGCCAGCTGTATGAGGCGCACGCGGCCCGGGTGCATCGCCTCGTCTACCGACTCTGTGGGGACGCGGAGCTCGCACAGGACTTCACACAGGACACGTTCGTACGCGCGTTCGACCAGCTGAGCCGCTTCCGCGGGGAGGCAGCCTTCGGCACCTGGATTCACCGCATCGCGGTCACGGTCACGCTGAACGGGATGCGGAAAGTGAAGCGGCTTCGCGAGCGGGAAACCACGCTCGAAGATGACCCGGGACTCGGTACGGTCTCGCACCGAGCCGACCCCGATCTGAGGAGCCGGATCGCCGCGGCGATCGACGCATTACCGGAAGGCACGCGAACGACGCTGATCATGCACGACATCGAAGGCTATACCCACGCTGAGATCGCCGAGTCGCTCGGGATCGCGGAGGGCACGAGCAAGTCGCGGTTGTTCGAGGCGCGAGGCCGGCTTCGCCAGGCACTCGCTGCCTTCGTGAGGGAGTGAGACCTATGAAGGAAAACGAGCTGGACGAGCGGACTCGTGAGGCGTTGCGCGGCTATCGCGTGCCGCCTGAACCGCCGCTCGATGAGATGTGGCAGCGAATCGAGGAGCGACATTTCGGCACACCCGTCGTGTCACTCGCGGATCGCGCCACAGCGAGCGGCCGTGCCGGCCGGCGATGGAGCTTCGGCTCGCCGTCGTGGGGGGTGCTGATCGCCGGCATCGCGGCCGCGTTGATCATTGGTGTTGCGGTCGGTCGGATGTCGCGCGGCATCGCACCCATCGTTCCGGATAACGGCCGCGAGGGCCAATACGACTACTGGACCGCGAACGCGGAACCGTATCGTCAGGCTACGACGGAGTACCTCGGGCAAACGGTCGCCCTGCTCACGGCGCTTCCGGCAGCCGCACGCAACGGGCAGCCCGACGCGCGGTTCGTGACCCAAGCCAGCGATCTCCTCACGACGACGCGGCTCCTCCTCGACTCTCCGGCGGCGTCGTCAGATCCACGCCTCAAGAGCCTGCTGGAGGACCTCGAGCTCGTGCTCGCGCAACTCTCGCGGCTGCCGTCCGAGCACGGCGGCACGGAGCTGAACCTCATTGCGGAAGCGCTCGAGCAGCGCGACGTCGTGCCGCGAGTGCGCGCGGCGGCGGCCAGCATCTCGAGCGATGACTGACGATCGACGACCACTAGACCACAGGGACCTGGACCGATGACCTCCGCCCTTCGCCTAACGATGCTGTTGATGGCTGTACCGGCGGCCGGTGCGTTCGCGCTGCAGGTGGCGCCTCCGGTGCCGCCGAAGCGCGCTCCGCAGCCGCGCGCCGAGGCGCCGCGGCCCGAGAAACCACTACGCCCGGATGGCTGGCGCGACTTCGACCTCAAGACGCGGGATTTCTGGTACGAGATGCCCGACATGCACCTCGATATCCCGGGTTGGAAGTTCGACATGCCGGATTTCCACTACGACATGCCCGACGCGCATTTCGAGATGCCCGACGTACACGTGGACGTCCCGGATTTCCACTTCGACATGCCGAAGATGGACCTCTGGATGCCGGGCATGGATATGAAGCTTTACGAGCTCGACAAACTCCACGAGTTCGACAAGTTCGACAAGTTCGACAAGTTCGATAAGTTCGATAAGCTCGACAGGTTCGATAAGCTCGATAAGCGGGACACGAAGTTCGAGTGGAAGACGGACGGGCTGGAGAGCCGCGAGTCATTCATGACTCGCCCGCGTGCGCCATGGCTGCAGGGCGACGTCGCCGACTCGCTCTACAAGGCTGCGTACGAACTTCTCAATCGCGGCGAGTGGCGTCGCTCGGCCGCGGCATTCGCGAGCATTCCGCAGAAGTATCCCAATTCCGGGTATGCGGCCGACGCGCTGTACTGGCAGGCGTTCTCGCTGTACCGCATCGGGAACACGGATGACCTGCAGGCGGCGCTCAAGTCACTCGAGACGATGCGGACCAAGTATCCGCAAGCGAAGACGCAGTCGGATGCGGCCGCGCTCACCGCGCGGATCCGCGGGACGCTCGCCGCGCGCGGCGATAAGAGATCGGAAGATGAGCTGCGGAAGGCGATGGCCGAGCAGCCGGCACAGTGCGACCGAGAGGACCAGGCTGTGCGCGCCGAAGCCGCCAAGTCGCTCGCCAATACCGACCCGTCGTCGCTCGCGCCGATGGCCCGGCGCGTCCTCGCGAAGAAGGACGCCTGCTCGGCTCCGCTGCGTCGCACCGTCGTCTACTTGTTAGGCCAGTCGGGTGATAACGACGCCCCGACCATCCTGCGCGACGTCGCGCTGAACGACCCCGAGTCGGAGGTTCGGAGCACGGCCATCCAGTACCTCGCGCGGTCGCCGAGCGACGTTGCGGTGAACACGCTCGACGAGGTATTGCGGACGTCCACCGACCAGGGCGTACAACGCGCGGCGGCGCGGGCGCTCGCGTCGAACCCGAGCCCGCGTGCGCGTCAGGCCGTGCGGGCCCTCATTGAGCGTTCGGACGCGCCGGAGCGCCTTCGCATCGAGGCAGTCTCGGGATTCGAGGACTCGCAGCGCACGACCGACGAGGACGCGGCGTATCTCCGCTCGGTCTACACGAAGGTCGACAATCCACGCGTCAAGGCGCGGATCGCTCGCGTGATCGGGCAGCTCGGCGGCGACGCGAACGACCAGTGGCTGCTCGCTCTCATGCGGAACAACGACGAGCCGCTCGAGGTTCGCACCGCGGCGCTTTCGCGGATTGCCTCGCGGAAGATGCCGATCGGGGACGCCGTGAAGCTCTACGGTACCGTCGCGGATCGTGAGATGCGGCAGCAGCTCATCAACATCTACGGTCAGCGCACCGAGCCCGAGGCCACCGACAAGCTGCTCGACATCGTGAAGAACGATACCGACTACAACCTTCGCCGCCAGGCGATCGGCGCGCTGCAGCGGAAGAACGATCCGCGCGCGACGAAGCTTTTGCTGGAGCTCATCGACAAATGACCGCTCTCACTCGGCTCGTCAGGCACGGGGCGCGCGTCGGACTCGCCGGCGTGGTCCTGCTTCCGCAGGCCGCGCTGGCGCAGAGTCTCTCGCAGCGCATCGCGTCGGCGCCCGACGGCGCCGTCCAGTTCACGTATGCGGCCCGCCCGGGCGTTTGTGGCAACGGCCGCACCTACTATTCGATCAACGGGTCGATGTGGTTCGGCTCGATGAACGACAACACGCTGCGATCCGATCCCTGTCAACCGGGCCCGGTCCGCGTGGTATTGGGCAGAGCCGGGAAGGAGATCGTCGACGTGAACGTCTACGTCGGCCCTGCGCAGCAGAGCGCCGGCGTCACGGACCTCGGAGCCGTCCCGGCGCGAGAAGCGGCCGAGTACCTGCTCTCGCTCGCTGCGAAGGTCGATGGCCGGCCGGGTCGTGATGCGATCACGCCGGCCGTGCTCGCCGACAGCGCCACCGTGTCACCACAGCTGCTTGCCATCGCCCGCGATCAGTCGCGCGCGCGCGAAACGCGGAGCTCGGCGATCAATTGGCTGAACCGGGCACCCGACGAGCGCGGCGGCGTGTCGCCCAGTCAGCTGGCCAAGGCGTTAGGCGACATGGCCCGCGACGAGAACGACAACCAGCAGGTCCGCCAGAGCGCGCTCCGCGTGCTCGCCCGGCAGGAGAATGGCGAGGGCATTCCCGCCCTGATCGAGATCTCGCGCAGCACGCAGGACATCTGGCTCGGCAAGCAGGCGCTGAGCGCGCTGGCGCAGTCCGGCGACCCTCGAGCGCGCACGTACCTGCGGACGGCGGTCCAGCGCGCCGACCTCAATGACGACATGCGTGTCGCAGCCATTCGCGGCATTGGACGCGAGTACGCCACGAGCCAGGATGCGGAGTTTCTGCGCGGGCTCTACGCAAAGCTCCCGAGCGAGAAGACCAAGGACGCGGTGCTCGAGTCGATGGGCGAGATGGGTGGCACGGCGAACGCGAAGTGGCTGATGACGATCGCCGCCAACAACGACGAGTCCCTGCGCCTTCGCCGTCGCGCGGTCCAGCTGAGCGAGCGAGCCGGTACGCCGGTCGCTGAGCTGGCGAAGCTGTACGATCAGGTGGACGATCCGCAGATGAAGGAAGCGATCATCTCCACGCTGTCGAACAACGGGACCAAGGCCGCCACGGACAAGCTGCTCGCGATAGCGAAGACCGACCAGAACTACCAGATGCGACGGCGAGCGGTCAACGCGCTAGGCCGGTCGGAAGACCCGAGAGTCAAGGACGCGCTGAAGGACATCGTCGAGAAGTAGCCTGCTGGAACTGGTAACTGGTTGCTTTGCTGGGTAACTGGTTGCAGGCTATTGGTTGCTCGCAGTTGAATGATGCGCTAGCGAGGAGCCTTCTCATGCGTGTCTTGTCCATTCTCGGAGTGGTCGCCGTCGCGGCGGGATGCGGGAGCGCACGGAAGACCGAAACCGAGTCCCCATCGCCAGCGCCGAGTCCCACCGCAGCGCCGCAGTCTGCCGCCACGGCACCGGCGCCAGCGAAGGACTCGGTCACGCTGGAGCGTGAGCGCTACGTGGCGGAGGTGCGGCAGGAAATCGCTGGAAAGGAGAACCTCCCGGCGCCACAGGTCTTCAAGAACATCAAGATGCTCACGGAGCTATCCGCCAGCCGACTCCTCGGCGTCATGAACATCGGCTACGGCAAATCACTTGGCGTGAGCTGCACGCACTGTCACACGCCGGGCGAATGGGACAGGGAAGACAAGACGCAGAAGCAGACGGCGCGCGACATGAGCAAGATGGTCGCGACGATCAACAACGACCTGCTCAAGAACATTCCAAACCTCAAAGGGCCTAACGCGATCGTCAATTGCACGACGTGCCACCGGGGGCAGGTCAAGCCTGCGCTGAATCTACCGTAACGGGAAGCGGAACTGCGGGAGACGGGAGACGGGAGACGGGAGACGGAAACCCTCGGGATGCTCATCTCGCATAAGAGAGGCCTCCCGAGGGTTCTCGCTTTCTACCCGCTTCCCGCTGTCTCTTATACACATCTCCGAGCCCACGAGACAGTGCG
>JBKOYV010000390.1:0-7919 GCA_046725585.1 Gemmatimonadota bacterium | reverse complement strand
ACCGGAATCCCGTACATCTGCGTCAACGCCTGCTCGGTCATGATCTCGCCGGTGGTGCCAATGCGGAACCCGCCCTCCACCACGAGCGCAATGCGCTCGACGTAGTTCGCCACCTCGTTGAGCGCGTGGCTCACCATCAGGACCGTGAGGCCGTCGCGTTCGTGCAGCTCGCGCACGAGCCCGAGAATCTGCGTGGTGGCGACGAGGTCCATTCCGTTGGTGGGCTCGTCGAGCACGAGCACGTTAGGCTCGCCGACCAGCGCGCGCGCGATGAGCGTGCGTTGCTTCTGACCGCCGGAGAGGTCGGCGAGGGGACTCTCGGCGAGCCGGTCAATCCCGACATGCTCCAGCGCCTGGTGTGCGCGGCGGCGGTCGTCATCCGTCGGTCGGCGCCCGAGCCCAATGCGGTCGTAACGACCCATCATGACGACGTCGAGCACCTTGAGCGGGAAGTTGTAGTCCACCTGATCCCGTTGCGGCACGTAGCCGAACCGCAGCGTCGGTGCGCGAGTCACCGTACCACCAAGCGGCTCGAGGCTGCCGAGCAGCGCACGAAGAATCGTGGTCTTCCCGGCGCCGTTGGGGCCGACCAGCCCCAGGAAGTCTCCTTCAGGAATCTCGAAGGAGATGTCCGTGAGCACCGCCCGACGCCCGTACCCGAGCGTCGCGCGGTCGAAGGTCACGAGCGGTGCCATGTCAGAGCACTGCCGCGAGCTGATCGATGTCATACGTCATGAGCTGGATGTAATCGTCGAGTCCCTTCGCTCCGCCCACCGACGGCGGCAGCACGAGCACCTTCGCGCCGGTCTTGCTGGCGACGAAGTCCGCCGTCTTCTTGTCGTAGAACGGCTCCATTACGATCACCTTGGCGCCAGTCTGCTTCATCGTCTGAATGAGCCCGGCCAGGTGCGCGGGGGACGGCGGAACTCCGGGCTTCGGCTCCATGAAGCCCACGATGTTCATGCCGGTGTACTCGGCGAAGTAGCGCCAGCTGGTGTGCCAGGCGACCACGGGCTGACCTTTGATCTTCGCGATGTCCGCCTGCCAAGTACGCTCCGCCGCGTCCAGGCGCTGCGTGAACGCCTTCTCATTTGCCTGGTACACGGCCGCGTTCTTCGGGTCGAGCTTCGAGAATGTCTCGCGGAACAACCCGGCGATCCGGCGGCCATTTTCCGGGTCGAGCCAGTAATGCGGGTTGCCTAACGGGTGAACGTCCCCCTGGCTACGGTCGACGTTCCCGCGAGCGATGTCGAGCACGGAGATCACACGCGAGGCGTCGACGTATCCGGGCTGGCCCGGCTGCAGCTTGGGGTTGCGGGCACCCTGGAGCAAGAGCGGCATCCAGCCGATCTCCAGGTCCAGGCCAACGAACGCCCACACGTCCGCGTTGCGAAGTTGCAGCACGAAGCTTGGCTTCGCCTCGATGAAATGTGGGTCTTGATAGCCCTCGCCGATGTGCGTCGCAGTGATCTTGTTCCCGCCGACCTCCTTGGCAATGTCGTAGAGGTCCGTCGTGCTCGTGACGACCTTGAGCTGGGCCCGGGCAGTGGAAGGCGACACGAAGGGCGCCGCCACGAGCGCGGCGCCTAACGCGATTCGGACAGCTGGGTGACGTACACGCATCTATTCGTACTCCTGGGCGCGAGCGGCGCCGAAAAGGTCAGAACGGGTGAGGCTTGTGCGGGCCGAGCGCGAACGCGGCCTGCAGCAGAATCCGATTGGTTGCCGAGCCCTCGGCTGGCGAGTACCGCTCGTACCCGACCATGAGCTTGGAGAACTCGCTCGGGAAATACTCCAGGTATCCCGAGACGGCGTTGGTTGCGTCGCCGGCGGCCGCTTCATCCTGGAACGAGTCGAAGCGGGCGCCGAGGTAGCCGCGACGCGTGAGCTGATACCGAGCGAAGGCGTAGCCGCCCGTGAAGTTCCGGGTGGGTCCGCCGTACACCAGCCCGTCTGGAGATACCCCACTGGGCAGCTCGAGTGTCGGGTCTTTCTCATTTAGTTGATACATGAGCTCCGCCTGCAGGATGAACGACTTGTAGAGTCCCTGCTGCAGCGGGCGCCACCGATAGGTGAAGTCGGTCCCGATGACACTCTGGCGCGCGGGCGTCCCGAGCGTCGGATCGCCACCTAACACGGGCTGCTCGCGCTTGCCCGTGATTCCGGAGAACGAGAGCTCGATGTTGCTCGCCTGGCTCAGGTCCCAGTAGTTGCGAAGCCTCGCCGAATACCCGAGTCCACTCAGCTCCTTGTTGATCGGCTCGAGGGTCACGAGCCCGTCGGTTGGCTCGCCGAACCGGTCGACAGCCGTGAGAATCAGCTCCTGATAAAACCCAAAGGGGGCGAAGATCTTCGAGGCGTATATGCCCGTCCCCTTGAGGCCCTCGTCGCTGAAGAACCGCTGGATGACGTACGGGTAATCGACCGTGTGCAGGTCATGGCGATGCGTCGTGTTCTGCTTGCCGACGGGCATCAGGTACCGGCCGAGCCGGACCTCGAGCCCCCACGGCAACGCCGTGGCCGTCAGGTAGGCTTGCTCGATCGAGATCTTCTCGAGGTCGGAGATACCGAAGAACACGTCGCCGCGAAAATACGGGTCGACCGCCGCCTGCACGGCGATTTCCACCTCGCGGACGCTGAACCGCTCGCCGCCTTCCTGCGTGCTCCCTTTCGGCGACAGGTCGCCAACGAGATCACCGACGGCGCTGATGTCGGGAAGTAGACGAGGGTTCGTCGGCCCGCCCTGCGTTGGCTGCTGCCCCGGCGCCTGGGCTCGCGGCTCCGCCCGGAGCCGCTCGAGCTCTCGCACGACCGCGATGGAGTCGGCAATGCGCGCGCTATCTGCTGGTGTTCGCCGCGCCGTGGTATCGCGGCGCGTGGTATCGCGCTGGGCGCTCGCCGTTTGAGACCCGACGACGAATATGACGAAGGCACCCCACAGCATCGGACCGATGCTGGAGGCTCGCGCGTGATGCGCGGAAGTTCGTGACATGTGGTGTTGCTCCTGAGCACGGTGAACCCGCCGATCGCCGCGACCGCGCGTTAGGCAGTGCGGCTACGAGAGGTGGGGATCGAATGACCGTTACAGGCGCACGACACGTGCGCTGTGCTCAGGCGAGGGGTGGGGCGCGCGGAAGGGAAGGGCGTTGCGCGTACGCCGACGTTCGCGACATGCCGAGCGCGACTGACGGCCGCTCGCGGCGGTCGCCGTACATCGGCGGCTCGGGTTTCGCCGCCTTGGCGATCGGTGTGGTGAGGTGCTGGCAGAGCGCGCAGTCAGCCTTATGGGCGCGCGCGCAGTCCTTGCCGGTCGTGGCCTCGACGTGCGAGTGCGCACGCGCGCTCATCGCGTCGCGCTCGAGACGCGCGTCCGCGATCGACACGACCGTTGGCAGCAGGAGCTGCAGCAACAGCGTCACGTGAGACAGCGCGCGCTTCAGGCCCGTCGATCGGCGCATGAGTCGAACTCTACCTGGTCGGGCGCGCGCGCGCTACGGCGGATGGGCGGTCATCCCTCACAGACGGGCGTTCCCGAGGCATGGGCGGTCAGCCGGCCGCATACCGGCGAAGGCGCCTCAACATGCGCTTGTCGGTCTTCTGCGCATCATCGAGCTTCGGTGTCTCTATGAGCTTGGGCACCTCGGCAAGTCGCTCGTCGGTCATGATGCGGCGAAACGCCGGCGCTCCGATCGCGCCCTCGCCGATCAGCTCGTGGCGGTCGCGCCGCGAGCCGAGCGGAGCCTTCGAATCGTTGAGATGCATGGCGCCGAGCCGTTCGAGCCCGACCGTCTCGTCGAAGCGCGCGATGACGTCGTCGTACTCGCGGCCGATGTCGTAGCCTGCGGCGAAGATGTGCGCCGTGTCGATGCACACCCCGACACGTCGCCGCATCCGGCCCGGGACGCGGGCGATGATCTCGGCCAGCCCCTCGAACGTTGCTCCGAGCGCGGTACCGCTGCCGGCGGTTGTCTCGAGCAGCACGCGAACCTTGCCGGGAACGCGCGAGAGCGCTTCCACGATGGCGTCGGCGTTGCGCGCGAGCCCGCTCGCGCGATCGTCCATGAAGTTGCCGGGGTGCGAGACGAGCGCCCCGAGTCCGAGCGCCTCGCAACGCCGCAGCTCGCAGACGAAGGACTCGATGGAGCGGGCGCGGAGCGCCTTGTCAGGCGACGCGAGGTTGATCAGGTAGCTGTCGTGGGCGTTGAGCGCACGCAGGTCGGTGTTGGCGACCGCGGCCCGAAACGACTCGAGCTCTGGGGCCTCGCAATCCCGCTCCGCCCACCGGTTCGCCATTTTGGTGAAGATCTGCATCGCCGTCGCGCCGATGGCCTTGGCGCGCGGCGGAGCTTCGTGGGTTCCGCCGGCGATCGAGGTGTGTGCGCCTAACAACAAGTCGGGAATCGGGAATAGGGAATAGGGAATCGGCGGCGCGCTTCGCGCGCGCCCGGGAACGGGGAACCGGGACTGGAACGTGTGTCATCCTGAGGCGTCAGCCGAAGGATCTTCATCATCCCGATAGAGAGCCTCTGTCGGGACGATGAGGATCCCTCGCTCCGCTCGGGATGACAACGTAGTTCGGGATGACGACGGCTCGTTGGGGTAATAGCAGCACCTCCGCCGTTTGAGCTGATGGCTGATGGCTGATGGCTGATGGCTGATGGCTGATAGCTGCCCCTATTGCAGCCGTCGGCTACCAGCCAGCAGCTGCAGGCAGCGAGCAGCCTACGACTAATCGTCGAAGTCCGCCAATCGCCCGCGGAGCCGAGTGCCGCACCGAGGGCAATGTAAATCGCCATCTTCGCCGAGCGCGTAATCGTACTCGCGGCCGCACGAGCATCGGTCCTCCAACGACTCGTTGCCGCAGACGAAGCAGTAGCGATCACCCTCGCGATAGTCCCGGAACCGCCCGCACGTCGAGCAGCGGTGGACCGTCACTTCTGCTCGCCTCGCAGCCACACGAGTGGATCGATCGCGCGCCCCTTCGGACGAATCTCGAAGTGCAGGTGAGGGTCGAGCTCGGGGTCGGAGACGCCCACGGCGCCAATGACCTGACCCTTGATCACCTGTTGGCCCTTCTGCACGTCCGCGCGCGACAACGAGCCGTACACCGAGTAGTCGCCGCCGCCGTGCTGGATGATCACCGTCAGCCCGTAGGTCCCGATCGGCTCCGACACCATGACCTCGCCCCCAGCCACCGCCTTGACCGACGCACCGCTAGGCGCGGCGATGCCGACACCATTCCAGCGAATCGTCGTGTTGTTCGGGTTCACCGCGCGACCGAAGCGGTAGATGATCGAGCCGTCCACCGGCCAATCGAGCTTGCCGAAGTCGCTCGTCTTGAGCGTGCTGCTGCTCAGCACCGCAGGCGCGTTAGGCCGCTCCGCCGCCCGTTTCCGGGCCTCCTCGAACGCCGCGATCGTGTTTGACAGGCGCGTTTCGTCGCGCCCGATCGCGGCGAGGCGAGCCTGTGTTTCCTTGGCGGAGCGCTTGATGACGTTCAGGTTCCTCGAGCGATTCTCCTCCAGCGCCCGAAGTCGTTCCTCTTCCTCACGCTTCTCCTGGCGACTGCGCTCGAACTCGTCGCGCAGGCGAACGAGCTGCTGCCGCTGTTTCGCGACCTGATCGTACAGGTCTTCCACGCGGGCAACGAGCGCTCGGTCCCGAACCGCCAGCTCGTGGAGGTATTTGTAGCGACCGAGCAGCTCGCCGAACGTGCGTGCGGCGAGCAGGGCTTCGGTCGTGTACATCGGCCCGCGCTTGTAGATGTCGATCAGCCGGCGCTGGAGCACTGCCTTCTTCACCGCCAGCTCGTCTTCGGCGCGAAGCAAGCTCGATGTCGTTCCATCGACCTCGGTCGTGATCGTCTCGAGCTGGACGTCGAGCGATCGAACGACACGCGCCGTTGCGTCGGCCTGTTGGTGCAGGTTGGTCACCTCTTCATCCAGGTCGTGCGCCTTGGACTGCAGCTCGGTCATGTTGCGCTGCAGCTCCTCGCGCTCCCGCCGGATGCGCGCGAGCTCCTCGCGCTGCTGGCGAATCTTCGCTTCGCCGCTCGGCTGGTTTTGCGCCGGCGGCTGCTGCGAGCGCACGGCCACGGGCGCCACGAGGGCGGCCACGCAGATGAGGATCCGCGAACGCCGCATCAGACCTTCCGCAGGTGTCGCCCGACCGAGAGAGAGCTGCCGAGCACGCCGATCATCGCCCCGCCTAACAAGCCGAGCGATGCGAGGCCCCGCGAGAAGAAGGCCGTCTGGATGAAGTTGTGGCTGATCACCTGGCTCGCGAACCACGTGAGCCCCAACGCGAGCAGGCCGCCGAGGATCCCCTTGAGGAACCCATCGATCAGGAACGGTCGGCGTATGAACGAATCCGTCGCGCCGACCAGCCGCATGATCGAGATCTCGCGCGCGCGTGCCATGACCGCCATTCGGATCGTCGCACCGATGATGATCACCGCGACGGCAGCGAAGGCGAGTCCCAGCACCACGCCCGTGGCGGTGGCGACGTTGCGGATGCGATAGAGCTTGTCCACCCAGTCCTCGCCATACCTAACGTCGTCCACGAACTCGAACGACTTGATGCGATTCACGATCGTCTTGACCGTCTCCGGATCGCGATGGCCCTCTCGCATTCGAACGTCGATGGATGCGGGGAGGAACGCACTCTCGAACACGTCCTTGAACTATCCCAGCTCGGCGCGCGCGCGCGCGAGAGCCGAATCGGGCGAGACGTACTCGACGCGGCTCACCTCGGGAAACGCGCCGATGTCGCCCATCGCCGCCGACACGACTTCCACCGGCGTGCCGTCGGCGAGGAAGGCGCGAATCTCCACGCGCGACTCGACGTCGGTGAGCGTCTTTCGAATGTTCACCGCGACGAGCGAGAACAGGCCGAAGGCGAACAGGGAGAATGCGATGGTCGTGATGCTCAGCACGCTCAACATGGGCGCCCGGCGAAATCCGATCATCGTCTCGCGGAGCGCGAGTCTCACGCCAGAACCTCCACCTTCTTCTCCCGATCGCCATCGCCGGAATCGAACACGACCTGACCGCGATTGACCTCGATCGTGCGATAGCCGGAGCGCCGCACGAGGTCGAGGTTGTGCGTCGCCATCACGACCGCGGTGCCCGACGCGTTGATGTCACGGAGCAGCTGAAAGACGCCGCGCGTGGCCCGCTCGTCGAGGTTGCCCGTGGGCTCGTCGGCAACGAGCACGAACGGGTCGTTCACGAGCGCACGCGCGATCGCCACCCGCTGCTGCTCGCCGCCGCTCATCTCGCGAGGCATGCTCGTACCCTTGGCGGACAGCCCCACCTGCGCGAGCGCGCGCGCGACCTTGCCCTGAATAGACGTACGCGGCGCATCGATGACTTCGAGCGCGAACGCAACGTTGGCTTCGGCGGTTCGATCCTCGAGGAGCCGGAAGTCCTGGAACACGACGCCCAGCTTTCGACGGAGCTTCGCCACTTCCTTGCGGCTTACACCCTTCGCGCGCACTCCGCTCACCCACACATCGCCCTTGGTGGGGAGCTCTTCCATGTAGATGAGCTTGAGGATCGAGCTCTTGCCGGCGCCGCTTGCGCCGGTGAGAAAGACGAACTCACCCTTGGCGACGAACAGCGACACGTCCTGAAGCGCCAGGCCAGTGCGCGGATATTCCTTGTAGACGTGTTGAAACCGAATCACTGCTCCACCTTCCTCCTGTCGATCTACCCGGCGCCGTCCTCCATGTCGGCGAGTCGCCAGCTGGTGTGGGCCGTCACGGAGTGCACGACCGCCTTCAGCAACCCGATGAGGATCGGACCGAGCAGGATGCCTGCGAGCCCGAACGTGTAGACCCCCGTCACGAGCGCGACGAACATCCAGTAAAAGTTCAGCACCCCCGATCGCTCGGCGGCGATCTTGGGGCGCAGGTACGT
>JBKOYV010000009.1:0-6324 GCA_046725585.1 Gemmatimonadota bacterium | reverse complement strand
GAGGCGCTGTTCATTCTCGTGCACCTGTTCGGCCACACGGTGCAGTGGAACGTGAGCGCGAAGGACCGCGAGCTCGGCATGCTCGAGGTGAAGAACCCGACGGATGAGCTGCTGTCGCAACTCGCGCGATACGAGCAGGACGCAGCACGCTACTCGCTGCAGCTCTTCCATGATGCGGGCGTGCGCGATCTCGATCAGTGGCTCGCGAACTTTGCCGCGTGCGACGTCGCGTATCTCATGCACTTCTATCGGACTGGCGAGAAGCGGGCGTTCCGGTCGTTCTGGAGCGACCATGCGGAGTGCCTAACGCCGCTCGAGATTCCGCCCTTTCGGCCGACGAAGTGGATTTCGCGTAGCGGGACCGTGATCTAAGGCTTCATCGCGCGCGGGGCTTGTCGGGATCATCGTGGCGCGGGGCTCGTTGGGATCCTCGTGGCGCTGGCGCGGGGCACTCGGCTCCGGCGGCCACCGCTCGCGGACGTCGGAGCCCGCGGGCACTCGGGCCCATGTTCGGACGGTGGCTCGGCCCCGCGGTCTCCTCCTGCTCGCTCGACGCCGCCTACGCCGAGCGCCCCGCGCGTGCCGGCAACCCACGCCCGCCGGGTGAGTGCTCGCTGGGCCACACGGATCTCGGCAAGGCCGACGCGCGCAGCAGCGCGCAGCCTGCTCGTGCCTAACCAGACACGGGACGTCACGCCGTGGTGGGAGGACTTGCTGCTCGCTCCTGACGGTCAGGCTCCAGTGTGGGAGGAGGCGGGGCGGCGGGCCGTACGCGCGGAAGCCGCCGGAGGACCGACGCCGCGCCGACTCTGCACCGCGATGCCGACCGTCAGGCAAGCAGCCAGCAGCCCGAAGCGCACTCGCGGGATTCCGCGACCTCGCGGGATTCCGCGACGGACAATCGCAATTCGCTGGACAAGTCGCGAACCCTGAACGCGCGCGCATTGCTCGACGACACAAGCGCTTAGCCAATCGCGCGCGATCGCAAAAAGCGCGTGGTCCCGGCGTTGCTTTCCCATCGCGACGCAGGATACTCGCGCCCACGGTCTTCGACCGGGCACGCACTCACTCCGGAACCTCACCATGCATAAAACACCGCGCATCATCCTCGGCGGCGTCGTCCTTTCTTCCATCGGCGCGTTCGCCATCTACCGCACCACCTCCGCGGCCGACCGCGAGGCAGCCGCCGTCCTCGCCTCGGGCACCGTCGAGGCAACTCAAGCAGAGCTGGGCTTTCAGGCATCCGGCCGCCTCGAGACCATCACGGTCCGCGAAGGCGACCAGGTCACCACGGGCGTCCAGTTCGCGAACCTGGATCAGTCGGAGCTGCTCGCGCAGCGCGAAGTCGCTCGCGCGCAGGTCGCGGCGGCACAGGCCGGCCTGGCCGAGCTGCTCGCCGGCTCGCGAAAGGAAGAGATCGCGCACGCGCGTGCTTCGCTCGCCGTCGCCATGGACAAGCGAGACTACGCGAAGCGCGACGTCGATCGCCTTGCGCCGCTCGCCGAGCAGTCGCTCGTCAGCCGTCAGGCGTACGACCAGCAGCGCACGAACCTGAGCGTCTCGGAAGGCGAGGTCGCGAAGGCGAAGGAAGACCTCGAGATCCTCGTGACGGGGCCCCGTGCCGAGAAGATCCAGGCGCAGCGCGCGGCGCTGGCGCAGGCGCAGGCGACCGTCGAGCGCATCGACGCGATGCTCGCGCAGACCGTTCTCAAGGCGCCGTTCGCTGGCACCGTGACCGTTAAGCACCGAGAGCCCGGCGAAGCGCTGCAGCCCGGCACGCCGGTCGTGACCATTCGCAACTTCGACGACCGCTGGGTGCGCGTCTACATCCCGGGCGACGAAGTCGGCCGCCTCACCCTCAACCAGCCGGCGACGATCACCGCCGACGCCGAGCCGAACAAGCAGTACAAGGGCACGATCTCGTACATCGCGAGCGTGGCCGAGTTCACGCCGCGCAACGTGCAGTCGACGAAGGACCGCGTGAAGCTCGTCTACGAGGTTCGCGTGCGCATCGCCGGCGACACGAACGTCGATCTCAAACCGGGTCTGCCGGCCGACGTGAAGTTCGCGTCAGGCACGAACACCACCGTCGCCAGCAACTGAGGAACACCGGTCATGCATCGCACCGATCGAACGGATCACGTCGGACCTGCGGTGTCCGTCGTTGGACTCACGCGAACCTTCGACGATCTCAAGGCGCTCGACGCACTGTCGTTCGACGTCGGGGCTGGGGAGCTGTTCGGCATCGTCGGACCTGACGGTTCCGGCAAGACGACCACGCTCCGCATCCTCGCCGGCGTGCTCCGCCCGACGGACGGCGATGCGACGGTCGTGGGCACCAGCGTCGCGAAGGATCCCGAGGCCGTGAAACACCGGATCGCGTACATGTCGCAGCGATTCGGTCTCTACACGGACCTCTCCGTGCGGGAGAACATCGACTTCTACGCGGACCTCTACGGCGTTCCTCGCAAGGCACGCGCGAAGCGGCTCGAGCGGCTGTACGCGTTCTCCCAGCTCGGCCAGTTCGAGAAGCGCCTCGCCGGCGCGCTCTCGGGCGGAATGAAGCAGAAGCTCTCGTTATGCTGCGCGTTGATTCACGAGCCGGAAGTGCTCCTGCTCGATGAGCCGACGTTCGGCGTCGACCCAATCTCGCGGCGAGAGCTGTGGCTCATCGTTCACGAGATGGTGGCTAACGGCATGACGGCGATCGTGTCGACGGCGTACCTGGACGAAGCGGAGCGGTGCGACCGGGTCGCGCTGCTCAGTAAGGGCAAGCTCGCCGCGCTCGACGCGCCGGCGGAGCTGCAAGGCCGCCTGCGCGGTCGCACGATCGCGATCGACTCCGAGTCGCCCGTTCAGGCGATGGAGATGATGCGTGCTCAGGCGAGCGTGCGCAGCGCGGCGCTGTTCGGTCAGTCGTTACACCTCACACTCCATTCCCAGGGCGCGGAGTCCGAGCTTCGTGCGCTGCTGGAGCGCGGCGGGATCGTCGTGCGCAGCATGCACCAGCTCGAGCCGTCGCTCGAGGATGTCTTCATAGATCTGTCGGCCAACGACCATGTCAACTAACGCGAACAGAGCTGCCAGCATGGCCGTCGAAGTCGACGGCCTCACCCGGCGCTACGGCGCCTTCACTGCGGTGGATGCCGTGACCTTCACGGTGAAGCGCGGTGAGGTGTTCGGCTTTCTCGGGCCTAACGGTGCCGGCAAGACGACCACGATCAAGATGCTCACGGGGCTTGTCCGCCCCACCTCAGGCAAGGGACACGTCGTCGGCCTCGACGTTTCGACCGACGGCGACCAGATCAAGCACGCGATCGGCTACATGTCGCAGCTCTTCTCGCTGTATCACGACCTGACCGTCGATGAAAACATCGAGTTCGCTGCGGGCCTTCGCGGCGTGACGGGTGAGCGCTTCCAGCGACGCCGCGAGTGGGCGCTCACCATGTCCGGCCTCACCGAGCACGTCCACCGATCGACCGGCGACCTGCCGTTGGGCTGGAAGCAGCGGCTCGCGTTGGGCTGCGCGGTGCTGCACGAGCCGCCGGTGCTGTTCCTGGACGAGCCGACGTCGGGCGTCGACCCGCTCGCGCGCCGCGCGTTCTGGGAAGTCATTCGCGAGCTGTCGGCCGCCGGGACCACGGTGTTCGTCAGCACGCACTACATGGAGGAAGCGGAGTACTGCGACCGGCTGGCGCTCATGAATCGCGGCAAGCTCATCGCGTTAGGTACGCCCGGTGAGATGCGTGCGAGCATGCAGGAGACGGTGCTCCGTGTCGAAACGGAAAACGCCCCGCGTGCCATCGGAACCCTCGCCGGCGCCGAGGGCATCGTCGACGCCAGCCTGTTCGGGCGAGCGCTGCGCGTGGTCGTCAAGGAAGCAAATCAGACGGCGAAAGTCATTCGTGAACGCATAGAAGCAGCGGGTCTTCGAGTCCGGTCGATCGAGATCGTGCCTGCCTCACTGGAGGACGTGTTCGTTTCCCGCGTCAGGCATGCGGGTGGAGCAATGATCTCATGACATCGATATCGATAACCCAGGACTTTCCGATCCCTGCGCGCCCCGCCAGCAGAACGGCGGAGTGGCAAGCGCACGTGCCGAAGTCATTCAGCATAGCGCGCCTGTGGGCGATCGCTCGAAAGGAAGCCATTCAGCTCAAGCGTGACGCCCGCAGCCTGGGGTTAGCGTTCGTACTGCCGGTCATCATGCTGATCCTGTTCGGGTACGCGATCACGACCGACGTCCAGCACATCACGACGGCGATCGTGGACCGCGACCACACGCCCGAGAGCCGAGCGCTGACGTCGGCGTTCAGCGAGTCGAACTACTTCATGGTGAAGTACACGCCGCAGACGGACATCGGCGTGGAGGAGCTGATCGACCTGGCGAAGGTGCGCGTGGTGATCGTGATCCCCGAGCGGTTTTCGGTGGATCTCAAGAGCGGCCGCGCTGCGCCGGTCGAGCTCCTGCTGGATGGCAGCGACGCGAAGACGGCGAACGTCGCGCGCGGCTATGCCGACGCGATCGCGCGCACGTACTCGCAGAACGCGACCATCATCCCGCGACGCGGCCCTGCGCCGGTCGTGGCGGAAGGACGTGTGTGGTACAACGAGACGCTCGACAGCGCGTCGATGATCGTCCCCGGACTCATCGCCGTGATCATGTCGATCATCTCGGCCATGCTGACGTCGCTCACGGTGTCGCGTGAATGGGAGCGAGGGACGATGGAACAGCTCGCCGCGACGCCGGTGAGCCGGGCGGAGGTCATTCTCGGGAAGCTCGTTCCATATCTCGTGATTGGCCTCATCGACGTGGCGATCGCCGTGATCCTCGGCGTGTTCGTGTTCGAGGTGCCGTTCCGTGGCAATCTGCTCACGTTCACGTTAGGTACGACGGTGTTCCTCGTTGGCGTGCTCGGCCTCGGGACGCTGCTGTCGACGGGGCTCAAGACGCAGCTCCTCGCGAGCCAGGCGGCGATCTTCGCGACGTACCTGCCAGCGCTTCTGTTCTCCGGCTTCATGTACACGATCAGCAACATGCCGGTGGTGCTGCAGTGGATCTCTCGCATCGTCCCGGCGCGGTACTACGTGTCGTTCACGCGCGGGGTGTTTCTCAAGGGGAACGGCCTCGACGTACTCTGGCCGGCGATCTTCGGGCTCGCGATCTACGCGGGTTTCACGGTCGCCATGAGCATCAGGAATTTCAGGAAGGAGCTCACATGACGCGGGCCCATGAGACTGCTGCCGCTCCCGCACCGGCCCAGCGTTGGTTTTCCTGGGGGCGGCTCAAGCAGATGATCAAGAAGGAGACGAAGCAGCTCGTGCGCGATCCCAAGTCGCGGCCGATCATCTTCGTTTCGCCAATCGTGCAGATGATCCTGCTCGGCTACGCCGCGACGACGGACGTGAAGGACATCTCGACGATGGTCGTGGATCACGACAACACGGCGGAGTCACGGGCGCTGGTGGAATCGTTCAAGACGACGGACTACTTCATCATCACGAAGCACAGCGAGCGCGATGCGGACGTCGTGTCTGCACTCGCGAAGGGCGACGTGCAGATGGGGTTGACGATTCCGCCTGGCTTCGCGGCCGACATGCGGAGCGGGCGTGGCGCATCTGTCCAGACACTGTTCGATGGGTCGGACGCGAGTCAGGCGACGGTCGCACAGTCGTACGCCAGCCAGATCGCCGGTCAGTTCGGTGTTAAGATGGTGGGCGCTCGCATGCAGGACGGTGTGGAGCTGCGCTCGCGTGCATGGTTCAACCCGAGCCTCGAGAGCAAGTACTTCAACGTGCCGGCGATCATGGGCATTCAGATGTTGACCGTGTGCCTCATCCTCACGGCGATGGCGGTCGTGCGGGAGCGCGAGATCGGGACGCTGGATCAGTTGCTCGTGAGTCCGATCACGTCCGTGGAGATGATGTTGGGCAAGACGATCCCGGTGCTCGGGCTCGGTCTGTTCCACTTGGCTATCTACACCGGGCTCACGGTCTTCCAATTCGGCGTGCCGATGCAGGGCTCGTTCGTGGCACTCGTGCTGGCGTCGTTCGTCTACATTCTGGCGGCGCTGGCGTTAGGTCTCCTGATCTCGACCGTGTCGAAGACGCAGCAGGAAGCGTTCATGCTGCTCATCCTGGTTCTGTTGCCGGCGGTGATGCTGTCGGGCTTCGTGTCGCCGATCGAGAGCATGCCGAAGTTCTTCCAGTGGCTGACGGTGGTGAATCCGATCCGGTACTTCCTGGAGATCGTGCGTGGCGTGTTCCTCAAGGGAATTGGTGTGGTACAGCTGTGGCCGCAGTATCTGATACTGACGGTCATGG
>JBKOYV010000459.1:0-5025 GCA_046725585.1 Gemmatimonadota bacterium | reverse complement strand
CGCGGGCGCCGCGCGCAGTACCCGCCGCACCCGAAGCTGACGCTCGCCGTGCACACGGCCTCGCACCTGATCGCCGGGGCGCTGCCGGGCGAGGGGCCGGGGCCCGACGCCCCGGGCTTCGGCCCGGTCATCCGCCAGGCGGCGGCGGTGCTGCCGCGCATCGCGGCCGCGGTGGCCGACGCCGGGTTCGACGCCGAGGGCGCCCACGTGCTCTGTCACAAGACGTTAGGCATCGGGTGCACGGCGATCCGGGTCAACCCGCGCTGCACGCGGAAGTGGCCGGCGACGCCGTACCGGCGCGCGATGCGGCGGCGCTTCCCGCGCCGGGTGTACCGGCGCCGCGTGCAGGCTGAGAGCGTCTTCTCGCGCGTCAAGCGCCGCCTGGGCTCCGCCCTCACCGCGCGCCGCCCGGTGGCGCAGCGCGAGGAGATGGTCCTCCGCGTGTTGACCTCCAACTTGATGATCCTCCATCGCGCGCCGATATCTATTCAACAGAGCCAGTCTGACCCCAATCGGCGCAGTTTGACCCCCAACGGCGCAGTCTATCGCCGCATCGCACGAATGCCTGCCAGCGAGAACGCCGCCACGTGCGCGACCGCGTCGTCCACGTCGAACGGGCCATCACCTGCCAGGTCCGGCATCGCCGCCTTGAAGCGGTCCGCGAGCACCACGCGGCTGTAGACGAGACACAGCCCATGGACGCTGGCCACGCAGTGCATGACCCTCGGGTCCTTCTTCGGACACGACAACAGCTCGGTGACGATGTCCGCGAGATATCGAATGCGCGGGGCCATGGCCTCCTGCAGGATGCGTGTCGCTGCCTCCGTCGGCCGGCTGAGCTCGTGCTGAATGAGCCGGTGCACCCAGTTGTCCGTGCCTCGGAGCTCGAACAGTCGATAGAGAAGCCCGCGCACGAAGAGACGGAGCCGCTCCTCGGCGCTACTGCCCTCCGGTGCAGTCATCGCCAGACTATTGAACGCACGAACCGACCCGATCGCCTCGTTCACCACCTCGAGGTAGAGTCCGAGCTTGTCGCCGAAGTAGTAGTTGACGAGCGCGAGGTTCGCCCGCGCGTCCCGGCAGATCTCGCGCACCGTCACGTCCTCGAAGCCGCGCTCGGCGAACAGGTGCCTCGCCGACTCGAGGAGTCGCGCGCGCGTCTCGGCGACATCTGTACTGCTGCGCGCCATGTGCCGAGCAGAGCGTCCTCCGGATCGCGGTCGCCGCTCGCGCCTTCGCATCGGACTCACAGCTCGCGCTTGAACAGGAAGGTCGCCGCGGCCATCGTCACCACCGAGAAGCCGAGCAGGTACGTGAGGTCCGTCGTGATCGCGGCGAAGCCCGTGTCCTTGAGCAGGATGCTCTTGAGGGCGTGGACCGGGTACGTGAAGGGATCGACGACGGCCATGGTGCGCAGCCACGACGGGAACGCCTGCTGCGGGTAGACCGCGCCGCTCGGGAAGTAGAGGAGCGTGTTCAGCACGCCGAACATCGCGCGGGCCATGAGCGGGTTGCTCATCCGCACCATGAGCAGGAACATCATGCTCACGAGCGCGACCGACGTGACGACGATGACGGCGAGGAGCCGCAGCAGCTTGAGCGGCGCGAAGGCGTTAGGCACGCCGGCGATGAGCGACCCGATGATCATAAGCACCACGCCCACCAGGGCCGCCTTGATCGCGCCGGAGACGTTGAAGCCCAGGATCAGCTCGAACTTCGAGATCGGCGTGACGAGATAACCCTCGTGGAGTCCCCGCGCCTTGTCGTCGAGATAGATGATCCCGCCGCCGATCATCACCATCATGAAGATGGACATGACGATGAGCCCGGGCAGCAGGTACTGCACGTACGGCACGTACGGGTAGACCTCGACCACGTCGAGCGTCGGCTGTGCGGCGATGCGGTGTGCGTTAGGCAAGCGGTCGTTGTACGCGCCGAGCAGGCCGGACATCGTGCCGGCGAGCGTGGCGCTGACGAAGGTGTCGGTATTGTCCTCGATCAGGGCGACGCGCGGCGCGTTGCCCGCGAGCGCACGACGCGAGAATCCCGGCGGGATCGTCAGGACACCGTTGAGGCGCCCGTTACGCAGCGCGGTGAGCGCCTGGCCCGGATCGTCGTACGAGATGAGCTCGAACGTCTCCGCGTTCGCGGCAACGGCGTTGGAGAGCTCGCGGATACGGACGGCCGGAACGCCGTGATCCTGATCCACGAGCCCGACCTTGAGATGCCGCACCCTCCCGCCGAACGCGTGACCGAGGATCACGAGCTGCACGATCGGGAGGAGCAGCGACATGACGACGAGCATCGGAGCGCGCCTCAACCGGCGCAGCTCACGTTCGATGATCGCGAAAGCTCCCTGCATGGTTAGGCGTTTTGATCGGTGGTCAGCGACGGATCAGCAGCCGCTGGTCCGCGGGTGATGGTTGCTGGAGCGTGTCACGGAGGTCGCGGCCGGTGAAATGCACGAAGACGTCGTCCAGAGTCGTGCTGTGCACCGCCAGCGACCGCACGGCGACGTCGGCCTCCGCCGCCGCGGCGATGAGCGCCGTCGTCGTTACGGGCCCGTTGCTCGAGGCGATGCGAACGACACTGCCCTCGCCGGAGAGGCTGTCCACCGCGGGGAGCTGCTGGAGCTGCGCGCGCCAGTCTTCCGGTTCGCCGGTGAAGCTCGCCTCGATGAAGTTCCGCCCGGGGATCGAGGCCTTGAGGTTGAGCGGTGAGTCCAGCGCGACGAGCTTGCCGTGGTCGACGATGGCGATGCGGTCGCACAGCTTGTCCGCCTCGTCCATGTAGTGCGTCGTCACGATCACGGTGAGGTCCCGTGCGGACTTGATGCGCCGAAGCATCTCCCACACGGCCGTGCGGGACACCGGGTCGAGCCCGGTGGTGGGCTCATCGAGGAAAAAGATGCGCGGCTCGTGAACGAGCCCGCGCGCGATCTCGACTCGGCGCCGCATGCCGCCGGACAGGTTCTTGACCGGCTTGTCGCGCCACTCGGTGAGCTGCACCGCTTCGAGCAGTTCGGTGATGAGGCGCTTGCGCCGGTCGCGCGGAACGCCGTAGAGGCGCGCGAAGATGACGAGGTTCTCCTCGACGGAGAGCTCGGGGTCGCTCGTGAGCGCCTGCGGGATGACACCGATCGTCCTGCGTACCGTGTCGGAATCCCTGACGATGTCCGCGCCTCCGACAGTCGCCGAGCCGGCAGTGGGCGCCATCAGCGTCGTGAGCATGCGGATGAGCGTCGACTTCCCGGCGCCGTTCGGCCCGAGCAGCCCGAAGATCTCGCCCTCCTTCACGGAGAACGAGATCTCGTTCACTGCCGTGAACTCGCCGAATCGCTTCGTGAGCCCGCGAACGTCGACGGCCGCGTTCACGGCCGGGGCACGGGCACGAGGACGTAGCTCGTCATGCCGACCGCGAGCCGTCGGTCGGCATTATCGACGCGAAGCCGGATCTCGAACGTCTTGATGTCGCGCTTCGTGCGGCTCACATCGCGCTGCGTGGCGAAGTCCGCGTCAACGCCGCGGTAGATCACCGTCCCACGCCGCTCGGCGCCCGAGGGCAAGCGCACCGTCAGCGTGTCGCCGAGCCTAACGCGGTCGATGTACGTCTCCTCGACGTCGGCGCGAACCCACAGGCTGTCCGGGTTCACGAGCGTGACGATGGGCTGGCCGGCCGCGACGACCTCGCCAACCCTGGCGGCGCGTACGTCGACGACCCCGGCACTCGGCGCCGTGATCTCGGCGTACGTGAGCCTGACGTTGGCCTTGGCGGTCTGCGCGGTTGCTGCCGCCTTTTGCTGTTGGCTCGCCGTGAGCCCGCTCTGTCTGTTCGCCACCTGACGCTCTGCGGCGTCGAGCCGCGCGCGCGCAACGGTGAGCGCGGTGCGTGAGGCGTCGAGCTCCTGCTCGGTGACGCCGCCAGCGGCGACCAGGGCTTGTTGGCGGTCGAAGACGCGTTGGGCGTTCGTGAGGTTCGCGCGCGCTTCACTGTCCTGCGCGACGGCAGCGGCCAGCTCGGCGCGGCTTGCTTCCACCTGTGCCGCCACCGCCTCGGCGCTGCGCTCGTAGAACGCGCGATCCGCCTGCAGCTCGCCGGGCTCGAGAGTCGCTATGACCTGGTTAGGCGCGACGGTCGAGCCCTCGGCGACCATGAGTCGGCTCACGCGTCCGCCGACCTGTGAGCTGACGATGACATCGTTGGTGGTGACGACGCCGGTGAGCACGAGGTCAACAGGTCCGGGGTGTCTGACTTTCAGCCAGCCGATCGTGGAGGCGGCGGCGAGGATGACGACGGTGATGGCGAGCTTGCGCCGCATGGGCGCCTCGTACGGAAAGAATTGAACACACGTATAAAACGATCGTTTAAAAATGTCAACACGGGACTGGCGACTGGGGACTCGGCCGGGACCCTTCTTCGTTCGCGAGGAGGCCTCCGCGCGCGTAGAAGCCTCCCGGCCGAGTCCCCAGTCCCCAGTCCCTAGTCCCTAGTCCCCAGTCCCCAGTCCCGCGCCTACGAGACGTAGCGCGCCACGGCCATCGCGATGGTCGTGAGCGTGAGGAGGCCGGCGGCCAAAAAGGCCATCATCCCCAGCCTGACCTGGAGTCGCTGCATCTCCGCCGCCTGCTCCGGCGTCGGCGGCTTACCGCCCGCCGCTATCTCGCCGCCGAGCTTACTGGCGCGGATAGCCGCCGGTGTGACGACGAAGAGACCGAGGAGTATCGCGATGAGCGCGAGCAGCCCGCCGATTCCGAAGGTCATTCCGCCGGGCGAGCGCATGAATCCGTTGCTGAAGCCCGCGGAGTCGTGCCAGTACAGACCGAACCCCGAGAGGACAGTGAGGATTCCAGAGACGAGGAAGTAGACTGGGAGCTTCCGCTTCTGCGCGATCTCCTGCATCACCTGGCCACCCGCGGGGCCGAGCGCGCGGACAGCGGGGAGTAGGAAGGCGGCGTTGAACATGGCGGTGCCGGCCCAGAACACGCCGAACAGAACGTGAGTCAGTCGAAGGAGAATGAGCATGGG
>JBKOYV010000452.1:0-35384 GCA_046725585.1 Gemmatimonadota bacterium | reverse complement strand
TTCTCTATTCCCGATTCCCGATTCCCGATTCCCGATTCCCGATTCCCGATTCCCAACGTCGGGTACAACGCTTGCGTTCGCCTTCGCCAGTGACCCACCCTTCGATACGCCCGCATACGCTGCGCATCGAGCCGACCCGTGGCTGGGTAGCTCTGCGGCTGGGTGAGGTCGTCGCCTACCGGGAATTGCTCTACTTCCTGGTCTGGCGCGACCTCAAGGTACGCTATAAGCAAACCATACTCGGGGTCGCCTGGGCGGTGCTGCAGCCACTGCTCACGATGCTCGTTTTCGCGCTGTTCTTTGGACGCCTCGCGCGTGTTCCGTCCGACGGCGTTCCGTACTCGCTGTTCGCCTACACCGCGCTCATCCCCTGGACGTTCTTCGCGACCGGGCTCACGATGGCGTCGAACAGCCTCGTCGGAAGCGCGAACCTCATTACGAAGGTGTACTTTCCTCGGCTGACGATCCCGCTCGCCACCGTGCTCGCGGGGCTCGTCGACTTCGCGCTCGCCTTCCCCGTGCTGTTCGGGCTGATGTGGTGGTATGGGGTCGCACCGACCGCGCAGGTCGTCTGGCTTCCGTTGTTCATCGCGCTCGCCTTCGCGACGGCGCTGGGCGTCGGGCTCTGGCTCTCGGCTCTGAACGTTGAGTTCCGAGATGTTCGACACGTGGTGCCGTTCCTCACGCAGCTCTGGATGTTCGCGACGCCGATCGCCTATCCGAGCAGCCTTCTTCCGGAGAGATGGCGCGCCCTCTACGCCCTGAACCCGATGGTCGGCGTCGTGGAAGGGTTCCGCTGGGCGCTGCTCGGCACAGCCACGCGTCCGGGTCCGATCATTCTGATCTCCGCCGTCGCGGCGCTTGCCCTCCTGACCGGCGGCGCCTTCTTCTTCCGCCGCATGGAGCGAACGTTCGCCGATGTCGTTTGACGACCGGTCGCCCACGCCGGCTGCGCACTCGCCGCTGCTGCACGAGACGACACGCGCAATCCGCGTGGCACACCTCGGGAAGCAGTATCAGCTTGGCGCAAGGGCGACCTACCGCACCCTTCGCGAGACGCTCGTGGCGAGCGTGCGGGGCGTGGCGCGGTCGATCGGGCGCGGCGGGATTCGCCGCGCGCCGGAGCGGTTCTGGGCGCTCGATGACGTGTCGTTCGACGTGGCGCACGGAGACGTCGTCGGCATCATCGGCCGTAACGGGTCCGGAAAAAGCACGCTGCTCAAGATCCTGTCGCGCATCGTCGAGCCGACGAAGGGAACCGTGGAGCTCGAGGGACGTGTGGGGTCACTGCTCGAGGTGGGAACGGGCTTCCACCCGGACCTGACGGGACGCGAAAACGTCTTCCTGAGTGGCGCGATCCTCGGAATGCGACGCGCGGAGATCCAGAAGAAGTTCGACGAGATCGTGGACTTCGCCGAGGTCGACCGCTTCGTCGACACCCAGGTGAAGCACTACTCCAGCGGCATGTACCTGCGGCTGGCGTTCTCCGTGGCGGCACACCTAGAGCCGGATATTCTCGTGGTGGACGAGGTGCTCGCGGTAGGCGACGCCGCGTTCCAGAAGAAGTGCCTCGGCAAGATGGGAACGGTGGCCCGGCGCGGTCGCACGGTACTGTTCGTGAGCCACAACATGGGAGCGGTGGTCTCGTTATGCTCCCGCGCGCTCCTGCTGGACGCCGGTCGACTGATGCTGGACTCCGACCCGATCACGGTCGCCGCACGGTATCAGGCGACGCTCACCGCGCCGCCGGCCGCAACGACGGACTTGTCGGGCGCCGAGCATTTCGGGTCGGGCAAGGCGCGTTTCGTATCGCTCCGGTTCGTGCCTGAGCGCCGCGATGGAACCACGCGCGAGATGATGTGCCCGGGCAGCCGCCTTCGCGTCGTGACGCGCATCGTCTGCTCCGGGCCCGTCGACAGCGCCAACGTCGGCATCACGATTTACGACGCGAGCGGGTACCGGCTCGTCGACGCGAACACGGCGATGCAGGGGCGCTTCGTCTCGATGAACCCGGGTGATGAAGCTCGCGTCGAATTCGCGCTCGACGATCTCCGCCTCAAGCCCGGCACGTATCTCGTCGGCCTCTGGATGGGCCGCGGCAACGTCGAGGATATCGACGGGATCCTGTACGCTGCCACGCTCGAGGTGGAGCCCGACCCACAGCAACTCCAGCATTCTGAGCAGTTCCCGGGTTCGTACCTGTGTGCGTTCAAACACAGCGTCGTCATCTCGACTCCCGCCGCCGACGTTGTTGGACCGGGCGTGCGGGATGACCCCGAGCCGCGCAGCGCGGCCGGGGGGGCCCGTTAGGCAATCCGGCACCGTGCGAATCCCATCGGAATTGCGCTGCCTGGTTCATGCCGAACCGTTGGCCCTTCACGGTGGCTTCGGGAACAGCAACGAGGTCGAGCACGCGGCCGCGCTCGCCTGTGCGAGTGGCTGCCAGGTACCCGTCGTGCGTGGCATTCCGCGTTTCGTGACGTCGGATGACTACGCCGCCGCGTTCGGCTGGCAATGGAAGCGCTTCCAACGCTCCCAACTCGACTCGTACAGCGGCACCACGATCTCCCGCGATCGTCTGAGCCGATGTCTAGGCGGTAGTCTGGAGGCAGTTCGCGGCAAGACGGTGCTCGAGGCAGGCTGTGGCGCGGGACGGTTTACGGAGGTCCTGCTCGACGCCGGCGCTCGCGTCGTCGCGACGGACCTCTCGGCCGCCGTAGAGGCGAACTACGCGAACTGCGGGACCTCGCACAGCTACTTCATCTGCCAGGCGGACGTGCGAGAGCTTCCGGTCGCGCCGCGGTCATTCGATGTCGTCGTCTGTCTTGGTGTCGTGCAGCACACGCCGAATCCGGAAGAGACTATCGCCGCGCTGGCGGGGTACGTGAAGCCTGGCGGCCTGCTCGCGATGGACCATTACTCGCGCGCGTACCCGGCGACGTGGTCGCGGAGACTGATCCGCGCGTTGCTGCTTCGCCTGCCGCCCGAGCGATCACGCTATGTCGCGTTAGGCATCACTCATGCGTTGCTCCCCCTCCACCGCGCGCTGTGGCATCGACGCCGAGGATTCGGCCGCCTCCGCCGGTATCTCGCGCGAGTGTCGCCCGTGGTGGACTACTACGACGCGTATCCCGAGCTCGGCCCGGACCTGCTCGCCGAGTGGGCCCTGCTCGACACGCACGACACGCTCACCGACTACTACAAACATCTCCGGGAGCCGGAGGAGATTCGCGCGACTCTGCTCGCCCTAGGGCTCCGCGACGTGACCGTCTGCCGCGCGGGCAACGGAGTCGAGGCACGCGCCCGCGGCGCCCCCGAAGCTCCGAGGGCCGACAATCGCAACGCGACAATGGCGTTCGCAAACCACCCGGAGGCAACCTGACATGTGCGGTATCTGCGGGTTTGTCGGGCCACGCGCTGACGGGGCACTCAACGCGATGGTGACGGCGCTTCATCACCGCGGACCGGACGACTACGGGGTCTGGGCAAGTGAGTCAGCGTCTCTCGGTATGTCGCGACTCGCCGTGCTCGACTTGAGCTCCGCCGCACATCAGCCTATGGCGACCGAGGGTGGCAGCATCCGGATCGTGTACAACGGCGAGGTCTACAACTTCCGCGACGAGCGTCGGACCCTAGAGGCTGCCGGCGTCCGCTTCCGGTCGACGTCCGACACGGAAGTCGTGTTGCGGCTATACGAGCGCTTCGGTGACGACTTCCTCGTTAGGCTCCGGGGCATGTTCGCCCTCGCGATCTGGGACGCGCGTCGCGGGCCCGGACACGAGCGACTCCTGCTGGCCCGCGATCACCTCGGGATCAAGCCGCTCCTCTATACCGAACCGGGCGAACGCCTGGTGTTCGCGTCGGAGCTCAAGGCCTTGCTCGCCAGCGGGCTGGTCGCTCCGCGCGTCGATCCGGCAGGGCTCCGAATGCTGCTCACCTACGGCGCGGTGGTCCAGCCGCGCACCATGCTGAGCGACGTGTACGCGCTTCCGCCGGGCCACCGGCTGATCGTCGAACGAGGCCGGAGCCGGATCGAGCGATATTGGTCGTTGGGCACCGACCGCCGCGAGGGGCTTCGCGTCCGGGCCTACCACGATCAGGTCGATTCGGTCGCGACCATCCTCGAGGACTCTGCCCGTCTGCAGCTCGTGAGCGACGTTCCGCTCGGCGCGTTCCTGAGCGGGGGCGTCGACTCATCGATCCTCGTCGCGGTGATGACGAAGGCCCTCGGCACGCCGGTCAAGACATTCTCGGTCGGTTTCACGGACGAAGGTATGGAGATCGACGAGACACGCGACGCCGAGCGGATGGCGCGGCATCTCGGAACGGACCACACGACTTCGGTCGTCACCGGCGACGACGTGCGCGACCGGATCAACGCCATCGCGGGCGCGCTGGACCAGCCGAGCGTCGATGGCGTCAACAGCTACTTCGTGTCGATGGCGGCACGCGGCCGCGTTACGGTCGCCATTTCCGGCACAGGCGGTGATGAGCTGTTCGCAGGTTACCCATGGTTCATCACCATGGTGCAGGACACGGAGCGACGGAGTCGCGAACCATGGCGCGCGCTCGCAGAGTCGATGGTCGCGGCCGCGGCGCGGCGTCCCGCCTTCGACGGGCTCCTGCGACGCCGAGGCGGCGGACGAATTCACCGGCTGCGGCGCGCGGGGTTCGTCGGGTGGTACGCGGAGACGTACCAGATCTTCGGACCGGTCGGCGCCGCGCGATTGCTCTTGCCCAGCGTGGCCGCCGGCGCCGGGGCCGGTACCCCGCCCCAGCGCGATCTCATGCACCTGGATGAGCTGCCGCGCGGCTCCGTGATCGAACGGGTCACCGCGCTCGCGATGCGGGGTTATCTCACGAACCAGCTGCTTCGGGACATCGACTCCGCTTCGATGGCACACTCCCTCGAGGTTCGCGTACCCTACCTCGACCCCGTCGTCGTCGACACGGCGTTGTCGCTGCCCGACTCGGCCAAGCTGGGCGACGTGCGTGCGGCGAACCCGTACGGCCAGACCTATCGCGACACCGGAGCGAAACGCGTCCTGATCGACGTTGGCCGACGATGGCTGCCGCCGGATTTCGACGTGCAGGAAAAACGAGGGTTCGCCATGCCGTTCGACGCGTGGCTTCGAGGGCCGCTCAGCGACGTCATGGACGACGCGCTCGATGCCCGAAGCACCCGGCACCGCGGGCTCCTCGACGTCGCGGGCGTCGAGCGAGTCCGGGATCGGTTCCGACGCCGCGATGCGTCGTGGGCAGAGCCGTGGCTCCTCATGATGCTCGAGCTCTGGTGCCGCGAGGTGCTCGATACGGGCGGGCATCCATCGGCGGGCAAGCTGCCGACTCGGCCTAACGAGGTGCCGGCGGAGGTGACGCTCGCGGCGGGCGGTGACACGTGACGATCGCACACAAGCCCGTTCGGGACTCGAGCGACGTGCGCCGAACGACTCCCACCGAGCCTCGTAACTCGTGGTCGCCGGTCACGCACTTCGACGACGATCCCTTCCCCGGACGCCCGCGCATTCTCTTCGTCGGCCACCCCGAGAGCACGCACACGCATGCGTGGATCGATCTCCTTGCCGGTGCCAAGTTCAACGTGCGGTTGTTCGCGCTTCCCGGCGGGTTGCCGCCGGTCGAGTGGCTTGTCCGCACGTATGTCACTTCGCCGACGAACCAGCGCCTCGACGGTCGGACGCGGCGCAAATTGTATGCGACGTCGCGACTGGCCCGCGCACCGAAGCGCGTCTTTGCACGGTTCGTGTCGAGCGACCGCGCCATCGAGCAGCGCTGGCTTGCACGCGTCATTCGCGAGTGGAAGCCGACGATCGTCCACACCCTTGGAATCGACCCGGCCGGTGAGTTCTACTTCGACACGCGGCGTGAGTACGGCCTCGACTCGATCGGCCAATGGATCCTGCAGACGCGCGGCGGCTCGGACCTCGCTCTCGCGCGATTCGATGCGCCACGTGCGTCGCGATTGGCGACCGTCATGCGTGCCGCGGACTGCATCCTGAGCGACAACGCGATCAATTTCGAGATCGCCATCGAGATGGGCGTTCGCGAGGACCAACTTTCGCCAATCGGCACGGTCCCGGGTACCGGGGGCGTCGACATCGATGCGCTGCGCCTGTACGCGAGCGGCGCGCCATCGACGCGGTCCGTCATCCTGTGGCCGAAGGCATACGAGTGCCCGTGGTCCAAGGCGCTTCCCGTGTTCGAGGCGCTGGCCCGCCATTGGGATCGGTTGCCGCCATGCGAAGTGCACATCCTGGCGACGGTTCCCGAGACGCGCATGTGGTTTCACGCGTTGCCGGCGCGAGTGAAGGAGGCGTGTCGGATCGACGATCGGATCCCGCGCGCCGAGTTGCTCCAGCTCATGGGACGTTCGCGCGTGATGCTGGCGCCGTCGCTCGTGGACGGGACGCCAAACTCGATGTTCGAGGCGATGGCGACCGGGGCGTTCCCGATCCTGTCACCGCTCGACACGATTCGCCCGCTCGTGCGCAACGGTCACAACGTGCTGTTTGCGAGGAATCTCTACCCGGACGAGATCGGCGAGGCACTCGTGCGCGCAATGGGTGACGACGCGCTGGTCGATGGCGCGGCCGAACGCAATCTCCGTCTCGTTCGGGAGCTCGCGGACCGCGCGGCCGTCCGGGCGCGAGCGTTGAGTCTCTACGAATCCCTGGCATCGCGGAGCGAGCGATGAGGGCGCTCGTCCTTGGCGGCGCGGGGATGCTGGGACACCGGCTCTGGGGGGAGCTGCGCGAGCGCATGGACGCGTTCGTCGCGGTTCGCCGATCCTATCGCGACTACGCCCAGCTTGGCTGGTTCGACGAGCATTGCCTGATCGATGGCGTCGACGCGACGGCAGACGGCCACCTCCAGCGCGCGGTGTCGGTCGCGCGCCCCGACGTCGTCGTGAACTGCGTGGGCGTCGTGAAGCAGCATCGCGAGGCGAACGACGCGACGAACACGATCGCGGTAAACGCGCTCTTGCCGCACCGCGTGGCGGACTGTTGCGAAGGCATCGGCGCCCGGTTCATCCACATCAGCACCGACTGCGTGTTCAATGGGACGCGCGGGTCCTACACCGAAACCGATGTCCCCGATGCCCGTGACCTCTATGGCCGCACGAAATTGCTCGGCGAGGTGGATCGGGAGCACTGCCTCACGATCCGGACGTCGATGGTCGGGCGCGAGATCGGATCCGCCCACGGGTTGATCGAGTGGTTCCTAGCGCGCCGCGGGCAGACCGTCCCGGGCTTCACGCGCGCCCGATTCAGCGGACTCACGACGCTCGAGCTGTCGCGCGTGATCGCCACGTGCATCGAGCAGCACCGTGACCTGAGCGGCGTGTGGCATGTCGCCGGCGCGCCAATCGCCAAGTTCGACCTCCTCGCCATGGTGAACGACGCCTGTCACCTCGGCTCGACGCTGGAGGCAGACGACTCGTTCGTCTGCGATCGCACGCTCGACGCGAGTCGCTTCATGAACGCGACGGGGTATCGGCCGCCGACTTGGTCGCGCATGATAGCCGAGCTGGTGGTCGACCCGACGCCTTACGATACATGGGCCAAAATTTGATGCGGCTCGGCACGAGGATTGAACCAGACTTGTCGTTCGAGCGCGACACGACTCCCCTATGATCGGCTGAAAAACTCGTGGATCTCCATGGCAAACACGTCGTCGTAACCGGCGGCACAGGTTCCCTTGGCAAGACGCTCGTGCGCCGACTTCTCGCGGGCGAGATGGGCTGGCCGCGTCGCGTGACGGTCTTCTCGCGTGACGAGGCCAAGCAGCACGACATGCGCTTGCACTACAAGAATCGCGCGGTCGCGACCGACGAGATCGTGTACCGGAACTCGGCGGAGCTTCTCCAATTCGTCGTCGGTGACGTGCGCGACTTTCACTCGGTCGCCGCCGTGCTTCGCGGCGCGGACGTCGTGCTCAATGCCGCCGCGCTCAAGCAGGTGCCGACCTGTGAGTACTTTCCGTTCGAGGCGGTGCGCACAAACGTCGGTGGCCCCGAGAACATCGTGAGGGCAATCCGGGAAGGGGGACTCCCCGTCGAAACGGTCGTCGGCATCTCGACGGACAAGGCGTGCAAGCCCGTGAACGTAATGGGCATGACCAAGGCGATTCAGGAGCGCGTGTTCACGACGGCGAACGTGACGTGTACACAGACGCGCTTTGTGTGCGTCCGGTACGGTAACGTGCTCGCCTCTCGCGGCTCGGTCATCCCGCTGTTTCTGGACCAGATTCGCAAGGGCGGCCCGGTCACGCTCACCACGAAAAACATGACGCGCTTCCTGTTGAGCCTCGAGCAAGCCGTCGACACAGTGTTCGCCGCCATTCGCGGTGCCCGACGCGGGGAGACCTACATCCCCCGAGTTCCGTCGGCGCGGGTAATCGACGTCGCCGGCGCGCTCGTGGGCACGCGGCCGATCAAGATCCTCGAGACGGGCATTCGTCCCGGCGAAAAGGTCCACGAGATACTCATCTCAGAGGAGGAGTGCCACCGCACGGTCGACCGCGGGAGCTACTACGCCATCCTCCCCATTCTGCCCGAGCTGCGCGATACGACCGAAGCGCTTGCGGACATGCCCGGCGAGTACAGCTCGGCGACCGAGGTCCTGTCGTACGACGACGTAGTGGAGTTGCTCGAGCGCCACGGGCTCATGCCTGAGCAGGCGCCTGACCAGGCAGTGGAACTCGTGCGATGAGGCTCATGACGATCCTCGGCACTCGACCCGAGATCATCAGGCTGTCCCGCCTCATTCCACTGCTCGACGACGTGTGCGAGCACGTTTTGGTCCATACCGGGCAGAACTTCGAAGCCGGGCTCAGTGACATCTTCTTTCGAGACCTCGGTGTGCGAGCACCCGACGTGTCGCTCGGAATTCGAGCGACGTCGTTTGGCGAGCAGGTTGCGCAGCTGATTGTGTCGGTCGAGCAGGTCATGCTCCGCGTTAGGCCGGACCGACTCCTGATTCTCGGCGACACGAACAGCGGGCTTTCGGCCATCGTCGCCAAGAGACTGGGCATCCCGGTGTATCACATGGAGGCCGGCAACCGCTGTTACGACGATCGCGTGCCCGAGGAGACGAATCGACGCCTCATTGACCACTCGAGCGATGTTTTGCTGCCATACACCGAGCGGAGTCGGGCGAATCTCCTCCGGGAAGGGATCGCGGCGGACCGTGTCTATGTGACCGGGAATCCCATCCGCGAAGTGATCGACGCGTATCGGTCACGCATCGATGCGTCGGCGGCACTCGACGATCTCGATCTCACCACCGGGCGGTATTTCCTGGTCACTATGCACCGGGCCGAAAACGTCGACGTCCCCGCGAGGCTTCGCGCGCTCGCCTCGGGCCTCGAGCGCGTACAGGCCGAGCACGACCTACCGATGGTGATCAGCCTGCACCCGCGGACGCGCAACCGACTCGAATCGCTCGGGCTCGATCTCGAGGCGGAACAGATGCGCGTGATGCCTCCAATGGGCTTCTTCGATTTCGTGGCGCTCGAACAACGGGCGTTCTGTGTGTTGACCGACAGCGGAACCGTCCAAGAAGAGTGTTGCATCCTGCGGATTCCGGCCGTCACGATCCGCGATGCCACGGAACGGCCGGAGACGCTGGAATGCGGCAGCAACGTGCTGAGCGGCGCCGACCCCGAGCGCATGGTGGCGTGCGTGCGCGCCGTCGCTCAGCGACCACGAGACTGGATCGTGCCGCCGGAGTATCTGACCGCGCGGGTGAGCGACACGGTGATGCGAATCGTCCTCGCCTATCGCCAGGCACTCGTCAGGCCGCCATGCTGACCCACGCGTCAGACGCCGTCCCACGAGTGGAGCGTGATCGATGAACGTCCTCGTCACCGGCGGCGCGGGTTTCATTGGATCGAACGTCGTCCGCCTGCTGCTGGACGGCGGGCATTCAGTCACGGTGCTCGACAACCTGTCGACCGGTTATCGCCAGAACGTCGACGGGAGTGCAGCTCGGTTCATCGAGGGCGACGTGCGGGATGCCGACCGCGTGGTCCAGGCCGCGAAGGGCGCCGACGTCATCATCCACATGGCAGCGTCCGTCGGGAACCAACGGTCGCTGGCAGACCCGCGGGCGGACACGGCGGTCAACGCGCTCGGCACGCTGAACGTGCTGGAGGCGGCGCGCGTGGCGGCCGTGCGCAAGGTCGTGTACTCATCATCGGCAGGCATATTCGGCGAGCTGCGCACGCTTCCCATCGCCGAGGACCATCCCATCGAACCGGACTCGCCGTACGGCGTGAGCAAGCTCGCCGGAGAAAAGCATTGCCTGGTGTACTCGCGGCTCTACGGTCTCGAAGCGATCTGCCTGCGGTACTTCAACGTGTACGGCGTCAATCAGCGGTTCGACGCGTACGGGAACGTCATCCCGATCTTCGCGACGCTGCTTCTGCGGAGCGAGCCGCTGACGATCTTCGGCGACGGCGAGCAGACCCGCGACTTTATCAACGTGGCGGACGTGGCACGAGCGAACGTGCTCGCTGCGTACAATCGTGGCGTCAGCGGCGCGTTCAACCTCGGGAGTGGCACCGCCGTGACGGTCAATCACCTGGTGCACCTGCTCGAGCAAGCGGCGGGACGGCGCGCCACCGTGCAACACGGCCCGCCGCGTCCGGGCGACGTGCGCCACAGTCGCGCCGACATCCGGGCAATCGGTCAGGCGTTAGGCTTCGTGCCGACCATCGCGCTCGAGCCGGGGCTGGCCGAGTACGTCGACTGGCTCGGACGTGAGCGCCAGCTCGGCTGACGATGCGATCGACGCCGGTCGGGCGGCTGCCTCGCTCGCTCCTCATCTCGGACATGGTCCCCGGCTGCCCGGGTGTCGGTGGGCTCTATCTGCACGACCTGTGTGCGCTGTACCCGGCCGATCGGCTGGCCTGCGTCGCGATCGGCCCGTGGGAGAACGTGCCGTGGCCGACATGGCTCGCGAACACTCCGCGCACGACAGTTCCTCGGCCACCGGAGCACGGATTCTTCCGCCTTGGCCGGCACTTCCACGGCGTCACGCGGCTGCCGTACGAGCGCTACATCCAAACACGCACGCGTCGCGACGTGCTGCCGCGAATCACCCGCTTCGCGCGCGAGGCGGTGGTGGAGGCGATCTGGGTGCCGCTCGCCAGTCCGACGTCGATTCGCGTTGCCGCGGCGGCTGCTGAGGAGATTGGGGTACCGCTTCGCCCGCTCGTCTGGGACCCGCCTCGTTTCTACCTGAGTGAGCACTGGAAGCTCGGCGGTCGCGCCCTCGATATGCTGGTAGGCGCATTCGGCGCCGCCGTCAGGCGGTCGGAATCATGCGGCGTGATGTCAGACGAGATGCGGGCTGCGTACGAGACGGCCTACGGGGCGCGATGCGTGGTGATGCAGCACGGCATCGCACGACGGTGGTGGCGTGCGCCCGCCACGACTCCGGATCCTGACCGCCTAACGATCGCCTACGCGGGCAGCCTCTACGCGCGAGCCGAGTGGGATGCCCTGCTCCGCGCCCTCGCCAGCGTGAAATGGCGCGTCGCCGAGCGCGACGTCGTGATCCGCTATCTCGGGTCGCGGCTCGACGTGGATGTCAGCTCCGCAGCCCGCATCGAGTTCTTCGGCTGGCGCGACCGCGGTGAAACCCTCGCGCTCCTCGCAGAGTCGGACGTGTGCTACCTCCCGTACATGATGGCGCCGCAGTACGCCGAGGTCGTGCAGCAGGCCTTTCCGTCGAAGCTCGCGTCGTATTTCGCGGCTGGCCGCCCCGTTTTCCTGCATGCCCCTCGCGCGTCGTCGCCGTCACGATTCCTGGCCCGGTATCCGGCTGGCGTCGCGTGCGACACGCTGGAACCCGCCGGGATCGTTGGGGCCCTCGAGAGCCTCGTGGGCGACAGCCAGGCGTACGCTCGTGCCGCGCTCGCCGCGCGGGTCGGCCTCGAAGAGTGCTTCGACCTCGAGATCTTTCGCCGCCGGTTCGCCGACTTTCTCGGAGTCGACGTCGATGCCCTGCGCCCGGTCGACGCGGTACCGTGATGCGGTCGGTCCTGCTGGTCTCGTACACGTTCCCGCCGCAATACGATGTGAGCGCGCGTCGCGCGGCGAAGCTCTGCAAGTACCTGCCGGATGCTGGCTGGCAACCTTCCGTGTTGACGAAGGACTGGGCGAACGACGTCGCGGCGGAAGATCACCGAGTGTACACGGTCGCGCAAAACCCCGAGGCACTCGAGCAGCTGTTGGGTGTGCGCATTATTCGCACGCCGTATCACACGCGCGACAACGCGCTCCGACGTATGCACCAGCGGCTCGGCGGCGCGTACGGTGAGCAGGCCCCAGCCGCGAACCGAGCCGTTAGGCGGAACGTCGCAGCCGCTTCCGAAACGACGACGCAAGGGCGCCGCAAAACCTCAATTGGCTGGGCCGCACGGGTACTAACGCGGCGAGCGGTGTCACTCTTCTCGCCAACGTTCGGCGACTTCCCGGATGGGTTTCGCGGGTGGGCCGATTTCGCGATCGACGCCGGCGTCGATACCGCCCGGCGCCAAGGCGTGGATGCGATCTGCAGCCTCTGTCCGCCAGCCACGGCGCACCTCGTTGCCTCGGAGATCGCGCGACGCACCGGGCTGCCGTGGGTCGCCCAGTTCGATGACCTGTACAGCTTTCACCTCGAGCGTCAAAGGCGCGCAGCGTGGCGTCCGTATGCCGACCGGCGTCATCGCGCGTGGATGCGCCACGCGACGCTGGCGGGAGCCATCACGCCGGCGATGCTTGCCTACGTGCAGCGCACCTACGGGCTCGACGGCGACGTCGTCGTGGTCGGCTACGACCCTGACGAGAGCCCGCGCGTCGCGCGTGAGACGCACGAGCGACTCCGCCTTGCGTACACAGGCTCCATATATCCGGGCGATCAGCGTCCCGACATGCTGTTCGGCGCTCTGGAACGAGTGCTCCGCGAGCACGGTGGTTCAACCCCGCCCCTCGAGCTGATTCTCGCCGGCACCGGCCGAGACGCGGAGCTCCAGGCGACCCTCGCAGCATTTCCGGCGGCGGCGCGAGCATGTCGCTTCGTGGGACGCGTGCCACCTGACGAAGCGCTCCGGATACAACGAGAAGCCGATGCGCTGGTGCTGCTCAACTGCACGAATCCCTCGCCGGATGAGGGGACGCTGAGCTACCCGGCAAAGACGTTCGAGTACCTCAACGCGGGACGCCCCATCCTCGCCCTGCCGCGTGACCCCGGCGCCTGGGGCGATCGCCTTCTCGAGACGACCCGCGCCGGAACGACGGCGGCGTCGGCGGATGCTGCGGCCGGGGTCCTCGCGCGTTGGCTCGACGAGTGGAAAAACAGCGGAGCGATTCCTTACGCGGGGGATCGCGACGAGATCGAGCGATACAGTCAGCCGCGTCAGGCAGCGGTGCTCGGCGCCTTGCTCGACCGGGCGGTCGACATTCAGACTGCTCGTTCGCTGTAGAGTCCGGCGTGAGGTTTGCGTTACGGCAGGTCCTCACGATGGGCAATTCGGGCTTGCGGCGATGGGATCCCAATGGCGTTCGATCTCGCGGCTTGGGTGGTAATCTTCGTGGCAGTGTCGGTTACCGGGCGGGGCGTTCTCGCGCTGCTCGGTGTCGACGACGTTCGCGCCGGCGACCGCCTGATTCTCGCGGCATGGATCGGCGTCATTGTCTGTGCAGTCGCACTCCTGGCGGTATCGCTGTTTACGGCTCTGACGCCAGGAGTTTCGATGTGCGTCGCTACGCTGCTGTGCGCGTTAGGTGCCATCGCGACGTGGCGAACGCCGCGAAAACGGTACCCGGCCGTGGGTCGTACGATCCCCGCGCCAGCGATCGGCATCGGGCTCGCGGCGATCGCTGTAGGTGCCGCCTCGCTGGCGAGCGATCCGGTTACGCTCTACGACTCCCTCGTGTATCACGTAGGCATCATCCGATGGTTGCGTGAGGTCGGCACCGTGCCCGGCATTGCCCTGATTCACAACCGCCTGGGGCACGTGTCGGCATGGTTTACTCTGGCGGCCGTGTTCGACGTAGGGCCTGGTGCGAATCGCGCCGCGAATGTGCCGCTGGGCTTCGCACTCCTGCTTGCCGGCGTTCAGACCGCGCTCGGTACCGCGCGCATCGCGGCGAGACGTGCCGAGATCGCCGACTGGTTTCTTGCGTTCGGGTCCGCGGGCCTCATCTGGCTCGTCACCGGTCTCGGAGAGGCGAGTCCGTCGCCTGACGTGGCGACGAACGCGTTGATCCTCGTCGCCGCGTGGTCGTTGCTGATCGTGTCGCCGGCTCCGACATCGTTCTCCCGGCGCCTGGTCCCGTTCGTTCTCGCGCTCGGGGCGTGCTCGATGAAGCTGTTTGGGATCCCTGCTGTCATCGCCACCGGCTCGTATGCGGTGCTCGCCGCGCCAGGGAGAGGCGACGCCCGATTGTATGGCAGGCGCATGTTGGTGTGCGCCGGGCTGGGTTTGGCGGTCGCCGGTCCGTTCATCGCGGCAAACCTCGTTGCATCGGGCTGCCCCGCATACCCGTCCCCGCTGGCCTGCCTCGACGCTCCGTGGTCCGTTGGTGAGTCACGGGCGGCTGACTACGCCGCGTACGTTCGCGACGTGTCCCGATGGCAGCGTCGCGGCGAATCGTCGATGGGCGCTTCCCTCGGCTGGATAGGACCGTGGATCATCGATCACCCATTGATCGCTCTGTTGGCCGTGTCCTCTCCCCCGCTGTCGATCTATCTCCTCCGCCGCGTGTCACGCATGCGCGATGGGCAGCGTCCGCCCTTCGGAGTCGACGGTGTGCGCGCGGTCGGCGCCTTCGCGCCGCTCGGAGTGGCGTTTGCGGCATGGCAGGCGCCGGCTCCGCGCTTCCTCTACGCGTTCGTGATCATGGTGCCCCTCCTGGCGCTCGCGTTCGCGATGCACTCGCGCGCGCGAGCGATCGCTCATCGTCCTCCGTCGCGTGGGCGCGCAGGACTGACGTTCGTGCTGGCGAGCGTCGTCGTCGGGTTCATGTATGCGCTCGCATCGCAGAAGCTCAACGTGTGGTCCGCGCTGGCACGAGGGGCGTCCGTCACACCGATCACTCGCTCCGCCCTGGTCGTGCCGGCGGCGCCGGAGGTTCCGGGACGTCTGTTTCGTTGGCGCGTGAACGACCTGGACGTCCTCACGCCGGTACCACAGCCGGTCGCCGACACGCTCAACTACCATAGCGTGATCCCGTTCAACTCGTCGTTCGAGAAGTGCTCGACGGCGCCGCTCCCCTGCACCCCGTACCTGCCCGGGCGCGACGTGCGCCTACGGCGCCCGGCAATGGGGTTATCGGGGGGATTCGTTCGTGCGAATCGTCCGGACTTCGCCGCGGATACCACTCGCTGTGTCGGTGAGTTGACCCTCGTGGACGTGCGCTCGCCGTCTCCCAGGTTCGTTCCGACCGGGGATCACACGTGGTGCGGCGACGCCCCCCGTTAGGCGAACGCCGCCGGTCGAAACGCTAGGCGCGCGGACCGCAGATCCGGTCGAGGTCTTCGAGGCCGCTCAGGATCTCCCGGGGCTTGGACCCGTTCGGCGGACCAAGGATGCCGGCCGCGTGCAGCTGATCGATAATGCGCGCGGCACGTCCATAGCCTACGCCAAGCCGTCGCTGTAGGAGTGACGTTGACCCCAGCTGGTGCTGGATGCACACCTCCGCCGCCTCGCGGAACAGCTTGTCTCGATCGGCATCGTCGAACTCCTCGGCTTCGTCCCCGAGCTTCTCGGCCGCCTCGCGCGCGCGAATGGTCTCGAGGATGTCCGGCTCCGCGGTCGTCGGCTCCTCGACGACGAGACCCTGTGCGGCGAGCGCGGCACGACGCGCTTCCCGCTTCGCGTCGTACCACTGCATGAGGCGCTCGGTGTCTTCGCTCGAGATGAACGCGCCTTGAAGACGCGCCGGCTCCGACTTGCCGGGCGGGATGAACAGCATATCCCCGTTCCCGAGCAGTGCCTCGGCGCCGACGCCGTCGAGGATCGTTCGGCTGTCGACTTGGGACGCCACGCGGAACGCGATGCGGCTCGGGAAGTTCGCCTTGATCAGGCCCGTGATGACGTTCACGCTCGGGCGCTGCGTCGCGAGGATCAGATGGATGCCGATCGCTCGCGCCTTCTGGGCGAGCATTGCCAGCGGCGTTTCCACCTCGCCCTGCACCGTCATCATGAGGTCCGCGAGCTCGTCGATGATCACGACGATGTACGGCAGCACGCCCCCAAGGTAGTCCGGATTTCCGAGCGCGACGGCCTGCTCCTTGGGAGCCTTGAGCTTCGCGCCTTCCTGCACCTTGCGGTTGAAATCCTGGATGTTGCGCGCCCCGTTCGCTGCCAGGATCTCGTAGCGCTCCTGCATCTCGAGCACGGCCCACTTGAGGACCGCGGCGGCGTCGCGGTTGTCGGTAACGACCTTGTGCCTCAGGTGCGGGAGCACGTTGTACACCGACAGCTCGACCATCTTCGGATCGACCATCAGGAAGCGCAGGGTCTTCGGCGTGTGCCGGTAGACGAGGCTCGTGATGAGCGTGTTGACGCAGACCGATTTACCGGAGCCCGTCGCGCCAGCGATGAGCAGGTGCGGCATTTTCGCCAGGTCGGCCACGACGGGCTTGCCCTCGAGGTCCTTGCCTAACGCGATCGGCAGCGCCGCCCGGGCGCCCTGGAAGTCCCGCGCCTCGATCAGCTCGCGGAACGTCACCATTTCGGCGTTCGGGTTCGGTACCTCGACGCCAACGGCGCCTCGCCCCGGAATCGGCGCGACGACGCGGATGCTCGGCGCCCGCATGGCCAGCGCGAGGTCATTCGCGAGGTTGGCGAACTGCCGGACCTTCACGCCCGGCGCCGGTTCGATCTCGTACTGCGTGACGACAGGGCCCGTCGTTCGACCGACGAGCTCCCCTTCCACACGGAAGGTCCGCAGCGCGTCCATGAGCTTCACGCCCATGAGATCGAGCTCGCGCTTTCCGACTTCGATGTTGCGCGGCGGCGGCGGCGAGAGGAGCTCCGTGGGCGGCAGCTCGTCCCCGCCGATATCGAGAACGACCGCGGTCGCGTCGATCTCGGCGTGAACGCGCTCGTCACGTTCGGCCGCCACTTCGCTCCTCGACCTGCGTTCGCGCTTCTTCCGGTCGCGCGGCAGGCCGACTTCATCGTCGTCCTCGTCAGGCTCCGGAACAACCTCACGGATGAACGACGGATCGATCGCGGGCATCTCCTCGGGCGTGGGCGCGAGCGTCGTCGCCACGTCGGCCGGGGTGCCAGCAAGGACTTCCGTTTTCTTCCCGCGCTTGCGCTTCGGCTTGTCCGCCTCGCCCGCAATGGCAAGCAGCTCTGCAGCCTCGCTTCCCGCTTCCCGCTTCCCGCTTCCCGCGGGAACCGACGGTCCCACCAGCGCCCGAATAGGATTCCATCTCAGCGTCGCCGCCGCGAGCACGCTCGCTGCGAGCGCGACCATGATCCACGCACCGACCGTCCCGAATGCTTTCACCGCGTACGTGGCGAAAAATCCACCCCAGAGCCCTGCCGCCGCATCGAGCTCCCCGGCCGGCACACTGCGAGCCAGGCCTAACGCGACCGGCAGGATCACTACCACGCCGATCAGGAACACGAGCCACGAGCGATCGGTCTCGGACTCGAGGCGGCCGAACAGCCGAAGCGCGTGGACGGCGGGAATCAGCGGGAGCAGCAGCGCCGCGGGAATCCCGATCAGGTCGCGGGACCAGCTTCTGAGGCACGCACCGACGGGCCCGAAAACGCTCTTCGCCGCCGTGCACGACTCGTAGACTGCTGTCCCCGGGGGCACCAGCACCGCACCGGCGAGAAACAGAGCGAACAGCAACAGCGCGATCCCCCAGATCTCGCGCTTGAGAGGCGTGTTTCCCACGGGACTCTTACCGCTCGCGGTCTGGTCCGAGCTTCGTGATCTGCCGGTCGTGGTAGATCGGTATCACGGGATGTGCGTCCACCTGGGCGCAAACGATGAGATCCTCGGCGAAGCCCGCTTCGGCGAGCGCGCGTCCGTGCTCCGCATCCTGGAACAGGCGATCAAGCCGATCTCCATAGCGTTTGTCGATGAGGGAGCAGGCCTGCGCGGCGTCGTTGAGCCGTGCGTTGGCGAGCTGGCTGGTGATTGCGCGCGCGAATCGCCCGGCACATGCCGCATCCTCGAGCGCGAATTGCCGATCGCGACCCGCGCACACGATGGTCACGTCAGCCGCGCCGCGCGCGGCCACCCGAATCATCGCCGATACCGCAGAATAGTTGACGTACGATGCAACGACTACGTCACGTGCGCCCTGAATTCCAGCGAGCGCGACCGTGCCGTTCGTCGTCGTCAGGAGGACTGTCTTCCCTTCGACCGTCTCCGCGGTGTACTCGCGCGGCGAGTTGCCGAGGTCGAATCCAGGGATCGCGCGCATTCGGCGCTCGCCGGCCAGAAGCACGTCCTCACGCTCGAACTGCTTCGCGCGATCGATCACCTCGTCGGAGCTCTCGAAGGGAATGACCGCTCTCGCGCCATTGGCGAGTGCGACGGCCACCGTCGTCGAGGCTCGAAGCACGTCGATCACCAGCACAACCCGTCCCTGCACATCCGACGGCGTCATCTGCTGGCCGCCGAAGAACACGTCGACCCGCACTACCCCGTCTCCTTCATGAGCTGGCCCTCGCGCTCCAGGAACTTCGTGTCGATGTCTCCAGCGCGGAAGCTCGGATGGGTCATCACACGGCTGAGGAAAGGTGCCGTGGTCGTGACGCCCTCAATGATGAAGCTCTCGAGCGCGACACGCATGCGGGTGATCGCTTCCTCGCGATCGCGACCCTGGCAGATGAGCTTTGCGAGCAACGAGTCGTAATAGGGCGGCACGGTGTACCCGGCATACACGTGCGTATCCAGGCGGACGCCGGGACCTCCCGGCGGATGAAACGAGTCGATCTTTCCTGGAGATGGCTGGAAGTTGCGCGACGGATCTTCAGCGTTGATACGGCATTCGATCACGTGACCTCGAAGCGGTGGAAGCTCCCGCACGGAGAGCGGCTCTCCACTCGCAACGCGAATCTGCTCCTTCACGAGGTCGATGCCGGTGAGCATCTCCGTCACGGGATGCTCCACCTGGATGCGCGTGTTCATCTCCATGAAGTAGAACGACCCGTCTTCGTCGAGCAGCATTTCGATCGTGCCCGCGCCGACGTAGTCGATCGCTTTCGCGCCCCGCACGGCCGCCTCGCCCATGCGGGCGCGCAGGTCCGCATTGACTGCGGGACTGGGTGCTTCTTCGATGAGCTTCTGGTGCCTGCGCTGCACCGAGCAATCGCGTTCTCCGAGGTGAATCACGTTCCCGTGCCGGTCGCCGAGGATCTGGAACTCGACGTGGCGCGGACGCGAGAGGTACTTCTCGACGTAGACGTCGCCGTTGCCGAACGCTGACAGTGCTTCGGAACGCGCGAGCTGAAAGGATCGCCCGAAGTCGTCGGCATTCTTCGCGACGCGCATTCCCTTCCCGCCGCCGCCGGCTGCAGCCTTGATGATCACCGGAAACCCGATGTCCCTGGCGAAGCCCAACGCTTCGTCGGGGTCTTCCACGGGGCCCGGCGTGCCCGGGATGATGGGAACGCCGACGTCCGTCATCGCGCGCCGAGCGGCCGCCTTGTCGCCCATGACGCGGATCTGTTCTGCGGTCGGCCCGATGAACGTGATGTTCGAGGCCTGGCACGTCTCCGCGAACTCGGCGTTTTCGGCGAGGAACCCGTAGCCAGGATGGATGGCGTCGGCGCCCGTTATTTCGGCCGCGGCGATGATACGTGGGATCTTCAGGTAGGAATCTCGCGCCGGCGGCGGCCCGATACACACGTCGTCGTCGGCGAACCGGACATGCAGCGACTCGCGATCGGCTTCCGAGTAGACGGCCACGGTCTCGATCTCGAGCTCGCGACAGGCGCGGATGACGCGCAGCGCGATTTCGCCGCGATTCGCGATCAGGATTTTCTTGAACATGCAGCGGAGCTGTCGGCCTAACGGTGAGCGGCCGACGGCGCCGCGAGCGAGCTCGCCACGCTCCCCGGCAATCGATTCGCAGTCAATGCAGTAATTGCGGTCTCGGGTCGATGCAGGAACATGCAGCGGCGCCGGCCCGCGTTCAACTCACGGCGCCGTCGCCTGCTGGAAGCCGTCCCAACTCGTGTCGCTCGACGCCGCCACCCCCTGCACGCGAAGCGCGAACTCGCTCGGATTGCTGGCGTAGAATAGCGCGCTCTCGTACGAAATGACGCCCCTCGAGTACCACTGCATGAGCGACTGATCGAAGCTCTGCATCCCGTACTGCGACGTGCCTTCCTTGATCAGATCCGGAATGTTGAGCGTGGCGTTGAGGTCACGGATCTGCTCACGCACGGCCGCCGTGTTGATGAGCACCTCAGCGGCTGGCACGCGACCCGGCTTGTCGGCTCGCGGCACGAGGCGCAATGAGATGACGGCCGCGAGCGCCGTGGACAGCGCAAAGCGCACTTCGGACTGCTGGTGCGGCGGATAGAACGACAGCACGCGGTTGATGGTCTGCGTGGCGTCGGTGGTGTGCAGCGTCGAGAACACGAGGTGACCCGTGTCGGCCGCCTTGAGGGCCGTCTCAAGGGTGTCGAGGTCTCGAATCTCACCGAGGAGAATGACGTCGGGATCCTGACGAAGCACGCGACGCAGCGCCTGCGCGAAGCTGCCCGTGTCGGTGCCGACTTCGCGCTGGTTGATGTGGCAGCGGTTGTCGCGATGCAGGAACTCGATCGGGTCCTCGATGGTGATGATGTTCGCGTAGCGCCGCTCGTTGATGTGCTGGATCATCGACGCGAGCGCAGTCGACTTGCCCGAGCCCGTGATGCCCGTGACGAGCACGAGGCCGCGCGGCCGCATCGAGATCTCCTCCACGACCGCCGGCAGGTTCAGCTCGGCGACCGATTTCGCCGTGTGCGGGATCGTTCGGAGCGCGAACGCTATCGTGCCGCGCTGCTGGTAGGCGTTGACGCGGAACCGGCCGATACCCGGCACGCCCGTCGCGAAGTCCGCCTCACGATACTCGCTGAACTCCTTGACCTGCTTCGGCGTCATGAGCTCTTTCGCGAGTGCCGTTAGGTCTTCGGGGCGTAGCGCAGGCAGCGGCAAAGGCGAAAGATCGCCGTTGACGCGCAGCGTCGGCGGCCGCCCGACTTTCAGATGCAGGTCCGAGGCGTTGAGCTGCACCATCTGCTGCAGGATCGCCTTGAAGTTGAATGCGGCGCGTTGTTGCGCCGCTACCGCTTCGTGATCCGGCGCCACCGTGGGATTAGCCATTGGGATCAATCCTGAAGAGCACCTGCCCGTACTCGACGGGGTGCGCGTCCTGAACCGCGATTTCCGTGACCACGCCCGAGAACTCCGATTCGATCTCGTTCATGATCTTCATCGCCTCGATGATGCAGAGGATCTGACCCTTGGCGATGCGTGAGCCAACTGCCACGTACGGCTTGGCGCCCGGTTCGGGTGCCGCGTAGTACGTGCCGACCATCGGAGACTTCACTTCCAACAGCTTCGTCTTCGACGCCTCCGTCTTCGCTAGCGTCTCCGGCTCGGCGACCGCCGACACGCCTTCCGTCGGCGTCATGCGCGACGCGTTCGTCGGCACGGCGGCCGGCAGAAGCGCGGGCATCGGCACTGGTGTCGGGATCTGCACCGTACCCCGCTGCTGCGGCGTCTTCGAGATGCGGATCTTCATGCCCTTGTCGGAGGTGATCTCCACCGAATCGACTGAGGACCCATCCATCATCTCGATGAGCTTTTTGACGTAGCGTAGGTCGATCATATCTCTCTATGGACGAGTGGCTCCCTTCCCGGTTCACGCGAGCTCCAGGAGCTCGTGGGTGAACTGCGTGAGGAGCTCGGGGCCCTCCGCCGCGAGGTGCACATCGTCCTCGATGCGAACGCCGCCCCAACCCGGCCGATAGATACCCGGCTCGATCGTCACGACCGCGCCGGGGGAAAGCAGTCCATCGGCAGTGCGAGCGAGCCGCGGTGCTTCGTGCACTTCGATCCCAAGTCCGTGCCCGAGTCCGTGGCCAAACTCCTCCCCGTACCCACAGCGCTCAATGTAGTCACGCGCGAGCGCATCCGCCTCTCGCCCACGTAACCCGGCCCGGACCTCGCTTGCGGCACGCTCGTTCGCCTGCCGCACCACGTCGTACACAGCACGTTGCTCGTCGCTTGCCTTACCAACAACGATCGTGCGGGTCACATCGGCACAATAGCCGCCGGATGCCGCACCAAAATCCATGAGGAGAAACTCACCATTCGCGATCAGCCGAGACGACGATCGCGCATGAGGGAGCGCCGATCTCGGGCCGGAGGCGACGATGGATGGAAACGGAAACGCCTCGCTGCCAGCATCGCGAATGGACTTTTCCAGAACACCGGCAACCTCGAGCTCCGTCATTCCCGCTCGGATGGCCGGCAGCGTCTTCTCCAGCGCATTGGTCGCCATCGCGGCCGCAGTGCGGATGCGAGCGACCTCGGATGGGTCTTTGCGTTCGCGGAGCGTCTCGACGAGATCGGTCGTCGGGCGCCAGCGCGGCCGCGGTCCGGCTTCTACGAGACGTTGGAAGTCGCGATGGACAATGTGCGCCGACTCGAACCCGGCGATCTCGACGTATGAGCCCTGTGTCAGCAGTTGCCAGAGGCCGGTCCAGAGGCTCTGGGACTCGACCATGACGCGCGCGAGGTCGCCGACCTCCGTGCGCACCTGAGTCTGGTACCGGAAGTCCGTCACGAGGAACACATCGCGCGCCGTGACGAAGAGGAGCGCGCTCGTTCCGGAGAAGCCGGTGAGATAGCGGATGTTCGGCAGACTCGTGACGAGCAGCCCATCGAGATGCGCCACGCTCAACGACTCGACGAGCGCCGCCAGGCGCTGACTTCGTCGGTCAGACACGTGCTGTCAGCGTAGCGGCCAGACCGCGGAGCGCCAACTCGTAGCCCACGGCGCCGAAGCCACAGAGCACGGCGCGCGCGCCCGGCGCCAGCGCGGAGTGCCGTCGCTCCGGCTCTCGCGCGTAAATGTTCGTTAGGTGTACTTCGACGAACGGCACTTCCACCGCCGCGAACGCATCGCGAATCGCCAGGCTGGTGTGGCTGTACGCACCGGCGTTGATGATCGCCGCATCGGCGCGGCCGCGCAGCGCCTGGATCGCCTCGACGAGCGCGCCTTCCCCGTTATGCTGCGCGCATTCGATCTCCACACGGAGCTCGCGCGCCACATCGCGCAGCCGCGCCTCGATCTCCGCCAGCGTCGTGCTGCCGTAGAGTGCCGGCTCGCGAGTCCCGAGCAAATTCAGGTTAGGTCCGTTGAGGACGGCGATCCTCACTTCTTCTTGAGCCCTTCGAGCCAGGCCGTGAACTGCTCGATGTCGTGGGGATCGGACGATCCACCGCCCCGACCGGACTCCGGTGCTGCGGCCGCGGCGTCTCCACCCGACGTCCGGGCGTCCGAGAAGAACTGATCGAACGAGAAGCCGCCATCCGTCGCCGGCGCGCCCTCTGGCGCGCCGCGGAACACGTGGTCGAGCGACAACTCGTTGCTCGCAGCGCGGGTCGGACGACCTTGCGGCTCCGAACGACCGAACGCCGACGCGAACGTCTGCGCGGCCGCGTCGGCGCGCGCGGTGACCGGCGTGTCCGGGAACAGATCCTCGAGCGAGCGTTCGGGCGATTCGGGCGATTCGGGCGCGGCCGCCGAGTCGGACGCCTCCGCGGCCGTCGACAGCGGAGTCTTCCGCGCAGGCGTCGGCGTCGCGATTCCGTTCGAGAACTCGGCGAGCGGCTCGTTAGGTGTCACCGCCGCATCCATCGCCGACATCGACATCGGCTCGGTCTCCGCTGTGTCCGCGAACGGATCGAAGCTCGCAAGCGTTTCGGCTGCCGACGCGACCGGCGTTATGCGGCCAGGGCGGGACGACGGGTTCGGTTCCGCCACCCCCTCGGGCGCCGCCAGCGGTTGCTCCAACTCCGCGGGATCTGCGCTGATCGACGCCTCGGCGTGCGATGACGCTTCTTCGACCACCGCGTCGAACGATTCGTCGCCCGACTCCATCGGCGCCGGCTGGCGCGGAGCCGGCGCACGACGCCCCGCGAGCGACGCGAAGAACGACCGCACGGAGCGCGGCGGGCGACTGCCCTGACGCTTGAGCGCCGACTCGACGACGTTCTCGGATACCGACGCCATCCCGATGCTCGAGATGGAGCCACTCTCTATCTGCTCGATCCGTTCGCGCAGGCTCGCGTCCGTGGGGTTCCTTGCCAGCAGTTCCCGATAGACGCCAATCGCTTCGTTGCGGAAACCCTGCTGGAGGTACAGCTCGGCCATCGTCTCCGTGACGAACGCGGCAGGCGTCGCGCTCTCCTCGTTCGTCGCCATCGCGGGCGTGCGTCCAAGCACCGGATCCGTATCCGTCGCGTCCGGGATCGAACCCGGTGCGTGCGTGGGCGCCTCGCTCGACGGCGGGATGAACTCCATCACCTCGAGCCCGAGCCCCTCGTCGCTCGTCGCGGAGGCCGGCGGGGGCGGCGCGTGCCATTCGGCGGTCGGTTGGTTGGCAAGGCTCTCGATCGTTTCGCCGTTAGGCGCCGGCTCGGGGATCGCGTCGTACGAGCCCGTCGAATACTCGGCAGCGAACGCGTCCATTCCCGGAATGCTCATCTGGTCTTTCGTATCCGCAGCCGAGGCGATCGATTCGGCCGGGGAATTCGGTGCTGCACCGTGCTCGGTCGAGGGAGCCGGTTCGGCCGGCGGCGGTTCCAGATAGAACGTATCGTCGTCGAGGGCGGTCGCTTCGCCGGCTGCCGGCGAAGCGGCGGTCGGCGCGTCATTCGCCTCGGGTGCCGCCCACGAATTCTGCTCGTACGAAGCGTCCGGGACGGCGCCGTCCGCGGTTGCCTCGGAGCCGGGCAGCTCACTCAGGAAAAAGTCTTCAGTAGACGGCGAGTCTGTCGCGTCGAGAAGCGCGTCGGCCCCGCCGGCCGGATCGAGATCGAATGGATCGATATCGGGCGCATTCAGGAGCGAAGCATCCGCTCCCGATTCCGCGGCGTTCCACGACGACTGACCCGCGTACGGGTCGGGCTGCTTCGCGGCCGCCGCGTCGTTAGGCTGGCCCTCGCCGGATGAAGCGGCGAAACTGTCGTCAATGTCCACCTCTTCGAGCGACAGCGGAGCGAATCGCGCGTCGCTCTCCGCCGGCGCGGCCGGGGTCGGAGCACTCGGAACCGCTGGGGGCGGCGCGACCGACGAGGGTGGCTCGGCGACAGCCGGGTCACCTGCCGCGTCGGGCGCCGTCGCGTCGAGCTGGCGCACGAGCTCTTCGATCTCGTCGTTGCGCGGATCGACCTCGAGCACGCGCTCGTACCAGCTCCGCGCTGTCACGAGGTCGCGAGATTCCTTCGCGATGTCGCCGAGGTAGCGCAGCGCTATCAGGTTCTCGGGGTCGAGGCCGAGCGCGGTGTGGAAGATCTCCCGTGATTCATCGAGGCTGCCGGCCTCGAAAAGCGCCTGGGCGAGCACGATGTGCCCGCTGATGTGCCCTGGCTGTTGCGGGAGGTGCGTACGACAGAGCGCGATCGCTTGGTCCAGATCCCCGGACTTGCGGTGCTCGTTCGCCAACGGGGCGAAGTAGCGGCGCGGGTTTTCCTCGAATTTTTTCTTGAGCTCGTCAAGCCGGGCGCTGCTGGCCATTCCATGCCCTCTCGTATGCCGCGCGATCCGGGCGGCGAGACCGGTCGAAATTATATTCTTCTGACGACTCAAGTCAATCAGAAGTGACACTCTCTCTTGATTTTAGCTGCTGCTGACGCCTACCTTTCGCGTCTCTTGAGACCCACGTTTTTTCGTGGCTCGCCACACCCGTCATACTGATTGAGGAGTAACGCGCCGTGCTGCAATCGATGCGGAGCGCCGCCAAATACATCTGGATCTTCATCGTCGTCGTCTTCGTTGGCGTCTTCCTCTTTACCGAGACGTCCGGGCTGCTCGGACGTGCCCCGATCACGACGGGAACCGCCGTTGCCAAGGTCAACGGTGACGAGATCCCTTATACGACGTGGGTACAGGCCGCTCAGCAACGAATTCAGCAGGAGCAGGAAGGTCGCGGCCGCTCGCTGTCGCTCGATGAGGAAGAGCAAATCCGGAACGACGTGTTCAATCAGCTCGTGCAGTCGCTGCTGCTTGATCAGGAGTACAAGCGTCGTGGTATTCGGGTCACAGATGAGGAGATCGTCCAGGCGGCGCAGTTCAGCCCACCGCCGCAGTTCATGCAATCGCCCGAGCTTCAGACCGACGGGCGATTCGACCTCGAGAAGTATCAACGGTTCCTGAAGAGCGCGGCGGCTCGACAACAGGGCCTGTACTTCCAGCTCGAGAATTACTACCGCACCGAGATCCCGAGGGCGAAGCTCTACGAGCAGGTCGCATCCGAGGTCTTTGTCACCGACGATGAGCTGTGGCGAGCCTACCGCGACCAGCACGATTCGACGAAGGTCACCTTCGTCACCTTCGACCCGTCGTCTGTCCCCGATTCGGGCATCACCGTATCCGACGCGGAGATCAGCGCCTACTACGACTCCCACAAGAAGGAGTTGGAGCGTCCGGGGCGCGCGGTCGTGTCGATTCTCACGATTCCGCGCGTCGTGACTGCCGCGGACTCCGCCGCCGTTCGTGCGCACGCGGTCGCGTTGCGCGATGAGATTCTCAAAGGCGCGAAGTTCGAGGACGTCGCCAAGCGCGAATCCGCGGACACGCTTTCCGGCGCGCAAGGCGGCTCACTCGGCCGGGGGGCGAAAGGACGATTCGTCGAGGCGTTCGAGAAAGCGGCCTACGCGGTCACGCCTGGGCAGATCTCCGAGCCGGTCGAGACGCAGTTCGGCGTACACCTGATCAAGGTCGACGAGAAGAAGGGCGATACCATTGCCGTTAGGCATATCCTGCTCCGTTACCAGCAGAGCGATTCCTCGGCGAGCCGCACCGACAAACAGGCCGACGCGCTGGCGAAGATCGCCGCCGCGCAAACGACTCCGCAGCCGTTCGACAGTGCGGCGAAGGTGCTCAAGCTCACGCCCGCGAAGGGCGTGGCGATCGAGGGCCAGCCGCTGACGGCGGCCGGTCAATACGTCCCGAGCGTGAGCGCGTGGGCGTTCTCCGGCGTCAAACCCGGCGAGACCAGTGATCTGTTCGACTCGGACAACGGATATGCGCTTGCGCGGCTGGACTCACTCTCGCCCGGCGGACTGCCGTCGCTTGCGCAGGCTCGCGATGAGATCAAGGCAACGCTCGTCGCGGAGAAGAAGCTCGACCGATTGATGGCGCGGGCGAAGGAGTTCGCCTCGTCGGCGGCGAGTTCGTCGCTGGAAAGCGCCGCGCAGTCGCACAACCTCACCCCGACGACGAGCGAGGTGTTCACGCGGGGAGGGTTTGTCGCGGGTTTGGGCCGTCTGAACGAGGCGATCGGCGCCGCCTTCGCGTTGCCGATCGGTGCGGTGAGCAACCCGGTCCGGACGAGCGAGGGGGTCGTGGTGCTGCGCGTGGACCGGCGTGTCGACGCGGATCACGCCGCGTGGGAAGCGCAGAAGGCTACGCAACGACAGCAGGCGATGCAGGGCCTGCGTCAGCAGCGAATCCAGGCCTTCCTCCAGCAGCTCCGCACTGATGCCAAGGTCGATGATCGCCGGAAATCGCTAGCGCAATCGGCGCGACAGACTACGTCGTAGCGAATGGGGAATCGGGAATCAAAACCCCCGGGATGCCTCGCCTCGAGCGAGTGACATCCCGGGGTTTCCTATTCCCATCTGCCCGCGTTCCGCGGGCGCCCGCCGATTCCCGATCAGCTCAGGAGGCGCTTCGGCTCCGGTCGCTCTTCCTGTGCCTGTGCCTGCGTCTCGCGCGCCGGGCTCTGGATCCTGTCCGCGCCGTAGTCGCGATCGAACCGGGCATCGCGCTCCGGTTCCCGGAGCGAGCGGTCGACGTCCGTGATGCTCTTCTTGAACTCGCGGATCCCCTTGCCCATCGACGCCCCGATCTCCGGCAGGCGCTTGGCGCCAAAGAGCAGGAGCACGACGACGAGGATGAGGAGGATCTCCATGAACCCCATGTTCCCGAAATTCATATCGTCTCCCTAGAACAGCGACCGTGCGATGAGATAGGCGATCAAGACACCCACGAGACTCAATAGTGATACATCCAAGGCTATCGGTCCGATGGCGAACTTCAAGATAACAAGATCGATGGGCAACGGGCCAACCGATGGCGTCACGCCCGTGGTCAGGAACTCCTTCACCGCACCAACCGGGAGGAATTTCCGGGCGAACTGCGTCATGAAGCCGCCAACAATGAAGCCGATAGCCAAAACTACACCGTGGAACAGCGGTCGGTGCCGCGACGAGTTCCGCGTCGCCATTACGACCGCCGGTCCATTACGTACCCGATTGACTCTGCAAGCGAGTTGCGATACGCGCTTTCGGGGAGCTCTCCCAGCGCTTCCTCAGCCTGCTGGGCGAAGTCCTCGCCTCGTCGGCGGGCGTACTCCAGGCCCCCCTCATCTCGCACGATATCGACAACCTCTGCGATCAGCCCATCATCGGGATCGGGATTCGCGAACAGCACGTCGACACGGTGGCGCGCCGCCGGTGACATCCTCCGAAGCGCGAAAATCAGCGGTAGGGTGACCTTGTGTTCCCGCAGGTCGAGGCCGGTTGGCTTCCCTGTCGTCTCCTGAGCCTCGGTATAGTCCAACAGATCGTCCGCTACCTGGAACGCCATGCCGAGCCGCTGCCCAAACCTCGTGAGCGCATTCCGATACCGCTGCGCGCCGCACAAAGATCCCACCTCGCACGCCGCTGCGAACAGCGACGCGGTCTTCGATTCGATGAGGGTGTCGTAGTCGTCCTCGGAGAAGGCCAGCGCATCGAGCGCCGCGAGCTGGCGCATTTCCCCGAGGGTCAGTGCGTTCGACGCATACGTGAATACCGCCAGCGGCTCCATGTCGCCGAGCCGGACCAGCTCGGACAGGGCTCGCGAGTAGAGGAAGTCGCCCATGATCACCGACACCTGATGACTGAACAGGGCGTTGATCGTGGGACGTCCTCGCCGCATCACGGAGTGGTCGACCGCGTCGTCGTGGACCAGCGTGGCCAGGTGGATGAGCTCAGCAACCGCCGCGAGGGTCGTCGCGCGCTGCTCAGAAGACCCATCCACATTGCTGGAGAGGAGCAGGAGCGTCGGGCGAACCATCTTGCCCTTTGCGAGCAGCAGATGCGCGTTGACGTCCGAGACGAGCGGATTGTCGGTGGCGACGATGCGCCACATTTCGTCTACGACGCCCCGTAGCCCCTCCTGTACGGGGCTCTGGATCTGCCGGAGCGTGTCGGCCAGTGAGGGTGAGCTGTTGGCTCGTGCGGTCAAGTCGCCTTCCGTTCGATCGCCCTGATTCGGTCCGCGACGTCGCGAAACTCGATGTCGACGGCAAATACCCGTTGATAATAATCGAGGGCGTCTCGATCCCTGCTCAATGCCTCGGTCGCCCTGCCTAGAAGGTATAGCACACCGACGAGATGATTGTCATCTCCTTCGCCGATCGCTATGGCACGGGTGAGAATAGACGCAGCGACCTGATACTGATCCTTTTCGACGAAACACTGGCCCAGAGCCTCGTAGGCACGAACCCGGTTCGAATGCCCGCGGAGCGCCTTCTGGAACTCCGCAACCGCCTCGTCGATCAGGCCCATCTCCTTGTAGGCAACGCCAAGGTCGTAGTGGCTCTCGTAGTCCTCGTCGTCGACGTTTTCGGCAACCCCCTGCTTGAACCGCTTGAGCATCTCCTGGAAGTCCGCCTGCTCGTCGCCGGTAGGAGGCTTCTCCTCGGCGACCATACGCGTGGACTTCGGATTCTCACCTGAGCGAAGCCACTCGCCGAGGTCCACGAACTCGCCGTTCGTGGCGGCGTTCCGATCGAGCGGCGACGGTTTGTGCGAATGCAGCGGCGCGCTGATGCCATTGGCAGCACGCGGCCCGTTGGCCGAGACCTGCGTTGGCGTCGGGCGCGGTTCACGCGAAGCCGGACGCAACGGAGGTTGGCGGACCTCCGTCGGCGGTGCCGCGGCGGAGACCACCGGAATCGCACCGGATCCTCGCGGCGGCGACATCGACGACACGGATTCCACGGCCGCCTGCGCACGCGCGTCGTCGGGCGCGAGCTCCAGAACGCGCTGGTACACGGCGCGGGCTTTTCGCTCCTCGCCCGACCGGAACAGCGCGTCACCGAGCTCGATATACGCGTCGATCAGCTTCGCGCGATCGTTCGAGCGGAATGCCAGCTCGACTCGCTTCTGGTGGTGCCGGGTCGAGTCGGGCGAAAGGCGAATGAGCTCATCGACGATCGTGAGCGCGCGTTCCAGGTCGCCAATGCGCTCGAGCTCGGCGGCCACGCGCTCGAGCATCTGCACACCGTTGACCCGGTCGCCCGCTTCGAGCATCCGCTCGGCCTGCGCACGTTGCGTCTCCCATCCCGCGAGGTGCTCGGCGACAGGTTCCGGCACCGACGCAATCCCCGGAGCCGGGGCCGCCAAGGGCTGCTGCGGCTCGACGGAAGGAGGGGTCACGACCTCGATGTCTCCCGTCGTCGGGAAGGAGCGGCTCGTGCGTCCCGCGTCCGGCGTGGGCGCCTCCACAGCGGCCGACGGCGCTTCAATCAGATCATCGACCGACACGTCGATCAGCGCGTCCTCGTCAGATGGAGCGGCGGCAACCGGCGCGGTGACCGGCGACGTCTCGGACTCTCGAGGCGGCGTTTGTGAATCGACGACGTCCGCGCTCGAGGCCGATGCGACGGCCATGATCATGTCCTCGATGCTCGCCTCGACCGTGGACAGCGTGGAGTCTTCAAGCCCTGCTGGCGTCGGCTCGGCGCCGGGCCACTCGAGGTCGGGGGGCTCGCTCGAATCGGATGATGGCAAATCCAGCGCGCTCTCGCGCTGGCTCGCCGCGAGGGCCGTGTCGCTCGTGGACGCATCCGCGCCGACATCGAATGCGTCCAGCTCACCGTTCAGCGTCACGTCGAGGCCTAACGCGGCAGCCAGACTTCCGCCCGAGGTGACCTCGTCGGCCGACGGAATTGTCACGTCGCCGAGATCGAACGATGGGAACGCGACGTCGGGGTCGAGCGAGGCGAGTGGTGCGGCGTCCATGACGTCGCCGTCGCTCCGCGGCGGTGATCGGAAGTCGAACAGATCGCCCCCGTCGGGCTCCAGCGGTGCCGTGATATCGGCAGCGAGGTCGCCGTAGTCCACGGCGAGGGACGGACCGGCACCGTACACGGACGTCTCCGCCGCGAGCTCGACAGGCGTCGCCTGGTGCTCGCGAACGCGCGACTCCTCTCCGGTCTCCGGGAGGTCGAGCGCGACGACGTCGACAGCGGCGTGGGCCGTTGCAGGTTCGGTGGGCAACGCGAAGTCGAGCGGCTCGCTGGTCGCATCCTGCGCCGTCGTTGGCGATGCCCCGACCTCGAATTCCCCAGCTGGCTCCTCGTCGCTCGGCCGCTCCTCGACGTCGGCGAGCAGCGGAATCGCATCGCGCGTCGCATCGTCGTTAGGCGCCTCGAGCTCGAAGGCATCCGCCAGCCCCGGGTTCTGGGCCGGGGATACCGCCGCCTCGGGCTGATCGCCGAGCGTGAGCACCACGAGATCCGGGTCGCTCACCTGGCGCCCGGGCGGCGTCGGCACAGCCGGCTGCGGGACCGCCTTGGGTGCAGGCTTTGCCTGCCGCGCACGATCCTCGTACGAGGTGTCGAGGAAGATGAGGTCCGACGATTTCTGCGGTTGATACGAACCCGACGACCGCGGAACGGCTTCCGGATCGATCGATTTCATGCGATCGACGGTCGCGCGTGCTTCGGCCGTTCGCCCTTCGCTATCCAGCTTGTCGTGCAGCTTGTGCAACTGCTCGAGCGCCTCGTCCTGGCGATTCTCCTTCGTCAGCTGTTCGGCGAGCAACAGCCGAATGTCGTCCTGATCCGGACAGAGGTCGGCGAACTCCTTGAGCGCGCGGAATGCTTCATCGATCTGCCCCGCCTTCTGCATCCGGTCCGCGTACTCCAGGAAATTCTTCTTCGCGTCGCTCTTGAAGCCCTTCGTCGCGCTGATCTTCCCGAGCTTGTAGTAGATGGAGGCCCGACCCGGTGCCTGGCGCAGCACACGGTTGCAGAGCGCGATGGCATTGTTGTGGAAGCCGCGCTCCGCGTAGAGGTCGACGGCCTTCTCGAAAAAGCTCAGCGCGTCCGACGAGTTCCCCGTGCGGAGCATCAAGTCGCCGACGCGATTGTACAGCGAGATATCGGCGTCGTCGATCGACCCGTCGCTCTCCTGCAGGAACTGCACGTAGAGCGAGAGGGCCTTGTCGAACTGTTTCTTCTGCTCCAGTTCGATGGCTCTCTTCTTCAGCTTCGCTGCGTTGGACATCAGCGCGTAGAAATCATTCGGTCAGTGCCTGAACGACGGCGCGGCCTTGATGGCTTCGAAAGGTATCGCTGCTGGACGGATGACAGGATCGTCCTCGCACCCACGTGGCGATGCATCGGTTGTCGCCATACCAATAGGGCAGCTCGCGAACATCGCTCGCATCGAACAGCGCGAGGTCGCCGGAAAAGCCCGGCGCGATCTGCCCTACCTGGTCGGCGAGCGACAGCGCGGCGGCGCCATTCACGGTCGACGCGATCACCGATTCCGCGACGCTGAGCCGCAGCTGGCTGACGCCCAGCGTCATGACGAGCGGGAAGTTGGTGGTCGGCGACGTTCCCGGATTGAAGTCGGTCGCCAACGCCACCGCGGCGCCGGCATCGACGAGCGCACGTGCGGGCGCCTGCTTCTCCTTCCCGAGGAAAAGCATCGTCCCAGGAAGCAGCGTGGCAACAGTGTTGGACGCGGCAAGCACGCGGATTCCCGTTTCGGAGATGGCTGCGAGGTGGTCGGCTGACGTGGCCCCGATCTCCGCGGCGAGCTCGGCTCCGCCTGACGCTCGGAGCTCGTCGGCGTGGAGCTTGAGCCCCAACCCGGCAGACCGCGCGGCAGTGAGAATCGTTCTCGACTCGTCGATCGTGAACACACCCGGCTCGCAGAAAACATCCGCGAAACGGGCGAGCCTCCCCGACGAAACGGCGGGGAGCATCCTTGAGACGAGCAAGCGAACGTATTCGGAACGTCCGTCACGCATCTCGCGAAATTCGAGCGGAATTTCGTGTGCGCCAAGCCACGTGGGGATGAGGCGCATGGGAAGAATCTCACCCAGTTTCCGGATCACGCGGAGCGATTTCAGCTCGTCGTCCGGAGTGAGGCCGTAGCCGGACTTCACTTCGACGGTCGTGACGCCGTGAGCCGCGAGCCGCATCAGGCGCGGGATCGCGAGGTCCAGCAGCTCGGCTTCGGATCGAGCGCGAAGATCACGCACGGAGGAATGGATGCCTCCGCCACGGCGAGCGATCTCCATGTAGTCGAGCCCGGACGCCCTGAGCTCCTGCTCCTCGAAACGCGGCTTGCCGAAGATCGCGTGGGTGTGCGAGTCGACGAAGCCGGGCGTCAGCACGCGGTTGCTGCAATCGACGCGCGAAGCGTCGCGATATCGATCCTCCAGGTTTCGCTGTGGCCCGACATCCACGATTCGATCACCATCGACGGCAACGGCGACGCCGGTCACAATGCCGGCGTCGTTCATCTCACGTCCGCGTCGTGCTCTCGATGGCCCCCGACACGTGACGACTTGGGATGCGTTGACGAAGAGCAGCTGGGGACTGGGGACCGCTTGGGGACTGGGGACTGGGGACTGGGGACTCGGCCGGGATGCTATTAGCGCCGAGGAGACATCCTCGGCGCTAGAAGGCTCCTTGCCGAGTCCCCAGTCCCGATGTCCCCAGTCCCCAGTCACGCCATCACATCCCTAACGCGCGATAGCCTCAACGGCGCCTGGGCCTCCCCACGGCAGGCGTAGTAGCAGGCGTTGCAGTCGATTGGCTTGTAATCGCGGAACTCCGTCCAGTGAAAGTCCACTGGGAAATCCGGGCACCGCTTCACGTGTCCGGTGGGATCGATGTGAATGGTTCGGAGCCCGGCCTGGCACGGCTCCTTCATCTCGCCGCGGACGTAACGCGGAATCTGCTCGATGTAGTAGTCCGAGTTGGTGATGATGCCGCGCTTTTTTTTCTTGAACGCCAGCAGGTCCGCCACGACCCGGTCGATCGCCGCGAGCTGGTCATCGCGCAGCAGGTGAGCCTTGTTGCCGTTCTTCGAGTCGGTGTAAACGCTGTAGTTCACGCCGCACCCGAGCTCCGCTGCCCGGCGAGCGATGGGCAGGATCTGATCGAGGTTGTCGTCCTTGATGACCGAGTTGAACCGGATCGAGTCGATCCCGCGCTCGCGCATGATCGCGACGTTCTTGAAGATCTTTTCCGTCAGCCCGGGGATGCCGCGCGCGGTGTCGTGCCGGCCATCGAGGTAGTCGAGCGAAATGTTGAACTGGTTGATCCCGGCCTGCCAGAGCGACCAGGCTCGGTCGGGAGTCAACATCCCACCGTGAGTGATCATGGCGATGTACTTGATGCGGATCGCCCGGCTCACGGCGGACACGAGATCCTCGAGGTCGCGTCGAAGCGTCGGCTCGCCGCCGGTGAACGTCACCATCATCGGGTTGAAGAACCGGGCTGCGTCGGCGAAGCTCTTCAGCTCGTGTTCCTTCGCCTCGGCCGGGGTCTTCCAATAGTCGCAGAAGCCGCACCGTGCGTTGCAGCGCATGGTGACTTCGAAGTGAACGAGCACCGGGCGTCGCCGCGCGGTGAGCCACGCATACTTCGCGAGGAACAGGGGAACGTGGTACGGCTTGAACCGGGCGGAAAGCATGCGAAGACGGGAACGGGAAACTGGGAACCGGGAACCGAGGACGGCCCCGCCTAACAATCCTTACCGCGCTCGACAAGGCTCATTTCATGATCTGTTCCCGGTTCCGGTCCTGCCCGCCGTCAGCGGGCTCCCCGACCGGCCTCGCGGGACCGATCATGGGCAGCTGCAGGCCCTCACGCGCCGCGGTCTCGACCGCGAGCTCGTAGCCGGCATCGGCATGGCGCGCGACACCGATGCCCGGGTCGTTCGTCAGCACGCGCTCGAGCCTAACGCGCATCTCGGGGGTGCCGTCGGCGACGATCACCTGACCCGCGTGCAGCGAGTTGCCGATGCCGACGCCTCCGCCGTGATGGAACGAGACCCAGCTCGCTCCGCTCGCCACGTTCACCAGGGCGTTGAGGAC
>JBKOYV010000403.1:0-19037 GCA_046725585.1 Gemmatimonadota bacterium | reverse complement strand
GAGTGCGGCAGCCGACTTCCCCGCGCCACACTCCGAGGCTGTGAGTCAGCGTTAGGCCGGGAATACGAAGACGACGGCAACTGCTCTTGTGTCCAGTACCTTCGTCGTGCCGTCCGATTGCTGCTGCAGCAACCGGAGCGTGAACGGGCCGGGACCAGGCGAAACGGAACGGTCCTGACATGATCCAGTTGCTCATGACGTAGTCGCCGCGCGGGACGGCTGGGACTCACGCCGTGACGCCGTCGGCCGCGCCGCGCTCGTCCAGCGCGAGAACAACGTTCCCGACCGCACCTCCTTGCTCCACGAGCTCGTGAGCCTCGGCAATCCGCGCGAGTGGCAGTCTCGCCGCAATGTTGTGCGAAAGGTCGCCGCGCGCGAGCATCGCCGTCAGGTGCGCGATCGCCTTCTCGCGCACGTCGAGTTGCAGGCTGTAGACGATGAAGAAGATCGCGCGGACGTTCTTGCGAATCATCGGCCCGAACGGCACCGGGATCTCGGGCTTGCCGCTGCCGTAGATGACGACGTCGCCGTCTTGCGCGAGCAGCGCGAGATCGGGCGCGATGTTCGCTGCGAGGTCGACCTCGATGATGCGGTCGACGCCCGCGCCGCCGGTGGCCTCGCGCGCGCATGCTACGACATCCTCCGTACGGTAGTTCAGGACGATGTCGGCGCCCGCGGCGCGCGCCAGCTCGGCTTTCTCGGGTCCGCTCACGGTCGCGATCAAGAGTCGGGCGCCGGCGAAGCGCGCGAGCTGCACCGCGTAGTGACCGACGGCACCGGCGCCGCCGGCGACGAGCACGCTGCGGCCGCTGACGCCACCGTCGACGTGGACTGCGTGGTACGCGGTCAGCGCGGGGATGCCGAGACAGGCGCCGATGGCGAGGTCAGTCACGTTAGGCGGAAGCGGCGCCGCCTGGTGTGACGGGAGCACCACGTATTCGGCCGCGGTGCCGTTCGCACGACCCCACGCGGCGTTCCACACCCACACTCGTTCGCCGACGCGCGCAGCGGCGACCTCGTCGCCGACGGCGTCGATCACTCCCGCGCCATCGCTGTGCGGGACAACGCGAGGGAACGCCAACGGCCGACCGACTCCGCCACGTCGCGACTTCACATCCGACGGGTTGACGCCGGACCATGCGAGGCGCACGCGCACCTCTCCGCGGGCGGGCGTCGGGGTCGGTAACTCACCTACCTGCAGCACCTCGTGCGCAGGTCCGGTCCGTTCATACCATGCGGCTCGCATTGACTGGCAGTCTCACTCGTTGTCCGACCGTGCCTTTCGGCCGAGGTACCCGCCGTGATGACGCAGGCCGAAGTCGTGACGCGAGAACTCCTTCAGCTCCATCAAAGTCAGTGCGATGGCGTCGCTGATCGCGAGCATGACCGCGGTACTTGCTGACGGCGTCAGTCCATGAATGCAAGGCTCTGGCACGACACCCATATCGACCACGATATCGCTCACCTGGCGCAGCTCGGAATCCGGGTGCGACGTGATCGCGATGATTGTTTTCAGGCCGATATGGCGGCCGAGCTCGAGCATCTCGAGCACTTCGCGAGTCTTGCCGCTCGTCGAAAAGGCGACGATGCAGTCCTCGGGGCCGATGAGACCGAGGTCGCCGTGGGCAGCGTCTCCGGGGTGAAGGTAGGAGGCCGGTGTACCAGTCGAGCACAGCGTGGAGGCGAACTTCCGCGCGATGTGACCGGCCTTACCCATTCCGGTGGCCAGGACCTTCCCGCGCGAGTCTCGAAGCGCGATGACCGCTTGCTCGAACGGAGGCGTAACCCGCACGGCTCGGATGGCGTCGGCTTCGGCCGCAAGGATGGTTGCGATGCGTCGCTTGATGTCCATCGGGTAGTTGTGCGAAGACATCGTTCGGCCGTCAGCGAGCCGCAGCAGTCGTCGGCCCGCGGTCCATCTCCCGAGAAACGAACAGCAAAGCCGCGAACGCGATCACGGTGGCCGTCTTCTGTGCGATTACCTGAACGACCAGACCATCCGCGGTCGTGACGCTCGGGCTCCAGCTGAGGAGCGCGGCGTACGCTGCGAGGAGAATTGCCACGGCGAACCACATCATCGCGACGCGCCGCCGCAAGCCCGGTACCTCGAGCGACGCGAGCGCCAGGAGTCCGGCGATGACCGGCACGATCCGCCAGGCCCACTGTGTGAACGCCATGTGTGCGGCCATAACGCGATTCTCGGGGGTCACCGCGACGCCCGCGAACGCGACACAGGCCACCAATCCAGACACCGCGGCGGCGCGTGCCCAGCGCCGTGCCGCGTGATGAGCCGCGAGTCGCCGCGCAATGGTTACCACGGCGTGTCCCAATCCGACGACCAGAACGAGGAGGCTGAGAATGAAGAGCGCCGCACCGAGTCGGTTGGGTTGATGGTTGTAGGCGACCGTCATTCCAAGGTCGCTGAGGAAGTTACGCAACAAGGAGTAGCGTGGCGTCGTGGCATCGAGCGTCGTGCCGCCCGGATATCGGACCATCGCCGCGACGGCCAACGCGAGAGCGAGACCGATGGTCCATCGCACGCGTTGAGAAATGGTAGACGACACGTGCAACCACCCTTAGCTGGCACGGGACCGGGCTACTTGCTGTGCAATCACGAATCTAGGGCGGAACTCTGCAACGGTCAGCTGCGCGCACGTCGGTTTCCGGCGACCTCGCGTGATCGGCCGTTCGACGCATGGATTGGATCCTGGTCGATCGGCAGAGGCGCGGGGAGTAACAACGCTGTCGTGAATCCCGGCGCGGTCGGCGTTATCCAATCAGGGAGCGTTCGGAATCCCGCCACACTTGTAACTCTCACTCGGTCGATGCTCGGTGCTAGTCTATCTCCCACGAGCTGTCACCGCGTGAGAACGAGAGAAGCGCGATGACGAAGCACACTTCAGCTGTGGATGAGAATCGTTATGCACATTACAAGCAAGACCATCCTGATCACGGGCGCGAACCGCGGTATCGGCCGGGCGCTTGTGGATGAGGCACTTGCCCGCGGGGCGAAGAGAGTGTACGCCGGAACACGGGGCGCCCTGCAACATCCTGACAAACGGGTGACGCCCGTAACGCTGGACGTGACCAGCGCTTCGCAGATTCAGCGAGCGGCCGGCACAGTCGATACCCTCGACCTCCTGATCAACAATGCGGGTGTTGCGATCTACGACGATCTGAGCAATCTCGCCGTGATCGAACAGCACTTGAAGGTCAACTTCCTCGGCTTGCTCAACGTAACGAACGCATTGTTGCCGTTGCTGAGGCGCTCCAACGGGGCCGTTGTCAACAACCTGTCTTTGGCGGCGCTCGCCGCCTTGCCGGTCATACCCGGCTACTCCATTTCGAAGGCAGCAGCGTTCAACCTGACGCAGTCGCTGCGCGCGTTGCTGGCGGGTCAGGGCGTGTCGGTCCATGCCGTCTTCCTTGGTCCCATCGACACCGATATGAACCGAGGCTTCGACATACCGAAGTCCTCTCCCGAGATGGCAGCGCAGGGAATCTTCGACGGGTTAAAAAAAGGGGACCAGGATATCTTCCCCGACCCGGCGTCCCAATCCGTAGCCGAGGCCTGGCGCAACGGCGTAACGAAGGGGCTCGAGCGCGAATTCGCCGCGTTCGTCCCCTCGCGCGCATCGGCTTGAGCGATGCAGCGACCTATCGAGCTAACTATGAGGGCGACCGGCGAAGCTCACCGAGCCGCGTTCGCACAGCAGGCGCTATGAACATCAAATTCACTCTCGCGGTGATCGCAGTCAGTGTCGTTGGCCACTCCGCACGTCCCGGCCATGCGACCAAGACGACGATCGAGCAGATGCCCGCCAGTCTAGAAACACGGTTCGCGCTCAGCGCGCTACCTCCGGCACTGCGCGACCAGGCAAGTGTCTACCTTCTTGATCCCGCGAAGGGCTACAAGCTCTCCCGACAGGGAACGGGCGGATTGGCCTGTCTGGTCGAGCGCACGGTCTGGGAATGGCCCGAGGCGCGCGACGACATCTATATCCCACTCTGCTACGACGCCGTCGGCGCAAAAGCCCACTTGAAAGTCATCATGGACGCGGCGGCGCTACGCGCTCAGGGACTGAGTTCCGAGGCGCTGAAAACAGAGATCGAGAATCGCTACAAGAACGGGACCTACAGAGCACCGGACAAACCGGGGGTGTCTTACATGGTTGCACCGGTGTTCCGCGCACTGGGACCGCCTGACATGAAGATGCATACCATGTCCATGCCGCATCTCATGTTCTACGCGCCGCACATCACCAACGAAGACATTGGAGCACGTCCGGATCTCAGCGTGCATTCCAGTCTGCTGTATCCGTTCATCGATAAGCAGGGCATAGCGGAACAAAGCTACATGATCCAGCTCATCGGCGAGGCGGAAAAGGCAAGGATCCTGGCCGACGAGACGACTCTTCTGGCCGATCTCTGCGCCTATCGGGACGTTCTCTGTCTGTCGGACATGAAGCGCTGAAGGCGGCACCGAATGAAGAACGCCGCCCCAAGGACCTCGTCGCGACGATGCAGTGCCGCCGCAGCACGGCGTGCAGGCGGCCTTCCAGCCTAACGATTCAGTTCACGGCGTCCACGCGGCCGCACGCCACCGGTAGTGTGGCGTCGTAACTGCCGCCGACGAAATCGCCGTGCAGGACCATGGTCTTCTCCATCAGCTCTGACGCCGTGAACGGATCGTCGTTCGCGACGAACGTCAGGCGGTAGGGAAGCACAACACGGTCAACATTCGCGTGCCGAGCCTCGCGATCTGGGGGTGTTCGGGTTGCGACCTTCCGAGCTGTCGAGGACCGGGCTTCACGACGTCGATTTGTCGGCCGATGGTCCATAGATCGAGGGTCCCTTAGCCCCCATCGGCCGCAGATATGCCGACAACTGCCCGCGGTGATGAATCGTGTCGAACAGGATGAACACAGAGAAACTGTCCGACAGGCTGCTCCGATACGAGGCGGCCTGGTATCCGTCGGTGGTGCCCCGAATCGGTGCGGCGACAAAATACGCGCTCGAGAGTATCGGCGGCGGCACGCCTGAGTGGCATGTGCGCGACTGCATTCCCGACTTGTTACCTCACAACTGTTGTTGCGCTGGCGGGCGCGCGGCATATTCCTCGGCTGGCAAGTTCGCGAGCTTGGCATGGCTGCTCCCCATCCCGGGCGCGTCCCTGGTGGTCGCGCACGCGAGTGCGAAACATTCGATCGACTGCTCGATGGAGTGCGGGCACACCGCAGTCAGGTACTCGTTCTGTGTGGCGAAGCGGGCATCGGCAAGACGACACTGCTCGACTACGTCGAAGCACGCGCCTCGGGCTGTCACATCGCCCGCGCGACCGGCATCGAGTCGGAGATGGAGCTCTCATTCGCCGGCCTCCATCAGCTCTGCGTACCGATGCTCGACAGGCTCGAGCACCTGCCGGGCCCACAGCAAGAAGCCCTCGGCATCGCGTTCGGCGTAAACAGCGGCACCACTCCCGATCGCTTTCGAGTGAGCGTCGCAGCGCTCGGCCTGCTTTCCTCATTTGCCGAAAAGCAACCGCTGGTCTGCCTGGTCGATGATGCCCAGTGGCTCGACCGTGCGTCGGCGCAGGTGCTGGGCTTCGTGGCTCGTCGGTTGTTCGCCGATTCAGTCGCCCTCGTGTTCGCGGTACAGGACTCGAGCGAGATACCGGAGTTGGCCGGTCTGCCAACTCTGGACGTTCACGGGCTCAGCGCGACCGACGCGCGCACCCTGTTCGATTCGGCGATTCCCTGGCGAGTCGACGAACGCGTGAAGGACCGCATCGTCGCTGAGTCCCGCGGCAATCCGCTCGCCCTTCAGGAGATTTCCCGCGCCGGCGCGCTGGCCCGACTGGCCGGCGGCTACGGGGCGACCGACGCGGCACACGTCGCGACCCGCATCGAGAAGAGCTTCCAGGAGCATGCTCTTGCGCTGCCTGACGAGACACGCCGGCTTCTGAGGGCAGCGGCCGCGGAGCCGCTCGGCGACCTTGCGCTGCTTTGGCGGGCGGCGGAGCGACTCGGCATCTCGGCTGACGCTGCAGCGCCGGCTGAGGCGGCGGGCCTCATCGAGCTCCGCGGCGGACATGTGTACTTCCGACATCCCCTGGTTCGCGCGGCGCTGCACGCAGTCGGGACGGCGGCGGAACGTCGTGAGATTCACGCGGCGCTTGCGGGGGCAACGGATCCGGCAGTCGATCCGGATCGCCGCGCCTGGCACCGTGCCCTCGCCACGCTCGAGCCTAACGAGGAACTCGCCATCGACCTGGAAGAATCCGCCGCCCGCGCCCAGGCACGTGGGGGGCTCGTGGCAGCGGCCGCATTCCTCGAGCGCTCTGCACTGGCGACTCCCGATGCCGCGCGGCGTACCGTGCGATTGCTGTCTGCGGCGGCGGCGAGGTTCGAGGCGGGAATGGCCGACTCGGCGCACGAGCTGATCGTCGAGGCGGCAAGCGGACCGTTGGACGAGCTGCAGCGCGCGCGCATGGATCGGCTTCGCGCGCAGATTGTTTTTGCGCGGGAACGCGGAAGCGATGCTCCGCGGCTGCTGCTCGACGCAGCCAAACGACTCGATCCGCTCGATGCCGGCCTGGCGCGTGACACGTACCTCGAGGCCATCGGCGCGGCGATCTTCGTCGGCCGGCTCGGCGCTCTCGGCGCGCGTGACGCGGCGAACGCCGCTCTTGCTGCGCCGCCGGCTCCGCAGCCGCCCCGGCTCACGGATCTCCTTCTCGAGGGAGTTACGACGCGGTTCACCCGCGGCTACGCATCGAGCATCGATTCGCTTCGGCAGGCGTTGAGCGCGTTCCGGCGGCAGGCAGTCAGCAGCGAGGGACGCCCAACCTGGCTCTGGACCGCGTGCCCCGTCGCCCCTGAACCGCTCGCGTCTGACCTGTGGGACGACGAAACCTGGCACGAGCTGGCAGAGACCGCGGTGCGAATCGCGCGCGACGCGGGCGCATTGGCGGTCCTGCCGATCGCGCTGTGCTACCGTGCAGGCGTTCACGTTCACGCCGGCGAATTCGCTGCCGCGTCGGCGCTGCTCGAGGAAGCTGACGCCATCACGATGGCGACGGGGAATGCGCCGCTCCGCTATGGTGTCCTCGCGCTCGTTGCGTGGCGAGGCGACGAGGGGCCGGCCTCGAGCGTGATCGAGCAATGCCGCAGGGACGCGACCACCCGGGGCGACGGACGCGCGTTAGGCCTGATCGGCTACGCGACGGCTGTGTTGAACAACGGGCTCGGACGCTACGAAGCCGCTCTCGCGGGCGCCCAGGAGGCGTGCGCGCATGAGGACATCGGCTTCTACGGGTGGTCGCTGGTCGAGCTCATCGAGGCCGCCGCGAGAGTTGGCGCGCACGAAAAAGCGCATGCCGCTCTCGAGGAACTGGAGGCGCGCGCTCGCGCCGCCGGCACCAACTGGGGGCTCGGCATGCTGAATCGGTCGAACGCGCTGCTCCTGGGCGGCGAGGCTGCCGATGCCCTCTATCGCGAGTCCATCGAGCGACTCGAACGGTGCAGGATAGTCATTCACTCCGCTCGCGCGCACCTCATCTACGGTGAATGGCTGCGTCGCGAGAACCGGCGTGTCGACGCGAGGAAGCAGCTTCGCACCGCCTTCATGCTGCTCAGTGACATCGGTGCCGATGCGTTCGCTGAACGAGCCCGCCGCGAGTTGCTTGCAACCGGCGAAACGGTTCGCAAGCGGAGCTCGGATTCGGTCAACACGCTCACCGCACAGGAGGCGCAGATCGCCTGGCTCGCGGCGGAGGGTCGCACCAATCCCGAGATCGCCACCCGTCTTTTCATCAGTGCCCGTACTGCCGAGTACCACCTGCACAAGGTGTTCGGCAAGCTCGGCGTCAGCTCGCGCCGCGAGCTTCGTGGCGCGCTGCCGGTCGCCCGCCAACATGGCGAGCTCACATCTCGTTAGCCGGTCACGACCGGTCAGCGTCCGGAACGTCCTCGAGGAGACCGACCAGGCAGTCGGACTTCGTGCTCGTTAGGCGAACGGTGCCTACTCCGCCCGCAGCGCCTCCGTGGGCTGCACGCGGAGCCCGCGGCGTGCCGGGCCGGCGGCGGCGACGAGCCCGACGACGAGCATGAACGCGGCAGTCCCGGGCACGAGCAGCAGACCCGTCCCATCCATCAGCTGGCCACCGGCCGCCAGGTCGAGCCCGACTGCCATCGTTAGGCCCAGGCCGACGCCGAGCGCGAGCTGCCGCATCGCGCGGGCGAGCACGCTCGTCAGGATGAGCCGCGCCGATGCGCCAAGCGCCGAGCGGATGCCGATCTCGCGCCGCCGCTGATTCACGGTGAACGACATGAGCGCGTGAATCCCGGCTGCCGAAAGCAGCAGAACGCTCCCGGTGATGAGTGCGATCACGAGCGCCAACTGCGCGGCCCCGCGTGTGTACTCACGGTACAGCGCGTAGAGCGTGTTCGTCGCGGTGAGCTGCAGCATCGGGTCGATCGATACCGCGGTGCGGCGCAGCGACGGCGCGAACGTTTCGGGCGTCTGCCCGCGCAAGCGGACCGTGAGCTTGGCGCTCGCCCACTCTCCCGGCATCGCCACGTGGTACATCGTTCCCACGCTCCGCTCCCCAGGGGTCTTGAAGCCGGCGGGGAAGTCCTCAACGACGCCGACGACCGTGTGCCAAGGGTTCACCTTGTCGTCTCTGCTCTGGTAGCGGACGCGGCGGCCAATCGCGTCGCCGCCACCAATGATCTCGTTCACGAAGCTTCGGTTGACGATCACCGGCCGCTCCATCTCGCCGAGCTTGGCGTCCGCCGCCGCGAATCCCCGTCCCGCGAGCACGCGCACGCCGAACAGGCCGAAGAAGCTCGTGTCCACTGTGATGTAACTCGTCCTTTCCGCCGGCCCATCGGTGCCCTCCACCTGCACGGTGGCGTGGCCGCCGCTCCACGGCTCGCTGCTCGTGACGGTCACGCCGACGACTCCGGACTCGCTGGCGACTCGTCGCACCAGCTCAGCCACGATCGCGCGCGCACTGTCATTGGCCGCACTGGCCGCGATCGAGTCGGTGCTCGCCTTCACGTCGCGCTCGACGTGGTATCCCGTCGAGAGGTACTCGCCTGGCGCGAACCCGGCCGGCAGTACCGCCATCTGGACCATCTGAGCGCCCTTGAGCAGTGCCGGCGGGAGAACTGCCACGGCGATCGCAACCTGAACGACGATCAGCGCCGTCCACGTAGGTCCGAGCCGCGCCTTCGCGCCGCTGCCGAGGCTCCCGATCGCCTCACGCAGCTGCGCGCCGGTGGCGCGTAGTGCGGGAAACACGCCGACGATCACCGCGCCGAGCACCGCCAGCGCCAGTGTGTAGAGGACGGTGCCTAACGAGATACCACCGTTGATCCAGAATGGGGCGCCCCCCTGGTCGGCCATGTAGTCGTCGAACATGCGCAGGCCAACGCCGACGATCCCCAGGCCGACGAGCGCCGAGAGCCCCGAGAGCACGAACGCCTCGGCGAAGAGCTGCGCGACGATGCGGCCACGCGTCGCGCCGAGCGCCGTGCGCACGGCGATCTCACCGGTGCGCGTGACGGTGCGCGCGTACACGAGCACCGCGACGTTCATGGCGACCACTACAAGGAGGAATGCGATCAGGAAGCGCAGGACTGCATAGACCCCCGCCTCGCTCTCGGCCTCCGCGTTGACGAAGATGTCGACGTAGGGAACGACGCGCGGCTCGAGGTGCGCGAGCTCCTTCGGACCCTCGGCGGCGAGAGTGCGACCAATCGCTGTCAGCTCCGCCTGCGCCGACTCCTTCGTGGCGCCGCGGGCGAGGCGCCCGAACACGTCGAGGTCGGGCCCGGTCGCCTGCGCGACCGGCACGCGCGGGTCGAACCGGAGCGGGGTCCAGTATCGGTGGCTGATCGGGAACGCGAACCCTTTCGGCATAACGCCGACGATGGTGTGCTTGTCCCGGCCAATGCGAATCTCGCGGCCTACGATCGCCTGGTCGCCGGCGAACTGCGACTGCCAGACGTCGTAGCCGATCACGACCACCGGGGGCGCGCCCGGCCGTTCGTCGGCGTCGACCAGCGTTCGGCCAAGGAGCGGGGGCACCCGCGGCACGCGGAAGCCGGATGCCGTCATTTCGGCGATCGAGATTGGCTCCCCCTGTCCCGTCTCGGAGACGAGGTTGCGCTTGATCGTGCGGAACGCGCCGAGGTCCACAACCTGGCGCAGCTCGCGCCGCCACACCTGGTAGTCGTGAAGCAGGCGCTCGTCTTCGCGCTGCCGCTGCCTGTCGAACTTCGCGAGCGCGACGACGCGGTCGCCCTCGTGCAGCGGCAGCTCGGGATAGAAGTAGGAGTTGAAGAACGCGTAGGCGCCGGCGGCGAGGGCGACCCCAACGGCCATGCCGAACCCACCGACGAAGGTGAGCCCAGGGGACTTGGCGAGCATGCGCGCGCCCAGCCTGAGGTCGAGCGTGGATGGCGTGGCGTCGCCGCCGAAGAGGCTGCGGATGGCGCGGGTAACGCGGTCGAGCGTGAATCGCATGGCGAAGGAGAAGGTCTCGAGCCAATACCAGGTGGCGGCCGCGGCCGCGCCTGAGGCGGCGCGGCGCGTGACGTAGACCTCATGGAGGTCGCCGTCGACGACCTCGCGGGTGTCTTCGGGGAGGGCGTGGCGGAGCAGGGCGCGGGGCAGGCGCGGCGGACGAGGGGGCGCGCTCATCGCGCTCTCAGCGACGCGGGGTCGAGCCCCTGCCACATCCGCTCGGCGACCTGCCGCGCGTCGCGCAACGCCCGCGCCCCGTCGGACGTGAGCGTCACGTAGCGGCGCGCCTTGCCGCCGCGCTCGGGGGTAGGGTCGCTCATCCACGACGAGACGAACCCTTTCTCCTCGAGCCGCCGTAGCGTGATGTAGACCGCGGCGCGGGCGACGCTCCGTCCGGTGCGCCGCTCGATCTCCTCGACGATGGGGATGCCATACGCCTCCCCGCCGAGGTGCGCGATGGCGAGGAGCACCATCTGCTCGAAGTCGCCGAGACCCTGATGTGTCATTCATAAAGAATACAATGTTATCATAAACCCGCAAGCGCAGCTTTGGGGCGGGCGTTAGACTCCCGCCGACCATATGAAGGACAGGGACGGGTGAACGCTCACATCGCGTCGAACATCATGCTCATCCGTGGGCGAGCATGTGCGCGCGCGCGCGGATTGGCAGCGATTCCGCTCGTGTGGGCGAGTCAGGCCTGCAGCGACAGCACTGCCGTGCTGCCCACACGCGGCTCACTCGAGGTGACCATCGCCGGACTCCCTGTTGGTCAGCCCGCGGGCGTCACGGTGACTGGTCCCGGCAACACGTCACAGGCGCTGACTGGAACGGCGACGATGAACGATCTCGCTGCCGGGAGCTATGACGTCCGAGCGCAGAATGTTACGGCAGGCGGCCTGGTGTACGTGCCAACGCCAGCGACTCAGAGCATCGCCGTGACAGGCGGCCTCACGGCCAAGGCGACGGTCACGTACGCGTCGTCGACGTTCACCCTGCGCGCACAACAGATCGTGGAGGGACTCGCGAGCCCCGTCTACCTCACGGCGCCGAAGAATGACCCGCGACTGTTCGTCGTCGAGCAGGCGGGCCGCATTCGCATCGTGAAGGCCGGCGCGCTCCTCGCCACGCCGTTTCTGGACATTACCGACCGCGTGGTCTCCGGGGGTGAGCGCGGCCTTCTCAGCCTGGTGTTCGATCCGGCGTACGCGACAAACGGGCGGTTCTATGTGTACTACACCGGCGCGCAGGGCGACATCTTCGTCGACCGATTCACGGTGTCGGGCAACCCCGACGTGGCGAATACCGCGTCGGACCGTGTGCTCACGATCCAGCATCGCGCCAATAGCAATCACAACGGCGGGCTCCTGTTGTTCGGCCCGGACGGGATGCTCTATCTCGGTACTGGTGACGGCGGCGGTGCCGGCGACGTGCCTAACAACGCGCAGAACATCGAGGTCCTGCTCGGCAAGATCCTGCGTCTCAACGTCGCGACGCTGCCGTACACCATCCCGGCGGGCAATCCATTCTCGGGCCAACCAGGCGCCGACGAGATCTGGGCGTACGGACTTCGGAATCCGTGGCGTTTCGCGTTCGACGTTCCGCCGGATGGCACGTCGCCCCAACTTTACATCGCCGATGTCGGACAGGGCGCACGGGAAGAGGTGAATGTCGCCGACGCGTCAGCCGGCGGGCGCAACTACGGGTGGCGTACGATGGAAGGAACGCAATGCTACAACCCGCCCAGCGGCTGCAATCAAGCGGGCCTTACGCTTCCCATCCTCGACTATGACCACGGCCAGGGGTGCTCGATCACCGGCGGCTTCGTGTATCGTGGCGCGGCGATTCCGGAGGTCCAGGGCCACTACTTTTACTCGGACTATTGCTCGGGGTGGCTACGAAGCTTCCGGCTCTCGGGCGGAGTGGCGGTGGACCAGCGCGATTGGGCAATTGCGAACATCGGCAATGTCACGTCGTTCGGCGTCGATGCTGCAGGTGAGTTATACGTGCTCTCGTCGAACGGTCGTGCGTATCGCCTGGTGAAGCAGTAAGAACGCGCGAATCGCGCACCGCACGTCACGGCTCGTTAGGCACCCAGGCTACTCGGCGCGCAGCGCGCGCGCCGGGTCGATCCGCGTCGCGCGCCGGGCCGGCAGATAGGCAGCGACCGCCGCGACCCCGAGGAGCACAGCGCACGCGCCGAGGAGCGCGGCCGGGTCGGTCGGGCTCACCTCGTAGAGGAGGGCGGTCAGCAGCCGGGACGCCGCAAGCGCGCCGGCGATTCCCGCGACCGCGCCGACCCCGCACACCGCGAGTGCCTGGCCGAGCACCTCCCGTCGCAATCGGGCAGGGGTGGCGCCGAGGGCGGAGCGGATGCCGAGCTCGCGGGTGCGCTCACCTACGGCGGACGCGAGCGCACCGTAGAGCCCAATGGCGGCGAGGAGCAGCGCGACGACCGCGAAGCCGGAGAGCAGGACCGCGCTAGCCCTCGGCTGCGCCATCGGACCGGCGAGGTAGTCGTCCATCGTTTGCGGGTGCCAGAGGTCGGCGTCAGGGTCCAACTCGTGCACCGCCCGGCGAATCGCCATGAAAACGGCGTCGCGGTCGCCCGTAATGCGGACCGCGAACATGCCCTGCGTGATCGACTGGCGCCACGGCAGGAAGATCGTCGGCGTCGCATCGCGCAGGCTGCGGTAGTGGATATCGCGGGCGACACCGACCACGGTCCGCCACTGCGTGCTGTCGAGGACCCCGTAGCGGAGCCGCTTGCCGATGGGGTCCTCTCCTGGCCAGAGCCGACGGGCGGCGGCCTCGCTCACCACGGCGACCTGTGGCGCCCCTTGCCGATCGCTCTCCAGAAATCCACGTCCGCCCACGATCGAGATGCCTAACGTGCGGAAGTAGTCGGTTCCGCCCGTCTCGACCGGCACCAACGGGTTCCGTTCCGCCTCCGTCGGGGACTGCTCCCACAAGTCCGGCCGCCATGTCCACACGTTAGGCCCGAGGAACGGGGGTATGAGCACCGGCGTGAGCGCGGCGACGCCCGGGACGTCGCGCAACCGCGTGTACACCCGGTCGATAAGCGCCGTGTACTTGGCCTCCGTGTCGAACCGCGCCATCGAGAACGTCACCTGGAAGAACGACAAGCCATCCGCGCGATAGCCGAGGTCCAGCCCTTCCAAGCGCGCGAGACTGCGGCCCAACAGCCCGGCGCCCGCGAGCATAACGACCGCGAGCGCAACCTGCGACGCGACGAGCGACGCGCGGGCACGGCGGCGGGCGCGAGTCCCGCTCCCCGACCGTGCGTCGGTTCGCAGCGCGGAGGCTGGGGCACCGCGCGCGCCGGCGAGCGCGGGGAGCACACCGCAGAGGAGCACCGTGAGGACGGTGACCGCCGCGCACAAGACCACGGGGGTGCCGGCCGCGGCGACCACGTCGCCGCGCGGCACGCGACCCAGCGCGAAGGCGCTCATAACGCGAAGGAGCGCCGCCGCAACGCCGGCGCCCACTACTCCGCCGACGATACCGAGCATCGCGCTCTCGACGACGAGTTGCCGCACCACGTCGCCCGTGCTCGCGCCGATCGCGCGTCGGACCGCGATCTCTCGGGCCCGCCTTGACGCGCGCAGCAGGAGCAGGCTGCCGACGTTGACGCAGGCGATGAGGAGCAGCAGCGCCACCGCCGCGGTGAGCACCAGCAGGGCGGGGCGCACGCGGCCGACGATGGCCTCCTCGAGACCGTGCACGTCCGCGCCGGAAAGCTGAAGGTCCGGATGCTGACGCTGCATGGTCGCGAGGACCTCGGCGCCCGCCGCCGACGGCGTAGCGTTAGGCACCAGGCGGGCCACCAGGTCGACGACGCCCTGGCCGGTGGTGGCGAGCGGTGCCCAATAGGCGGTGCCCAACGGATAGTCGAGCCCCGGCGGCGCGACGCCGACCACCGTCACGTCCACGCCGAAGCTGGACAGGTGCAGCCGCCGACCGATTACGGCCGGATTACCGCCGAAGTCTCGGCGCCAGGTTCCGTAGCTGAGGACGATCACCGGCGACGCGCCCGCCACGTCGTCCTCCGGGCGCAAGAGACGCCCGAGCACCGGGCGGGTGCCGAGCACGTCGAAGAAGTTCCCGGTGACGCGCGACTGAGGGAGGACGAGCGGCCGGTCGCCGTCCATGACGGCGAAAGGGAACGCGCCCCAGTGCACGAAGCCCGCGATGGCGCGCATGGTCCGGGTGTCGTGGCGCAGCCGCTCGAGGTCGGCGGGTAACAGCGAGACTTCGGTCCGGCCGCGCGTCGGCCAGAGGGTAACGACGCAATCTGGCGCTTCCACGGGAAGCGGCCGGCGCAGCACAGCGTCGGTCACGGCGGCCATGGTCGAGGCCATGCCGATTCCTAACGCCAGGATCGCCACGACTGCCGCGGTGAACGCAGGCGTGCGGCGAAAGCCGCGGAGGGCGAGGCGAACGTCAAACAGGAATCGGTTCATGAGCTCTCCAGAGTCCTGCAAGACTCAACGGAACAGATCCGCGCCCGGCGATGTTTGGAACGCGGGGATCAGGGGAATCGCCCCGTTCCACGCGCTGGCCATCGCCGTCTCGACACGCTCTAGGGCCTCCGCAGTGATTTGCGACCGGTGGCACGCCGCGGCGCGCTTTGCCGCCTGGAGATCTTCCGGTGCAAAGGGGACCCGCACCGTGAAAAACCTGGCCTGGGGCACGACGAGCGGCGGCTCCGGGCGCGGGGGGTTCATGGCGCGCATCGACTCGACGGGCAGGTTCATGTAGAAGACGCGCTCCGGCACGCCGGGCGCCCCTGTGCGTTGGAGCTGCGTCGCGATGGCGCTGACGATCCGGTGGTCCGGGTGACCCGTCCCGCCATCGGGCCCCCACGTGATCACCGCATCGGGACGGAGCCGCGCGAGCTCCTCGGCGATGCGCTGCGTCGCCCGGTAGATGAGCGTGCGGTCGCCGACATAGTCGCCGAGCTTGCCGTCGGGGAACCCGAGTAGGATCGGCGCCTGGATCCCGAGCGCCTGCGATGCGCAGCGGGCCTCCTCGGCGCGCTGGCGGACGAGCTCCTCGCCTGCCACGGTCGTCTCGGGGCGCGGGATGTGACCCTGCTGCCCGGCGCCGGCAAAGCCGTCGGTTGCGATGATCAGGTACACCTGCACGCCCTCGCGCGCGTAGCGGGCGAGGATCGGGGCAACGGGGGCCTCGTCGTCCGCGTGGGCCGCCACCACCACGAGCGTTTTGGGCGCGGCGCCTTGGGGAAACGCGACGTTCGGTGTGGACGTTGCGAGCAGGACGACGACGGCGAGAGCGCGGACGCGCATCGAGACCTCCTTTGAGGCACTCCGGAGTGCGACTCGCGGTCCCGACGGAGCACAGGTCGGGCCGAAGCTACGCAATTCCGGGGAGGGGGAAAAGACTAGGGACTCGACTGGGGTGTTCGACGGATGCGACCCAGGCGACCGTGAGGCGATCGTGCTCTCCACTTCGCCATCAAGGAGAGCACCATGAGCACCATCAAGACGAAAGACGGCACCGAGATCTACTATAAGGATTGGGGCGAGGGCCCGGTCGTGACGTTCTCCCATGGCTGGCCGCTGAACGCCGACGCCTGGGACTCCCAGATGCTGTTCCTCGCACAGAACGGCTTTCGCGCCATCGCGCACGACCGTCGCGGTCACGGGCGTTCCACGCAGTCGTCGAGCGGCAACGAGATGAATACCTACGCCGACGACCTGGCGCAGCTCATCAACACGCTTGGGCTCAGCGACATCACGATGGTTGCACACTCGACAGGTGGCGGAGAAGTCACGCGCTACATCGGGCGTCACGGCACGTCGCGCGTCGCGGGCGTAGTCCTGATCTCGGCGATTCCGCCGGGCCTCGTGAAGAACGGACTCCCCATCGAAGAGTTCGATGGTTTTCTGGCGAGTCTTCTCAAGGATCGCGGGGAGTTCTACCGGCAGTTCGGCGTGCTGTTCTACGGTCTCAACCGGCCGAATGCGAAGGTCTCGCAGAGCGTCCTCGATCAGTTCTGGAACCAGTGCATGCAGGTGGGCCTCAAGAACACGTACGAGTGCGTGAAGGCGATCGCGGAGACGGACTTCACCGAAGACCTGAAGAAGTTCGATGTCCCGACACTGTTCCTCCATGGAGAGGACGACCAGGTCGTTCCGCTGCCGATCTCCGCGAAGAAGGCAGCTCGCCTGGTCAAGGGAGCGACAGAGATCTACCTCCCGGGCGCACCCCATGGCATCACCACGACGCACCAGGATGAGGTGAACAACGAGTTGCTCAGCTTCGTTCGCGCTACGGTGGACAAAGCTCGGCAGCGCGGCCGCACGATGGCCGAAGCCGCCCGCTGATCCACCATTCCTCACTCGAGAGAGGTTCTCATGAAGATCGTGATCATCGGCGGGACCGGCCTCATCGGCTCGAAGGTCGTCACCATGCTGCGCGAGCGCGGCCACGACGCGGTGCCCGCAGCACCGAACACAGGCGTCAACACGCTTACGGGAGAAGGGCTAGCTCAGGCAGTCACTGGAGCCGATGTGGTGATCGACGTGTCGAACTCGCCGTCGTTCGACGATGAGACGGCGATGAACTTCTTCCAGACCTCGACCCGCAACATCCTCGCGGCCGAAGCGGTAGCGGGCGTGCGGCATCACGTTGCACTGTCGGTTGTCGGAATCGACCGACTGACCGACAACGGGTACTTCCGCGCCAAGGTCGCGCAGGAAGAGCTGATTCGAAGCTCCCCGATTCCTTACTCGATCGTTCACGCGACGCAGTTCTTCGAATTTCTCAAGGGCATTGCGGACGACGCCACGTCCGGAAACACCGTTCGTGTCGCGCCCGTGATGTTCCAACCGATGGCGGCGGAGGACGTTGCTCGGACAGTGTCCAACGTCGCGTTAGGATCGCCGATAAATGGTATCGTCGAGACGGCCGGACCGGAGCCTTACCGCCTGGACGAGTTCGTCCGCGTCGGACTTCGGGCCCTGAAGGATCCGCGTGAGGTGGTCACGGATCCCAAGGCGCCCTATTTCGGCTCGGTGCTGAGCGAGCGTTCGCTGATGCCTGCGGACGATGCGCGAATCGGGAAGGTGACGTTTCAAGCCTGGCAGCAGCAGCAGGCCGCGAGTGGCAAGGCCACCGCGCAGCCGACCGCGGGTCGTTAGGCGCGGCGCCAGCGAGCAACCTTTGGTCGGGTCAGCCTCCACATCCCAACTAACACTATCATGACTGATGCATCCGCGCCAAACACGATCGTGCTCGTGCACGGTTTCTGGGTGACGCCCCGGAGCTGGGAGAACTTCATTGGACACTACGAGGCCCGGGGCTACCGCGTCATCGCTCCTGCCTATCCCGGGTTCGAGGTCGAGGTCGAAGCCCTGAATCGCGACCCCACGCCCATCGAGCAGGTCACGGTGCCGAAAATCATCGAGCGGTTCGAGCGTGTGATTCGCGAGCTCGAGACACCACCGATTCTCATCGGGCACTCGGCCGGTGGCGCGTTCGTTCAGATCCTCCTCGATCATGGATACGGCGCGTGCGGTGTGGCCATGAACTCCGCGCCAACGGAAGGCGTCATCGTCGCTCCACTGTCGCAGCTCAAGTCGACGTTCCCGGTGCTCAAGAGTCCGACGAACCGGCACAAGGCGGTCGGGCTCACCTTCAAGGAATGGAATTACGCGTTCACGAACACGTTCCCCGAGGCGGAAGCGCGTCGGGCGTACGAGCGATACCACGTTCCTGCCTCGGGCGCGATCCTCTGGGGCGGCGTGCTCGCGAACTTTCAGCCCGGGCACCAGGACGTCTGGGTGAACTACCATAACGACAACCGCGCGCCGCTCCTGTTCGTGTCGGCGGAGCACGACCACCTCATGCCGCCGGCCGTGCAGCGGTCGAACGCAAAGCACTACAAGTCCAATACGATCACGGAGATCAAGGAGTTCCCCGGCCGCGCGCACCTCATGCCCGCGGAGCGCGGGTGGGAGGAAGTGGCTGACGCCGCGCTCGCATGGGCCCTGGACCATGCGAGCGCACGCACCACGCAGGCCGGGCGGTGACGGACGTTCGCCTGACGCACATCGGTGGACCCACGTCCTGGGAAGTGACGTTTCAAGCCTGGCAGCAGCAGGCCGCGATGCGGCAGCCCACGCCGCAGCCGGTCGCGGCTCGTTAGGCACGGAGCCATCGGTGTCGGCCGGCGTGGTGCCCGTAACGGGGCAGCGGGAAACCGCTGCCCCAAAGCCGGCGATTACTTGAGCATGACGAGGTTGCAGCCATGACGCTCTCGGAAATCGAAGCGGCCCTCACGGGCGAACGAATGACGATCGAGTACACCGGCGGCCACGAGCGCCCGTCACGGAGCGAGATCGCTCGCCTCGCCTACCACTTCTACGAGATGCGCGGGCGGCGGGATGGCCACGATCTCGATGACTGGCTGTCCGCCGAGCGGGAGCTCACGCATCACTATCGATAGCCGACACCTAACG
>JBKOYV010000092.1:0-47035 GCA_046725585.1 Gemmatimonadota bacterium | reverse complement strand
CTTGTATGCGTTTTCCATCCACGCCCATCCCCGACCAGCTTCATGCGTCGTTATCACCTCTTGTATCAACTCGCCGTGACGTACGCGGCGTGCGCTGCGCTGCATGCCCAGACTCCCCGAGCGATGGTCGCCGAAGACGTTGCCTCGGTGCGACTCGTCAGCGACGTCCAACTTTCGCCCGACGGGCGCCTGACAGCGTTCGTGGTAGAGGAGCCGCCGGCGGCGCTGCGGCCCGGCGTCCAGCGTCGGGCTGGTGTGTGGCTGATGAGCTCGGACGGCTCTGGCGCTCCGCGGAAGGTTGTTCTCGCCGAGAGCGACTCGACGTCGAACAGTTCGGCCCCGCGTTGGTCCCCCGACGGTCGCCTTGCATTCATCTCGGACCGCGAGGGCGCGCCACAGGTGTACGTGCTGCCGCCCGGCGGAGCAGTGGCTCACCGCCTAACGGCAGCCGTGGCGGGCGTGAGCCGTTTCGCGTGGTCCCCGGACGGGTCCACGATTGCGTACAGCACTGAAGACCTGCCGTCGCCCGAGGAGCGTTCGCTCGGAGAGCGCACGACCGCCGTCGTCGTGGGCGGCGACCTTAGATACACCCGGCTTTGGACGATCGGCGCCACAGGCCGCGACACCGTCGCGACGCTCGTCACTCGCGACGACAGCCTGAGCGTGGAGCGCTTCGCGTGGTCGCCCGACGGCGCCACGTTCGCCATCCTCGCACACCCGACGCCGCTCCCCGAGGATGCCGAGCGCATGCGCTTGGTGACGGTCGACCGCCGGAGCGGGCGGGTGCTGCGCAAGCTCGCGGACGGCGTGTCGCTGACGAACGTTCTCGGCTGGTCACCCGACGGGCGGTGGATCAGCTTCATCGAGTCGCCGGACTCTCCGTACGCCTGGTGGCTTGCGGTCGTGTCGCCTAACGGCGGCCCCGTACGGCCGCTGCTCAAGGACGATACGCTCAGCGTCCTCGCAGCCGCGTGGATGCCCGACTCGCGGCGTCTGCTCGCGGAGATCGTGCAAGGCACGAGCATGATGCTTTCGTCGGTGAACGTAGAGAGCGGGACACGGGAGCTCCTAACGCCGGTGATGGCCTCGCAGGGCGACTACGGCTTCAGCACCAACGGTCGCCGCATCGCGTTTCTCGGCCAGACCGTGACGTCCCCGACAGACGTCTGGGTCGCCGACGTGGGTGGCGCCGCGCGGCGCCTAACGAATCTCAATCCGCACACGGCCGGATGGCGGCTCGGCGCCGTGCGCGAGGTGACGTGGCGAAACTCGAGAGACGGGCTGTTGGTGCGCGGCGTGGTCATCACCCCGCCGGACTATGTTCCTGGGCGGCGATACCCGACGGTCGTTCAGTGCCACCAGAGCGACCTGCCTTGGTACGTCGGATGGCACGGGCGCTGGTGGTCCTGGGGGCAGCTGCTGGCGTCGAACGGCTATGTCGTGTTCCTGCCGAACTATCGCGGGGTGACAGGGCAGGGCTACCGGCTGCACATGACGCTCGGTGATTGGGGCGCGGGCCTCCAGGATCTCCTCGACGGGGTCGACTACCTCGTGCGGGAGGGCATCGCCGACCCTAACGCGCTCGGTATCGGCGGGTGGAGCAACGGCGGCTTCATGACGGAGTGGACCATCACGCATACTACCCGCTTCAAGGCGGCCGTCGCGCAGGCCGGGCACTCGGATCTGTTCTCACTCGCGGGCGCAACCGGCGGGTACCGAATGTTCGGGAGTCCGTACGAGCGGCGCGCGGTCTACGACGCGCATTCCCCGATCACCTTCGTTCGCGAGGCGAGAACTCCCACGCTGATCATCCATGGGGAACGCGATCGCGGCGTGCCTATCACGCAGGGCTACGAGTTCTATCACGGGCTCCGGGGCGCGGGCGTCGAGACGGAGATGGTCGTCTATCCGAACGAGGGTCACGGCATCGGCACGCCAGCGAACCAGGTGGACTTGAACCGTCGTGTCCTCGATTGGTTCGATCGTCACCTGCGCCGCACAGGCGCCGAGCGATGAGGCCGCCTTTGTGTCATTCCGAGCGGAGCGCTTAAGGCGCAGGGTTGTCATTCCGAGCGGAGCGCCGCAGGCGGGCAGATGAGGAATCCAACGGTCGCGCGTCGCCAGCGGTATTAGGTAATCGGACGCCGGCCGTGGCGGCGCCACCGGCCGTGGAATGGACCTCAACCGTGTGATCGCTCGCCAAGCGCGCTAGTGGGACATCGTCGCGCGAGTAGTTCTCTTCTCCTGATCGCGTGCGCGTCGTGCGCGACGTTTCAGGCCAATCGACCACTGACGCGCGCGGCGCCGTCGGAGACGACTCGCCACTCGATCACCGTTGGGCGCCGTGAGCGCACGTTCTATCTCCACCTCCCTCCCGGATTCTCCACCGCGCGCGAGTATCCGCTGGTCATTCTGCTTCATGGCCACAACAACAACGGCGCCAACATACTGCATCAATCGAAGATGGATGCGGTGGCCGATCGATACGGTCTCATTCTCGCCGCACCGAACGGCACCGGACGGTTCGGGCGCTTCAGGCTCACCTGGAACGTCGGTACCTGTTGCGGCTCCGCACAAGAGAAGCACGTCGATGATGTAGGCTTCCTCTCCGCACTCGTGGACACGTTGGCTCGCGTGCTGCCCATCGATCCATCTCGGGTCGTGATCGCTGGATTCTCGGCCGGCGGAATGTTGGCGCTGCGTGTGGCGTGCGATCGCTCGTCGGTCGCGAGCATGTACGTGAACGTCCAGGGTACGATGCCCGACACGACGTGCGCGCCGTCCCACCCGGTTTCGATGCTGCTCATCGCCGGCGATGAGGACGACGACATGCGGACAGAGCACGCCGAGAACAAGCGTCGGAACGGACACGCGTTCGCGACGTCAGCCATAGGGACGCTGCACTTCTGGGCGAGGCGCAACGGATGCGATTCCACCCTCACCACGCGCAGGACGGACGACTTCACCGAGCGCACCGCCATGGATTGCGCCGCCGGCACCATAACGCGTCTCGTGACGGTTCATGGGCATCCGCATGCCTGGCCCGGCGGTCATCGGTCGTGGATGTTTGCACCGAAGCCGAGCCCTAACGTCGACGCGAGTCTCCTTATTGCTGGCCTTCTCGGCGAGGTGTCTCAGCGCGCCAACCACTCGAATGCTCGCTGACGCTCCGCGTCCGAGCGGCTGCATCAACCACCAAGCGCCGAGCAGCCGCGTTGCGAGCAGAAGGCGGATGTCGTCCCCTACCATGACATCCCCGGACGAACAGAACGAAGCGTATCTGCGATTGGCGGAAGCCTCTTGGCACCGCCACAGACTTCGCACGGCTGCTGGGCTGCTGGAGTGGGATGATCGGGTCACTGCCCGGCACGGCAGCTCGGCGCCGAGCGCTGCCATCGTGGCCCGTACGATTGGCGGGATGCCTAACTACGCCACCATTCTGTCGCGGCTGTGCGGGCACCCCGAGTGCTTCGCGACGTAACGACCGCCAGGTAGTACGGTGTTTTCACGGCGTCGGACGCAGCCCAGCCACCTGCACCAGCCGCATCGCCGCGCGCGGCCACGCCCGCACCATATCGGCCACGGTCGACACGCCGTTCTGCATGCCGGCCGGTGCCGGGGGCGTTTCCGTGCTGCCGCCGCACACGGCCACGATTAGCACGTGATCACCCGCCGCCACCGCGCTCAGATCCACGTCGATCGAGATCGCGCGCGGCATGAAGGCGTCGAGCGCGACCGGGAGCCGATGCACCGCGCTCCCTGACACCGAGACGCGGTTCCATCCCGTCGGCGTCGGCACGGCCGCCGCACCGCTCCACGCGTGGAGCGACGCAAACGTCTCCGCGAGCTCGGCCAGCAACGTCACGTCACTCGGCGCAGATCGCCAGAACAGCGCCGTGTACGCATCATTCGCCGCGAGCGGTCGGGTGTCACGATGATGCACCAGCACGTCCACCGTGCACGGCTCGGCGTACACGCGCCAGATGCCGTTGCGCGACTCCAGCGGCAGAACCAGCTCCATCACATCGACTTCGGTGGCGACGACCGGCGTCGTGCCGCCCGTCTGCCACGGTGTCTCGTACACGGCCCAGCGATCGCCCGGGGCCGCCGACACGGCGCGTGACGCATCGAGTCGCGTGCCGCCGACCACAGCATTCCACGTTGCGCGCGTGATCCTGTCGCCTGTGCCGAGGCCCGCGGTGCTGCTGCGATGGAGCCTAACGAGATCGGCGAGCTGATCGCTCCAGACGCCGTCGGCACGGACCGCTGGAAAGTGCCATCGGAACGCGGTCTGGAACGTCCAGAGGTGATACGAGCCGCTCTGCGCCGGCCCGATCGACTGCGCGGGCGGAAGCGGGAATGGTACCGCTGCAGCAGCCGCTGGCCGCGGCGCGGGACGAATCACGATGTCGGGGCTCGCATACGGCACGGCGGCAGCGGCCGTCGTTGCCACGCGCGGGTTCGCGAGTGGCGAAGGGAGCCGGCGCCGATCGTCGTTCAGGTGCACGCGAAGGTACGTCCTGCGCGGCTCGGCGGCCGCGAGGTTCACCTCCCACACGCCGCGGCTCTGCGTCGCCGCGCGCAGCAGCTTGACCCCGACCGGCGCCGCACCTGGCTGGCGCCAGATCTTGAGGTCGGAGACACAGGTGACCGGCATCCCCTCCATGAATGGCGTCCAGTTGTGCGAGTTGTCGGCAGCACGCTCGCCACGCCAGACGCCCCCCAGCGTCCCGACGAACACGATCGTGTTGTCGTCGGGGTCGAGACACACCGCGTGCGCCGGATCGTTAGGCCCGGGCGTCGGTGGGGTGCCGGGAGTATCGAGCTGACGGCGCAGCTGTGTGCGCACGAACGCGCCGCCCGTGAACAGCCAGCAGGTGTCGGTCTGCGCGGCCGCCGTTGCCGCGCGGTCCCCAAGCGTCGTGAAGTAGAAGTCGGTCGTGCCGGGAATCGGAGCCAGGTCGCTGATGCGCAGCGCCGCCGTGTTAGGCGCCCCCGCCTGTCCGGGGCCGAGGACGAGTGTCGTCGTCCAGGTGCCCGGCGGGCCTTCATCGTGGCGCACGATCCCTTCGCGATACACGACGTAGAGACGCGTTGCGGACTCCCACCGGATCTGCACTACCGGGCCGAGCGCCGGAGTGGGGACCCCGCGCGCCTGTTGCGAGTCGGCGCCGCCAGGGCGCGGATCGGTAGCCGCCAGCGCTTGCGTCGTGTCGAATCGGATCACGCGCCACGTGCAGTTCGCGCCGGCCGCGGTTGCGCCCAGGTTGTCGGAGATCCACACGCGGTTCGTGCCGAGCGCTATGCGGCCGCGCCCGGGTGTCGTGCTCGCGATGGCGTCGCACCCCGAGTAGAACATCGCCAGATCGGCCTCGCGATCGCCGTCATTGTTGACGCTTCCGCCCACGCCGCGTCCGATCGGGTCGACGAAGCCGGCCGCTGGCGTCGAGTTCCACGTCCCGTTCGTGTACTGCGACACGAGATACTGGGAGGCGACAGGGTGGAACATAACGCCGCCGCCGTCGCCCATCTGGACCATCTCCCACACCGTGTCACCGGTGCGCGCCTGCACGCCGTTGTCCTGCGCGCCTAACGCGCAATACTGGCTCGAGGTCGGATGCACGGCCACGAAGCCGGCCTCGATCACGGCCAGCCCGGTTACGCGGGACTGGAACGTGTTGACGCGTCCCCCGCGGTCCGATACGTACACGCCGCCATCGCAGCCGACCCAGACGTGCCGCGAACCGTCGGCGAGCGTGACGACGCTGACCGCGTGCACGTCGGAATGGATGCCATTGCCCACGAGCCCCGCGATGTTTGCCCCCTCACCGCCCGGCGGCGTGGCGGTGCGCGACACGCCAACGGCCGGCACGAGGCGCGGAGCATTCGGCCCCGTTTCGGCGACGTCGTAGCAGTAGAGCGCCGCCGACCAGTCGGCACCCACATAGGGCGTGATGGCGCTTCCACCCACCCACACTCGATCCACCGCCCCGACGCGCTCTGCAAAGACGACCTGGTCCCACGAGCGCTGCGCCCCCCACAGCGCGTCAGGCACGCCACGCACGCGTTCCGCAGCGCTCGGCCCACCGGTCGCAACAGGCCGCGTGATGTTCGGGATCCGGTTCAGGAACGCGTCATCGTCGCGCCCGTCGATGGCCGTCGTGCGCTGCCTCCCGTACAACACGTACATCCGGTCGCCGACGACCGCCGACAGCTTGTGCTCACCACTGATGCGGATGTTGTCGGTGGGGCGATTCATCTGAGCGACCCACGTCCACGAGCCCGCGGCGCCGAGATTGTCGCTCCACGCCACACCCAGACCTGAGATCGCCACGACGATCCTGCCGTTAGCGTTTCCGGCCACCGGTATCCATTGCACGTCGATGATCGACTGGTTGCCGGGGCGCAGCGCATTGACACCAGCGATTTGGCTCCACTGCCACGTGAGCGTGCCACCCACGTTCGCGCGAGTACCGAGAAGGAGCCCGCCGGTGGTTGCCGCGACGACGCGGTCACCGGCCGCGCCCACGTTAGGCGGAGTGATCGCCGGATCTCGCGCCAGCCTGAAGATCGCGAAGTTCTCGAACAAGGCGATCCCGCTCTCCGCCTCGAACGGTGACACCGTCGGGGCCGCGAGGTGCGGGCCGCGGCCCGCGAGCACCCCACGTCCGCCGAAATCAAAATGTGTGGACGTTCTGAGCCTCGTGACGTTGGCGGCCATCTCCTCGCCCGTGCCAACCATCACGTAGTCCTGGTCGGCGGTCGCTGCGAAGTGCACGAGCAGGCACCCGCACGAGAGGTCGGTGCTCGCGCCGCCGACGCGACCCGGCGTCGTGACCCAGCCGCCAACCGGCTGCCACGAGATCCCCGCGTCCTCCGTGTACCACACACCGGCCTTGCCGCTGGCCGCGTAGGCGCGCCTGGCGGTCGAGTCTACCGCCAGGTCGCGCACGCGACCGGTCACGCGCGGGCGCCCATCGGCTTGGCCTCGCCGGACGACAGACGGACCGATCGGAACCCAGCGGTTCCGGTCCTGCGTCGCGAAGGCGCGAACCATCATGGGTCCGCCGCGCTCCGACGGTCGGTCCGCGGCCCGAGCCACAGCCGCGCTCATCGCCTCCGTCAGGGCGACGAGGTCGGTGCTGCCCATGCGCTCCGTGACGTGTGCCTGCCGCCGCAGCGCTCGGCCTCGACGCTCGGCTTTCGCCGCAGCCCGCGCCACCGCCTGTGCATCGACAAGCGGCGTTCCGCCCAGGTCTTCCTGGCTAACGACGATGGTCTCCCGTCGCCGACTGGCTCCGCGCGCCGTCGCGACCGGCACCTTGCGGGCTGTCGTCTTCGCTGCGAGCTGTGTCGCGCGCTTCTTGGCAGGCTTCCTCGTCGGCTTCTTCGCCGGCTTCTTCGCCGGTTTCAGCACTTTCGCGCTGCCGACCTGCTTCGCCCGCTTCTTCGGTCCCGATCTCTTGGCCGCACGTGCGGATTTCCGCCGCGCAGTTTTTTTCTTCTTCGCCGGACTCACGTCACCTCTCCGTCGGCTGCGGACTCGTCGTCCGGCTGTACGCGGATCCAACCCTCCTGCGCTTCGTGCGGCATGCGCGGCAGATAGGCCGTCATCGTCGCCGCCTTGATCGGGTCATCGCGCCACGTGAGCGGTCCGGTGCGACGCGTGAAGCGCTGGCGTGGGCCCATCGCCCGGATCAGCGGGAGTCGAATCTCCGACGGATCCACCAGCACCGGCCCGACGCGCACGCTCGGGCTGAGCGCCCTGAGGCCCGGGCCTACCCAGTCCTCCGCTAACGACAGTGCCTTCCGCGGCAAGAGCCCGCTCGTGACGTGCACCTTGCCCGCCGGCAGCATCAGCAGCGTCAGCGCGATCTCCTGCCCCGGTCGCACCCGGAGCTCGTCTTCCGCCACCACGTATGGATGCGCGATCGGCACCGACGTCGTGTCGATCGCCGACCCGAGTTGGCCGAGCGCACCCTGCAGGCGACCCGATGCTGGCGCGAGGCTCTCCACGACCTTGTCGACGAGATGCAGGTGCGTGAAGTCGTCGCCGACATAGAAGCCGAGCAGCGCGTCGTCCGAGCGCTCCAGTGCACCAACCCTGAACGGCAGCTGCAGCTCCGACAGCGCGGCGAAGATCGCGCGACGCGCGGCCGCGCCGCCGGCTTCAGTGATCGTCACCTCGGCCGTGTCGTCGGGCGTCTCGAGCTTGATCGTGGCGCGCACCACTGCGACCGGCCGGCCCACAAGGCCGGCGATGCTCGGCGAGCCGATCGCGGCATACGTGTCCACCGTCCAGAGCGTGGTGTCGATCGCGCGCAGCATTGACGAGAGCGCGCTCGACGCCGGCGGCGCGGGCGAGTTGCGCGCGGCCACGTCCGCGACCAGCACCCCGGCCGCCACTTCGGCGATCGGCGACTGCGACGTCGTTAGGCCGGTGAACGGCCCCGCATCGGGTGGCACCGGCCGGCCGGGCGCCGTCTCCCACGTTACCGCTCCCGTGATCGGGTCATGAGCCAGCTCCCCGATGGGCGTGCCATCGGCGGCGAACACCTCCAGCGACTCGTCGATGTGGTCGGGCAGGAGGAAACCTGCGACGGGATTCACCATCGCCTCGGGAGCGACCTGGTCCACGAACGCATCGGGTCGCACGGACGGATCGGCGGCCCCGGGATCCGGTGCGCCAACGAACCGCACGACCCATCGTGCCACGTGCTGCATCCGCGGGCGCAGGAGGATCGACGATGGCGCGCTCGACACCTCCAGCGAGCGCGTCGTCGTTATGCGTGACACGTCGAGGTCGAGCGTGCGCCCGAACGCATCCACCACGCGCAGCGCGTCGAGTCGCAGAGTTCCGCCGAAGAACGGCACCGGCAGCGTGGAGGCAACCGGCTTTCGCTCCGCTCCCGCGGTCGGTGTGTCGAGCGGCATCTGTCCCACGTAAGCAATGCCGAGGAGCTGCTCGCGGATGCCGTCGAGCGAGGCCGACGCCATGTCGAGCGGCTCGAGGAAGTCGCCCAGCCGTTCGAGGGCCGCCTGGTCTGCAGGCGCGAGCACGCCCGTGCCTGCCAGATCGCGCTGCTCCTCCGCCAACAACCATCGTTGGATGCCCGAATGCAGCGCCTCGGCGACACCGGTGCCGAGCGGCGCGCGACCGATGATCGTGCGCGATATCGTCGGAGTCGGGACGGTGCCGTCGAGCGAGTAATCGAGATTGTCGAGCCGCCATCCCTCGAGCGACGACGTGCCCTCAACCACCACGCGCCACTCCGCCCACAGCGGCACCCAGGGCTGTCGCCACGTGGTGATCGCGACCGGGCTCGGAGGCGTTCCCTTCACGATGGAGTGCGTCGCGAGCTCCGCCGTCAGCTCACGGTCGGTGCGCAGGTCGGCAGCGGTGCGGCTGAGCCACGGGTCGTTAGGCGCCGCACGCCGCGCCGTCGTATCCGTGATGTGACTCTTGCCGTCGTAGGTCGCCTCGACGCCGTACAGGCGTGTCATCTCACCAACGAGACGGACCGACACCGCCTTCGCGTAATTGTCCGGCAGTCCGGTGGTGATCGTCGCGTGCAGCCAGTTCACACCGTACGGGTCGAGCAGCACTGCCTCACGCGCGACCGAGAGCACTTCTTCGGGGATCGCACCGCTGCCGAGCGAGGGAAGTACGTCGGCGGCGCGGATCGCGCCCGAGAGCTCGCTCACACACTCCTCGGCGTACCGGCACCGCAGTCCCTTGCCGCCTTCGAACCGGTTGTCGCCATGGTGCCGAAGGTTCGGCTTCACGCCGCGCAGCGCGAGTATTGGCGGCTGCGGAAAGAACTCGCGCGGCGCTGGTCGCACCACCTCGCGTACGGGTGGCACGTCGGAGATTGCACCGGCATCAGCGGAACGGACCCCGGTGCGTCGCTTTGTCTTGGTGTGCCTGGCGACGAGATCCACGCGGTCCGCCCACGTCAGCACCGTGGAGATGTCCTTTCCACCTCCCTGCCCCACGCTGCTGCCGCGACCCTTCCGCCCGATCGAGAGCGGGTTGGCCGATGCGGCATCCGACGCGAGGAAGCGATCCGGCCGTGCACCGGGGAGCGCTGGCCCGGGACGCGAGTCGAAGCCGTCGGCATGCTCGCGCTCGGCGAGGTCGGAGATACCATCCGCCGTCGTTAGGCGATCCAGCAGGTCGGACGTGAACGCCGCCGTGAGTCGCTCCGCGGCGTCGCGGTTCGCAACGCCAACGCCCAGCACCCCGGCGCCGAACGCCGCCACGACATCGTCCGTGTCCTGACCCACGGCGACCGTCACGTCGCGCACAGCGGGTCGGTCGTCGGCACCTCCCGCAGCGCCGACCACCGGCACGCCGAACACCGCGCCGTGAAGGAGCGTCGCGAACTCGGGCTGGGGCGTAGCGAGGATCATCTGCGCGGCATCCTTCACCGGCATGGCCACACCGGCCGACGCCCCATACACCTTCCGGACGAGCGATGACCCGACTTCGGGCGCGTACTCGATCGTCGTCGCATCCTTCGGCATCTCGAGGCCGATCGATGCGTTCGTCGTGTCGCGGCGCGCGCGCTCGGTGTTCGTCACCGCCTTCACTGCGTCATCGTCCAGCAGCCAGCTCAACTCTTCGAGCTTCGACGCCAGCGCTCGCACGCCGGCGTTGGCCCCGAGTGGATCGAGCGAGAGGTCACTCCACCATCCCGCCACGAGGTACGCGGCGCTCGAATCGTTCAACCCGTTAGGCGCCACGGTCGCTGGCGGCGGCACATCGCTCAGCGGATCGTGGAACCCGAAGCGGCCCTCGCTCGCGCTGTACGACGCCGTCCAGATGAGCGACCCGCCGATCCCGGCGTCGAGGCGCGCGAACACGTCCTCCGGCGCGCCGGCGGGAAAGGTCCCGGAGAATGTTTCCAGCGGCGCGCTCGTCTTCGTTCGTGCATCGATCACCCATCCGCGCACGAGCGGACGCTTCACACCACGCGGACGCAGCAGCCGCAGCACCACCCACCGGTCGGGGAGTGCGGGAAGCGCGAGCGCGTCACTCCGCCCACGGGCGTCGCGCGCAGTCGGCTCGCCGCGCAACAGCGAGTCGGGGAGCGCCCAGTGCAGGTGCACCCCAGCGGGACGCACGGCGCCGGTGGCAAACGGCGCCGGATCGCGCGTGTCACCGCGCACCGTGACCGTGGCCTCGCCACCTGCCGCCGGCACCACGAACGCCTGGACGTCCACCGGCACGCAGATGCGCTTCCGGCGGTAGAGGCGCTTGTCCCAGGTGGCGATCGTCGCGAGATCGAGCCCCGTGCGCGCGAGCACGTTCCAGCGCGGGTTGGCAATCGCCGCCGCGAGAAGATCGGGATTGAGGCGTGGATCGATGGGCCCGGTCATGGCGGGGTCACTCCGTCCTGGAAGAGCACGGACGCAAGCGTCACGTAGCGCACAGTCGGCCGCAGCACGACGTCGGTGTTCGGCCGCGGCGCGTCGGGACGACCGTAGATCTGGCGATAGGGAAAGCGGATCAGCTGCAGCGCGTACTCCGCGCTATCGAGCGTGCTGTCGGGTCCGGCACCTCCTTTGGCGGCGAGGTCACGCTCCAGCCGCTGGATGTCCACCACGCCGGCGGCGTTAGGCCGGAACCGCACGGACACGGTCTCGCCCGTCTCGTTGATGCCGGCGGTTGGATTGCGCACCGGGAGTGTCGCCGTCACACCCGAGGCAGTAACGGTCTGCATAACGCCGAATTGCACGCCCTGCCTCGGCTCCTGGATGTGCACCTCCTTCGGGATGCCGTCGAAGAGACACAGCAGCACGGCCGGCGCGAGTCGCTCGAGCCGCAGCAGACGCATGCGCAGCGGATGGTTGTCGGGGTAGTCGAAGCCGTCGCCTTCCGTCGGCTCCTCCTTGAACGCACGCACGTGCAGGCCTGGCCATCCGGACACCGCGCGCGAGCGCAGGATGAAGCCGCTGATCGGTCCCGCGGCGCCCTGCATCAGCGGATCACCCTCGCGACGCCGCACGTTACGCTCGGCCGTGTCAAGCGCGTCCCGGATCTCGGGGTAGCGTTCGGTGAGCTGGAGTCGGTCGTCGGTGTTCACCGTTCCGACGCTCAGCGCTCCCTGCACGAGCGCGTCGGTCCAGCGCCGGTCGACGTAGAACCAACGGATCGACTCCTCGGGCAGGAGCTGCGTGTCGGCCACGAAGTACGCGAACGGCACGTCGTGCAGCAGTCTGAGGCGCACGAGCCAATCGCGCAGCTCCTCGGGAATGAGGTCGGTCGCTTCGGGGCTCGTGCCGGGGGCCGGCGGCGCGAGCTTCATCCCGGACACCTTCAGCGACTGCAGCAAGAGAGGCGCGGTGATGTTCATTCGTCTGGCTCCGTTGGTCGGGACCGCGACAGGCGATCGATCACCTCGTCGAGCGCGTCACGAGATGGTCCACGGGTTCGGCGTGGGGTGCCGCCGCGTGTCGGCTGCACGTCCCGGAGCTGTGGAACGGCGTCGCTCACGAGTCGTTCGACGCGCGCCTCGAGCGTGCGAGTGAGCACCGTCGCATCCAGCTCGGTGAACGCTTCACCCGGCACGCGACCCACGCGTTCCGTAATTGGTGCGACACGTACCGGCGTCTTCTGCAGTGTCTCGAGCACGCGCGCGGGATCGCCGCGCAACGCCGGCAGCCCGAAGGCGCTTGCCATGAGCGTGTTCGCGTCACCGGCGAACGGCAGCTTGAGCCCCGGATCCACGAGCGGACGCGGCGGGCCGAGGAATTGCGACGGCGCGTCGGTTACCGCGCGCATCATCGCGCGTGTCAGCTCCGTGGCTGCGCCTGATCCGACGCGTTTCGTGAGCACGAATCCCTCGATGGCACCGAGGAGCGCGGCATTCACCTGCCACGCGCTGGTTCGCCGTACCGTGGCGTAGTGCAGCTGCCGCCACCGCAACAGCGCCGCGACCATGTTCGGGTTGGCGAGCGCGAGGAGTCGCCCGATCTCGAACGCGCTCGCGAGTGAGAGATCCTCACGCCCGTCCGGGATCACCACGCGCAGTTGATCGGCGGCGTGCGCGAGCGGCAGTCGCCGCGACGGCGAGTCATCGGTGGGATGCGGCACGAACGGTCCGCGATACCACGCGCGCACGCCGTCACCGCGCCGAGTCTTCTGTTCGATACCCACGTGGCCGGTGTCCACGAGCTCGAGTGGCAGCCGCCCCGCATCATCCGCCGGCGGGCGGCGCGCCACCGTACCGAGCAGCCCCGAGTCGAGGTTGCGCATCAGCGACTCGAAGGTGACGCTGCCGGTCGTGGTGAAGCGCCAGTGCAGAAGCACCGGAAAGCGCAGCAGCGGATCGAGCTCGAAGATCCCGGGATCACGCAGCTTCTCGGTCGCGAGCACGCCGGCGACTTCACCCTTGACCGTCCCCTTCGCGGTCGGCGTTAGGCTGAAGCCGGCGCTCGTCTTCGTCTGCGCGGTAGCGGCAACGTCGCGCGACACGTCGGCGATGTAGCGTGTGGTGTCGGCACGTGCGACGGCTCGGCGAGAGCCGTCGCGTACCTGCACGTCCGTCACGTTCATCACGTTCGTCGGTCCGCCCATCACGTGCTTGTCCATCGTCGCGGCCGACAGCACGACATTCGTCTGAAGACCGATCAGCACGCTCGTTAGCACCGGTGCCGGCGCGGTTGGCAGCAGCCGATTCCACTGCCCTTCGAGGTTCACGAGGCACGCGGTGTACTTCACCGGCGCCTCGGCACCGTCCGCATCGCGGCCGGCCATGGGGAGGCGGTTCGCGACTACGACGGCCAGGTAGCCATCGTCGTCGCCCATCATGAGCTCCGTGTCGTTGATGTCCACGTACCGTGCGTGTGCCAGCAGGGGGACATCCTTCCGCGTCGGGAAGATCGTGTGGACCATCGACTGCCGGATCTCGAGGCAGTTGCCGACATCGGCATCGACCGCACCGGCCAGCGTCACGCCCGGCGTGACGGTCTGCGCCGCCGGCACGTTAGGCACCAGCGTCGCCTCGCCCTCGGCTACCACGACCAGCGCCAGCCACGGCGTGACTTGTGTCGAGGGTGCGCCGACGACCTTCCGCTCCCACGGCAAGGTGCGACGCCGGATCACCACCTGTGGCAGCCGTGATCCGTAGGCGCCTTCGCTCTCCGCCGGCGGGAACGTCGACAGTACCTGGTCGGGCGGGAGCACGAGTCGTGGCGAGCGCACGTCCAAATGGACGTCGAGCGCGTCGACCGGAAGCTGCGCCGCCGTGCGTCCGTTGGCCGTGATCGTTTGCTCGGCAGTGAGCGTGTATTTCCCCGCCAGAAGCTTGGGCAGAATGTACGGGTAGAGCAGGAACTCCCCGTTGCCGGGGACTTGGTCAACGGGCATGGCGCTTACCTCTGCTGCGAGTTCTGGTGGTCGCGCGGCTCGACGACTTCCGCTTCGTGGTCGTCTTCTTCGCGGTCGTCTTCTTCACGGTCTTCTTCTTCGCAGTCTTCTTCGCGACTTTCGACTTCTTCGCGGCGGACTTTCGCCCGCTGCTCTTCTTCCTGGGCGCGGCGCTCGGACCTCGGCGCTTCGGCGGCTCCCACGTCACCGACACCGGTGCGCCGTCGGCCGCGAGCAGCAGCCGACCCGCCACTGCCTCCACGCCCTTCGTCGCGATGGTGCGCGCGAGCGCCTCCGAATCCGCGTCGCCGGCCAACACGCCAGACAGTCGCCACTGACCGCCTGGCTGCATGCGCACCGAGATCGCGGCGTCGCGAGCTGGCTTGACGTCGTAGAGGAGCACGGCACGTCGCCCAGCCATCACGACACGGGGCGTGCGCGGCTCACTTCCCTTCTCCGTGACGCGCGTCGCGCCATCGAGCTCCAGCACGACGCTGTCGATCGACGGTGTGTCGCTCCCTGCCAGCACCACCGCGATCGTTCGGGCCGAGCCTGTGAAGCGCGTCGTCACTGCCGTTGCCTGCGCGATGATCTCCCCGGCGCCGAGCCACGTGGGTGGCGCTTCGCTCACGACGCCCTCGATCTGCAACGTGCACCCCGGCCCCACCGCCACGCGCGCGTTCACGCGCGCGAGCCGCGACGCCTCGTGCCAGCCCGCGAGTCCGTCGCGCACGCCCGTGTCGCCACCTGCCTGCACGCCGATCAGTGCGGTGCGCGGCGGCATCGCGACCGCATCCTTCACCGTCGCGTCCAACAGCACCGTCCCGTCGCTCGCGGCCATCGTGACGCGCGCTTGTCCGGTGAGCGTGAACCGCGGGCGGTCCGTCGCGTCGAGGTCGCTGCTCGAGTCGGGGCAGTGCAGCACCACCAGGTCGCCGGCGTACAGCGCCGGCGCTGCGGCTGCTGCGGCTGCGCGCGCTCGCCGACCGCCCCGCTGTCCATCGAGCCCGCCACCCAGCCCGCCAACGATGCCAGCGAACGCGCGCGCACTCGCCGTGCGCCCCGCCGCCAGGCTGCGCGCCGTCCCCGGCGCCGCGGTGAACGGCACCACGCCGGCGGCGATGATCGTCCCGGCTTCACTCACCCCCGGTCGCGCCGTGCGCGTGAGCTGCACGGCGAGTTGCCGCGTTAGGCGTGAGCGTACCGAATCGATGGTCGGCGCCGGACGTCGCTTGAGACGCCCGTCGCTCACCGAGGTCCTTGGGCCCCGCTCGATCACGCCGGCACCGCCCGCCAGCACACCGGCGAACTTCGGCGCGCGCGGCTCTGGCGGAGTGACCGGTTCGGGTGTTGGCAGCACGGTCGACGCGCCGTCCGCGGCGTTCGTGCGCCGGAGACCATCGGCAAGCGTACCGAACAGCGGCGGCGCGACACGATCACCGCCGAACGCGGCCGCCGCCATCGCACCCGGGTTGCCCCGTGGGAGCAGCCCGTCCGGTGGCGCGTCGGTGCGCGGCGTGAACAGCCGCGTCCCCGCTTCGAGCATCGACGCCGCCGTAGTGGCCGGCGTGGGCACGTTCACTCCGCTCGCCGTCGTGAACAGCACGGGGCGTTGGCCTCCCTGCGCCTGGAGCGGGAGGAGCTCCCGCCCGTACGTCACGCGCCGGAACGGGATCGGCGGAATTGGGGTCGTGAGCCCGCGCGTGCGCAGGTCGAAGCGCAGCCGGTTCAGCGCGAAGATCACATCGCCTTTGGGGATCCCGGGAACCGGCGACGCGTTAGGCTCGCCCCATACCCCGATGGGGAAGGCCTCCGTGTCCAGGCCGATCCGGTCGATGTCGCCATCCAAGACTCCCGGGTGAGGACCCGGCACTCCCGGCTCGGAAGACGTGCCGACAATGCTGAGCGCGAGCTGCGACTGCATGTTGCCGCTGCCCATCGGCGCCAGACCCAGCGTCGTGAGCTGACCGTTAGGCAGCGTCGGGCCCAGGGACCGCTGAACGTCCGATGGCCCAAGCATCACGCTGGTGATCGGCGCCGATGTCGTGATCGTGATCTCGAACTCGCCGAGCACCTCGAACGGCTTCGCCGCGGACCCATCGGCGCTTTCCGCCTTGTTAGCGCCCGCCTTGCGGGTCAGCGTGCCGAGGCCCGTGATCGCCGATAGCACGCGTGCACCAGCACCCTCGCCATCCTCGAGGTACTTGGTGATGAACGCCGGCCAGTCGAGCAGGTCGCCCTGACGCCGGTTGTCGCTGCCGAACGGCACCGTGACCGACGCCGGTCCGACCTTGAACCTCCCGCGGCCACCGAACTCCGGTCCATGCACAAGCAGTCCGGCGCCGGTGCTGATGTTGAAGCTGATCGTGCCGAGCCACGTATCGATCTTCACGCCGGCGCTGATCTGCGCGTACGCCTCTACCTCGAACCAGAACGGGTCGAAGTAGACGATCCCGTTCGCGCCGAACTCGATCCGCGCCCACGCCCAGCCGAAGTCGGCGCTGACCGTGACCTCGATGCCCGCCATCAGCGCCTCGGACGTCAGCGCGAAGTACGAGCCGCCCTTGATCACGATCGCGTCGCTCACCTGCCACACGAGTCCGACGCGCGGCACCTCGGGATAGCCGTCGCGATGGAACCGCGGATGATACCCGCCGATGGTGAGTACGAACTGGCCGCGCAGCGGCCCCTTCCACCACACGACGAACGCGAACCCTCCCGTTAGGCGCACTTCCGGGTACAGCAGCCACGAGTTCTCTGTGAGCTGGGCGCGGATGCTGAAGATCCCTTCGCGCGTCGAGAACCGCGCCAGCAGCGCGAGCTCGATCGACACCAGCGCCGCCTGTGGCCTCGGCAGCGCCATGCGCGCGAGACCGAGCAGGTTCACGTCCAATCCTTCCGACCCGAACGCCACCGCGATAACCGCGATGCCGTCGACGAGCGCGAAGCACGTGAAGCTCAGCCCCGCGGCCACCCAGAACTGCCCCGCCTGCGGCCCGAAGTAGTCGTTGAGCTTCCGCAGCTCGACCATTGGGTCCGGCACCGACGCCGCGATGTCCAGCGCCTTGATGAACGGGTAGTCGCCGAACTGCGAGATGTCGTCGGGCACCCGGAGCCGGCGGTTGATGCCGAGCCCCGCGCCGATGCCGGTGATGAAGAACGCCGGCGGCCCGCCGATTGGCCCATTCAGCGCGCCGAAGATGAAGAACGACGGGTTGCCGTCGAGCAGCGCGTAGCCGCCGTACAGCGTTAGGCCGTACGTGCCGAAGCGCCCGAGCAGCATGCCGAGGTATCCACCGCTCGCGTCCTTCAGCAGTCCGCCCGCGATCGACACGCCGGACATGTCGGCCGAGACGGCGAGGCCCATCAGGTCGGCCTGCCAGCGCGACGCATCGAACACGTCGCCACCGTTCCAGGTGAGTGAAAGCTGGTCCACCGCGGCCGTCATGCCGAACAGCGACACGCGGCCGTCGAACAGGAGCTGCAGCCGCGTGATCGTACCGGCCGTGCTGCGACTGTCGAAACCGATGCGCTCGAGGTACAGCGGCCCGAGCTCGCGCTGGATCACGAGCCACCACGGTCCCGGCGGCGGCCCTGCGCGCACGGACACACCGACCGAGCCGCCCGCGCGCGCCTGCACCGCGATGCCCGGGCTGAACGCCGGCCGGTTGTTCGCTCCGCCGCGCGCCGCGTCATTGAGAATGCCGCCGGCGACGGGATTGCCCGACCCGCCTGCCGGTGCGACCGCGAGTCCGGCCAGCTCGAGCTGCACCCCGCCGCCAATACCGGCCGACGACATCTCCGCGAGGAAGTGGACCGCGATGCCATCGAGCGCGATCGGACCGAGCGACAGGAGCGGCCCACCCGACTTCGTGAAGCGCAGCCCGATGCCGCCGATCGTGAACCCCGGGGTCAGCTCGAGTGTCACGTCGCTCGGGGTCACGCTGCCTTCCAGCATCGTGATCGTGATCCCCGCCGGCACCGGCGAGCCCTCGATCCAGGTCGCGTCGGCCTCGATCGCCACCACCGGATCGCCCGTCACGATCTCGAACCGTCCCGCACCGGCCAGCGTCAGCGCCACGCCTAACCGCTTCGTCGTGCCGGCACCGGGCTGCGCGACGAGCGCGATCGTCACGGCGCTTTCGATCGTTAGGCTGAGTGGCGATGGCAATGTGGCCAGGTTCCACGCAAGCCGCTTGAGCCGCGTGAACAGCCGCTCCGGTTGCAGGAGATCATCGAACAGCGTCGTGTCCAGCGACGTCGTGCCGCCCGAGGTCACGAACAGCACGCGTTCCAGCCCGTCGATCGCCTGCGACGGGAGACTCGGCAGCAGAACCGGCAGCGCGATCCCGCTCGCGATCGACGCCGCGACGCTCAACAGCGACAGTGCGACACGCCCCGGATCGGTTTCGATCGACTCGCCCACGCCACGCGTGACGACGATCAGTGCGGGCGGTGTCTCGTTCAGTGCCCACCGGAGCTCGACCGCTTTCGCCCCCGTGGTGTCCAGCGCCAGGCCGAGGCCGGCCATGCGCGACACGCCCGCCGCCGTCACACCCGCGCGCACCGACAGCATCGGCCGCAGCGTTACGCCGCCGATGAGCAGTGCAGCCGGACCCACTCGCACCGAGATTCCGACGCCGTCGGCTGCCAGTCGCAGCTCCTCGATCACGATGTCGCCGACAGCAGGCACGTCGAGCGTCGCCGCGAAGCGCAACACCGGCGTTAGGCCGCTCGTGTCGAGCGTGAGCGTCACCTGCTGCGCACTCCCGAACTGCAGCGTCACGCGCCCCGCCGTCGGCCCGTCGACGCGCACGAGCGTGGCCGCTGGATCGAGTGCGCGCGCCAGCGCCGCCGTTCCGGCGCTGACCAGGTTCGGCAACCGCGCCAGCAACCGCGACGCGGGGTCCGCGGCGAAGGTCGTCAACCTCGCGGCCGTGAAGTTGTTCCCCTCGCGCAGATCGAGCGCGCCACCGAGGTCGAAGATCGCCGTGCCGACATCCTTCGCCAGCGATGCCGACGCGTCGTTGCGTCGCGCGGCGATCGCGTTCAGCACCGGCGGCAGCACCGTTTCGCCCACACCGCTCAGCACATTTCCAATACCGGTGCCCGCCGGATAGATCGGCAGGAGAGGCGCGGGTGCGGGCCGCACGAGCAAGAGCTGCACCGCCGGCGACACCGTGAGCTGCAGCCCGGCCTCATCGATCGTGACCGCGGTGTCGAGCATCGGCTCGACGCGCCCGTCGTTCGAGATGCGCACGCCGCCCATCACGCGTGTGCTCACCGCCGCCGTCCCAACGGTCGACGTCAGCGTCGCATCCAGCGTCACCGCCAGTCGTCCGCCGGCACCGGAATAGTTCACGGTCACGCCCGGCACGATCGGCCATCCCGTCGCCGCACCTCGCGCGGGAGCGATCACCGGTGCGAGCGCATCGAGCAACCGTACCGCGCTCCCCACGCGGTCACTGCGCCACGATTCGGCGCCATGCAACAGCCACCCCGCCGCATCATCGAACAGCGCGATCGGAAGCCGCACCACGCGTCGCCCTTCTTCGTCGGCCGCGCGCAGCAGCGCCAGTGCATCCAGCGCTGCTTCGATCGCCGCGCGCGCCGAGGCATCCGCCTGGTCGCGCAGCGCGTTCGCCAGCGCCTGCAGCAGGAACGCCGGCAGGACAGTGCTCGCGAAGCCGGTGAACGCCGCCACGTCAGGCGTTGGCAGCAGCATCATCGTGCGCGCAGGCGCTGGCCCACCCGCGCGCCACTCGACGGCCAGGCTGTTCACCGCCCCCGCATGGCCGACCAGTCGCACGCCACCGGCGTTCGCATCGAGCTCTCCCAGCGCGAGCTCCGCGGTCGCGCGCCCATCGGACGCGAGCGTAGCTGCGAGCGTGTACGGCACCGTGCCACCGAGCGTGCTCGTCACGCTGACCGCGAACGTCCGCGTCGCCGCATCGAGAGACAGCGTGGCATCGCCGACGGTCCACGTCATCGTGCCAGCACTGCCCGCCATTCCGCTCACCATCGCGCGGAGCGACGTCGCCACCTCCACGCCGCGAGCACGCACGCGATCGGCCACGAGACCCGGCTCGAACAGCAGTCGATCCAACCCGGCCACATCGAGCCCGCCATCCCGCACGAGCCCAAGCACGTCCAGCAGCGAGCCAAGCTCCGGTGATGCCGCACGCAGCCGCGCCACGACGCCGGAGATGATCGCTCGCACCTCCGGCAGCGCCTGCGTCGCGGCGACACCGTCACCATCGGCGCGCACCACCCATCGCTCGCGGAACGCGCCGAGGCCGGTGGCCTCATACAGAACGAGCTCGGAGTCGCCTTCCGTGCCGTCGAACGGCACGGCGATGTTCGCCGCCATCCACCGCACATCCACGTCGCTCGGCTCCGGGCTTGGGCCCCCGATCAACCATCCGTCGGTGATGCCAAGCTCCAGATGGACCGTCACGCCGCGCGCGACCGAGACGCGCACACCGTTCGTCGTGTCGCGCTCGAGCGCGGCCATGTCGAACGTGGCCCCGAGCCCGACGCGGATCCCCGCGACGTTCGCGACCACCACGGGAATGTCGACGCCCACGTGCAGCGCAGTGCGCGGCTCCGGAGCTGCCGCCGCCTCGCGCGTCATCTCGAATCGCGCCTCGAGCCCGTCCTCCAGCACCGCTCCCAACCCTCGGCGTACCGTGTCATCTGTCAGCGCGCCGAACACCGCCTGACAGGCTAGCCCCGCGCGGCGCGCCTCGACGCCGGCGTTAGGCAGCGACTCGTCGTCGCTCGCCACCTGCAGCGAGCGTCGCACGACGTCGCGAAGCACGTCGAGCGGTGTGGCCGTCAGCGCGCGCTGTGCCGGCAGCAGCTCCGGCGCGTCGGCTCGCAGCAGCCGCTCGAGCACGCGCATCGCATCGGCGGCGAGTCCGGTGCGGAAGGCCGTCACGCTCGGCGGCGTCCACGGGGCACCCACGGTCACCACTTCGGTGATCACCGGGCGCGTCGCTGCCGCACGAATCGCGGCGGCTCCACAGGCGCCGTACGCGATCACCGTCACCGGTGCCGTACGCGACACGAGCACGCGCGCCAACCGGTCCGCCTGCTCCGCCACGATGTCGCGATCCGCGCGTGACGCGCGCGCCGCCACCGGTGTTGGCAGCACGACGAACCAATCACCGGTGTCGGTGGCCGTCATGTTCCCCGTCACCGTCGCCGTGCTCGCATCCACGACGCGCCCTGCGGGACGATCCGTTCGCCAGATCTCCTCGCAACCGACGTGCACGATCGTCGCCGGGGCCGTCGCGAAAAGCTGCCGGGCGAGCAGTCCGATCGCACCTTCCGCGACCAGGTCGCCGTAGCAGCGGTCGCCACGGCGCACGAGCGTGACTCCGGCGGGTACGCTTGCGGGCACCGCCAGCACGCCGTCGGTGTCCACCCAGCGGGCGATGAGCTGCTCGAAACCCGTGCCGAGCGACACGCGGCCGTTGAGCAGGTCGCGCAAATCGGGAAGTTGTCCCGCGGCGCGTTGCAGCCGCGCGACCAGTGAGTCGCCGTCCTCCGGCACGTTAGGCGCGCGTCGGGCCGGGATCACCTTGCCGAGCTCGAGACGTGGAGGACACGGTGGCACCAGCCAGGCTACCAGCGCTGGTGCACGTTCTTCGCCCGCTACCGGGCACCGGTACGGCGAACGTGCACTCCCCGCGCCCAGTGGCTCGGTGAGCGTGCCGCCGCTTAGCAGGCGTGCGATGATCCCCATCGCGTCGCGCACCCGGTCGCAGTCCAGCACCAGCTCCGCCAACCACATTCGGATCGCGAGCGCCGGATCGCCCTCGACCAGCGCTGACAGGGACAGCTCGGGGCCGTCGCCTTTCCACCCGATCAGCTGCAGCAGATCGTCGAGAATCGGCACCTGCGCCTGCGCGCTCAGCGCCACGATCAGCGACTGTACGTCTGGCCAGAGCGTGGGAGGTATCGCGAGCCGGCCGTTCACATCACGTACCGGCAACGGCAGCGCGAGCTCCACCGACTCACGCGGCAACGCTATCGTCGCACGGGCCGTGGGTGCTTCGAGATCGAGCAGCAGCCCGCGGGCGGGGCTCCACGACACGACCGCGCGTAGCGAATCGGCCGATAACGTAAGAGTGCCGACCTCGAACGTTAGGCTGCCGGCGGCGCGTCGCAGCTCTATCGCCGCCGAGATCTCGCCAACGAACGTCACCTGCACTGGCGTGAACGCCAGTCGCAAGAGCGACGCGCGCAGCGTCGTCGTCGCGACGTGACCGCCGAGGATCGGCGTGGCGATGTCGAGCGCCGCATCCACCACCAGCGCATTGCCATCGCGCCACACCAGCAGGATGAGCGGCGCGGCCAGCTCCACGCGCCATGGCGCCGCGCGCGTTCCGCTGCCGGGCACGCTCGCCGCCGGTACCGACGCGACGAGCGCGCGTAGTGCGCCCAGTACGTCGGCCATCGCCGGTGCGGCCGCAGTGAGGTCCCGCCAGTACCGCGTCATCTCGGCCAGCGGATCCGAGAGCAGCGCCGTAGCGGAGACACCGGTGACGCCCGCTGGTGGACGGATGCCGAGGAGCCTGCCGATCAGCGTGCCGGCCGCGCCGAAGCCCGTCATCGCGGTGTCGAGCGCTGACGCCACGACCGAATCCGCCGCTGTCATCGCCGCCGCGGGCGACGAGATGTCGAGCAGCTCGTGCGTCCGGCCGGCGAGCGTCACGGTATGCAGCGTGAGTGAGAACGCCGGGCGTCGGTCGGCACGCAGCACCAATCCTGTGCGCAGCCCTTCGACCCCGGTGCTGGCAGTCAGCAGCGGCGCGCCCCCTGCTTCGGTCCCGAACAACGCCTCGGCCCGCAGGTCCGGGATCGCCGTCACCGCACCCGTCGCGAGGTCGGCGCGCAGCACGTCCACAGCGATGCGGACGCGCGCGCCGGGCGTCGTCTCGAGCGACAGCGCCACCCACGGGACCACGACGAGCGCGCCACCTGTGCCGGTGGTGGTGCGCACACCAACCGTGAACCGCAGCGCGCCGGCCGTAACGGTCGCGCTCTGCGCCCCTGCGTCGACGGTGCCGCCGATGACGTCGCTGAGCTGCCCGAACCACGCCGTGCGGGCCGTCGTCGCCGCGAACACCGTCCGCAGCCACTCCACGAGCGCATCGATGCCGCGCGTCGGCAGCTCCGCGAGCGGCAGTGCCGGAAGTCCGGTCACCTCCCGAAGCCCGAGCAGCCCGACCAGCCCCGCCACTTCGGGCGGGAGTGCGCTCGTGAGCGCATCCACCTGCGTACGCACCAGCGTGGCCAGCAACTCCAGCACTTCGGCGCCGAGCGCGTTAGGCGTGTCGGCGTCGAGCGTGAGAGTGCGCGGGGACGACGCGCCCGGGAGCTGCAGGTCGCGCAGCTCCATCGTGAGGCGCAGGTTTGCGGAGCCGTCGGTCGGGATGCCGAGCTGCACGGCCAGCGCGCCGAGCGACGGCTCTCCAGCCGCCGGGGCTGTGTCGCGAAGCGTTAGGTCGAGCGCGATGTCGATGCGCCCTTCGGCTCGGCCCAGCAGCAGCCAGGGCGGCAGGCTTCCCGCACCAGCGAGTGGCGTGGCGCCACGTTGCGCGCGGAAGATCGGCACATGCACGCGCGTCGCGACTCGTGGCGCACCGCCCGACATCGTGTGTTCGACGCCGATGCCGACATGCACCGCCCCTGTCGCCGCCTTCACGACGGCGAAGATCGTGACCTGTGGCGTCGATTCGTGGAACAGCGGAACCCACGTCGCACCGTCACGCGTCGAGCGATCGGGAGCGCCGAGCACGTCGTCCGCGAACGCCAGCATCGCTTCGCGCTGCCGATCGTCGGAGAGGATGTCCTGCAGACCGTTCGCGTTGCTGCCCGTTCCGATCGGATCGCCGAACCAGGCGTCGTTGGGGCTGCCGTTGTCGCGGAGGATGCCGAGCGCCTTCGCGAGCGACTCGAAGGCGTCCATCTGAGCGCCGACCGTCATCGCTCGTTCGCCAGGCTGATGTTGTTGCGCGCCATCGCGGCGATGAGAAGCAGGTTCTTGTCGGCGGCGATCAGGGCTGGTACCAGCGGGCGACCGGCAGCGTCCTTCCCCGTGCCGGCCGCGAGCTGTTGCGCCATCGTCACCAGGGCTTCCCACGCGAAAGCCGTGATGGACTCCGACCAGGTGTCGGCTATGACGGCCGGGCCCTGCACCCGATCGAACGTCGACATGACGAGCCCCGTCGGCCGCTCGAGCGTGCCGACGGCGAAGGCCGCATTGACGCGCTGGTCGCCTTTGACCTCATCGCAGCTTACGACCAGCGAGATGGTGACCAGACCCGGCGCGCAGGCGATGCGCGTGCGGTCGAGGTAAACCAGCAGCTCCTCCCGTCCCGCGACCCACACCACGGTGGGTGGTGCATCGGCGCGGATGTCCGCCACGAGATGGATGATGCCGCGCAGGACTGTCTGCGCGTCGGCCACCGGTACGCGCAGCATGTTGGGCGCGACCGCACCCGGCCGGAGCTTCACGTTGGGCGTGAGCGGCTGGAACCAGTTCGCGTTAGGCAGCGCGATGGTGGCGCCGGGGAGGACGAGCCGCGGTGCGATGGCACCAGTCGGCGGCGTGATGTCGGGACGATCCGGACGAAGAGGCATCCGTCGCGATGATGGCAGGGAGTATCGCGTCGTGCCGTCGTTACATCCGGCACGGGCATTTTGTGGTGCGGCCGCTCAGTCGGGCGGGTGAGTTACGTCGAGCGGCGCGCGGTGAGCTCAGCCCAGGCGCGGTGTGCGGCGCGGCTGGCGAGCATCCCGGCACCTACGAGCAGTGCGTCGGCGATGATGAGGTACGGAGCGTGGGTCCACTCGCCGCTGAGCGTCGTCGCCATGACCGCAGCCACGAGAGCGGACGCCACCAGGGTTCGGCGTGACAGTGCATAGCGAAGGTGCAGCGCGCCGAGCACTGCGCCTAACAACACGGGCATCCACTCCGACATCTTTGCCTCGTGGGAGAGCGTACTCCTGTTGCGCGTGGCGCCGGGGCGTCAGTCGCGCGCTACTAGATGCATCGGAATGGGACGAGACGCAAGACGGCCCTTGGTGGTCTTCAACCGAAAGTCGAATTGCTCTCTGCGGATGAGCTCGCAAGCATGACGACAAAATCGGCCTAACGTGAGTGGATCATGGGCCTGGTCCGGCCGTGGCAAGACGGCGCTTGGCACGCGCTCGGCGGCTTGCACATCGGAGACGGGTAACGGTCGTCAGCCGATCTTCTCGGTTATCAGCCAACGAAGAGGCCGGACGCGTCCTGGAAACGCTGTCCGGCCTCACAGTTGCCCTGACCCGCTCAGCAGACGGTCGGCACGCTCTGGCTAGGCGGCCCCTGCAACCGCGCCGCCGGACATTCCCAAGCGGTCGTGCAGCAAGCAGATGCTCAACACCCACATGAGCAGCGTATCCGCTCGCGTTCGCGTCGCGGGGTCCATTGACGGAACCGAGTCGAGCAAGGCGACCATCTTGCGTCGATCGTAGATGCCAGGTCCGTCAAGGAGACTGCCGCGTAGCGTATCCTGGAGCAGCGTACAGCCGTCCGTCACGTTGCATCGTCGCCGGCGGAGACATGAACGGGTGCTTCTGCCTACGGTACACGGCCTCGGTCAGCACGGGCTTCGCCGCCTCGCGCAGCACATACTTCTCCGTCATCCCCTTGATCTTCATCGACACCGGCATGCGCGCGGCCTCCGCCGCGACATGGTGATCGAGGAACGGTCATCACCCGGCAAGGGGACGCCGCAGATGGAAAGAGTCACCGGTATCGGCGGCTTCTTCTTCCGCGCGGCGGATCCGAAAGCGCTGGCGGACTGGTACGAGCGACACCTCGGCGTTACCCGCACTCCAGACAGTTACACCGTGGAGCCGTGGCGGCAGGACGCCGGGTGGACAGCGTTCGCGCCATTCAAGGCCGACACGAAGTACTTCGGCCGACCGACGCAGCAGTGGATGATCAACGTCCGCGTGCGGGACTTGGGCGCGATGGTGGCGCAGCTGAAGCGCGCCGGGATCGCCGTGGAAGTCGACCCGGAGATTTACCCGAACGGTCGCTTCGCCCGGCTGCAGGACCCGGAAGGAAAACCCATCCAGCTCTGGCAGCCGAAGGATCCGCGAGGCTCGCGCGAGTAACCTCAGGATTCGCCCTACATCACTCGTCGCCGGCCGCGGACACCGCCTAACGAGATCGTCGCAGTGCGCCGACGCGCGCGCGGAAGCTCGGGTCGCCGGCGGCCCAGGCGCGCTCCACCGCCGCGTAGTGGACAGCCGCGCTGTCGCGGTTACCCGCCGCGTCCCAGGCACGGGCGAGAAGCTCGTGCAGCTCCGTGCGCGACACGTAGAGGCTCGACCCCTCGATTGTGCCCTCCAGCGCCGGCTGAAGCACGGCGACGGCTTCCGCCGGGCGCCGGAGCCGCAAAAGCGCCCGCGCGAGTTCCGCGTTCGAGCGCGTGTAGCCCACCCGGAGGGACCGCATCGACGCGCGAAACTCGCCGGCGGCAGCGTCGTCATCGCCTCGCGCGGCCGCGGCGAGCCCGAGCACGTGGTGGAAGAGCCGCCGGTCGCGCCCGTACGCGCTCTGCGCCCCGTAGACGGCGACCGTGTCTGCCAGCGCGAGCAGGCCGGCGGTGTCACCGCCGGCAGTGCGCGCATTCGCGGCCTGCGTGAGCGCCCACGCCCGATTGCGCCCGTAGAGCGACGGAGGGAGCCCGGGCACGCGCCAGCGCGAAATGGAGTCGAACAGCGCGGCCGCCTCTCGGTGGCGCCCCATCGCGTCGAGCACCACACCCTCCATGAGCGCAGCCGGCGGGGCGCCGCCCACTACGAAACTGCTCCCAGCCGCGGCCGGCACGGACACAGCGCGGTAGTGGCGCGCCGCGGCCAGTGCGTCGGCGAGACGCCCCTGCTCACGATAGAGGATGGCCAAGTACCAGAACGCCTCCGCCTGCTCAGATGGCGTGCCGCTCTCGACTCGCGCTCGTGCGAGCTCCTCCGCCCGCGCGAAATCGCCGACGTAGATCCAGTGAGTCGTTAGGGCATTCTGTACCGGGACGGTCGCACCGCCGTCCGCCCGACGCGCGGAGTCGAGCGCGGCGAGCGCGGCGGCGGCCCGTTCGCGAAAGTCGAGCACCGCGGTCAGCGTCAGCCACGCCGCGGCCGAGCGGGGCGACAAGCGGGTCCACGCCGCAGCCTCTCGCTCGGCCGCGGCGAGCGAGTCCACCGCGGTGTAGGCGAAGATGAGATGCGAGCGCGCCTCGCACCCGTCGCAAGGCCCGGCGCGTATGCGCGCGGAGTCGCGCCGCAGCGTGAGCGAATCCATGCCCATCACCCTGCGCAGGTGGGGCACCGCCGCGAGGTACTCCTGCGCCATCACCAGCGCCGCACCTCGGTAGAGGTGTCCCTCCACCTCATCGGGGTAGCGGTCCGCCAGCGTGTCAGCGACTGCGCCCAACTCGGGCGCCGAGGAGCGGAGTGCCCACCCGGCGCGGATCGTTAGGCGCTCGCGGTCGCTGGCTGCGGCCGAGGCGCGTACCGCGCGTTCCATCCGCGCCGTCGAGGCCGCGACGTCGGGCGTCGAGAGCGCCCAATAGTACGCGGCCATCGCGAACGTCGAGTCCTCGGTGACCGCCGCCCCCAGCAGCCGCTCCGCGCCGGCGAGATCGAGCGCGTAATACCGGCGCACGCCCTCGATGTACAGCCGGTACGCGGCAAGGGAGCGTGTGGTGACGTCCGCGATCGACCCCGCGGGCGCGTTCGCGCCCAGCCGCAATGCGATGTGCGCCGTCCCGCTGTCCGCGAGCGCGAACAGGTCCGGCCCCTCCACCGTACGCGCATCCACGATCGCACCCGTCGCGATGTCCACACGCCGCAGGTCGAGTCGAAAGCGCCCATCGGCACGTCCGTACAACGTCCCGTCGACCAGGTCGGTCGCGCCGGCCGCACGCGCCGCCGCGGTGAGTGCGCCGGCGGTCGTGTCAGCCGCGCCTTCCATCATCTCGAGGATGCGGCCGGTACTCACCACGCGGAGGCCGGGGACGCGTGCGAGGTTCGTGGCCAGAAGGTCGGCGAGCGGCGCGGTGAGGCCCACGCTCCGGGTCCCCAACTCGTACTCGGCGATGCGCCCGACGGCGACGACCGGGCTCGTCGGCGTTGCGCCACGCCACCCGAGGCGCGCATACGCGGCGGCCGCGACCGCCAGAGCGGCGAGTGTGGCCGCGGCGGCCATGGCCGCCACCGACCGGCGCGAACGAGCCGCTCGGGCCGATCGCGGTGTCTCGCTCGCCCCCTCGTCCAGTACCGCTGCGGCCTCCGTCTGCTCGCCCTTCGCCTCGTGGGCCGAGATGTCTCGCGGCCCACCGTCGCGCTGCATGTGCGGCGATAGCGGCTTCTGCTTCGGTGAATCTGGCGCACGTCCGCCGTTCGCCGAGGACCGTGGCTCCGGGATGGGGAGCACGGGTGGCGAAGGTGTGGGCGCCACCGCCGAGCCGTTAGGCGCCAAGCTGTCGGGCACATCACGCGCCTCGCGGCGCAGGCGCTCGGCAAGGCGCACGACGTCTCGATCAGGCGGGAGGTCGAGCTCCTGCTCGAGCAGCGTCTCGTAGATGCGCGCGTGGTGCAGCGCCCCGGCACGGTCGCCAGCGGCTGCCATCGCTTCCATGAGTGCCATGGCGACTCGCGCGTTGAGCGGGTCGACCGCCGCGAGCTTGCGCCACCACGTCACCGCGCCCGGCACGTTCCCCGCCGCGGTCGCCGCACGCGCGAGCGACTCGAGCACTCGCGCGTGGTCGTGCGCGAGGGCCTGGCGCTCCTCCTCGATCCAGCGTTCGAGCTCGGCGGCACCGGGGACATGAAAGCCGTCGAGGAAGGGACCGGCGTAGACCTCGGCCGCTCGCGCGTCCTCCCCGCGCGAGACCGCCGCGCGGAACTCGGTCACGTCACTCGATGCGCGGTCGGCGTCGAGCCGCAGCTCCTGGATGCCGGCGATGATGTCGTCGTCGCCGCCGAGGGTGCGGCGCAGCGCGTAGAGCGCCTGCGCCACGTTGTTCCGCGCGCGCTCCTCATCGGCGTCGGGCCAGAGGAGGGCGATGATGCGCTCTCGCGCGATACCGCGGTCGCCGGCCCGCGCGAGCAGAGCGAGCACGGCCATCCGGCGCGGCTGCGCTGCCGCGCCCGAGAGCGGCCGGCCGTCGTCGTCCCGGACCGAGAAGCCGCCGAAGGTCTGGATGCGGATCATCGAGCCTAACGGGCTGCGGGCGGGATACGGGCCGAAGGTAGAGGGCCTCTTGCGGCCGGGCAACCATGTGCGCCGCGCCTAACGGCGCTGTGCGGCCGCTCACTCGCGGGCGGCCCGGTGGGAACCGGTGCCGTGGACGAGCGGGCAAGGCCTGGCAACACGAAGCTCGGCAACGAGTTCTGCCAGTTCATTCGCAGCTCATTTTCTCTTCACTTGCTCGCGTACCCTTCCCGCCACGCAAAACGCTCACCCGCACGTCCAACTCGACAGGAGATGACCATGCAGCACCATATAAAGGAAGGTCGGGCCGTTCGCAGCCGCAGCGCACTCGCGCTCGCGGTGCTCACCGCAGTGATCACGGCATGTGCCGACCAGCCCGTCGGGCCCGCACCCACGGTGGGCTCGAGCTCGGCACCGTCGTTCGACAAGGGCGGGTCCGGTGGCAAGCCACAGCGCAACCGCATCGCCTTCGCGCGGGGCGAGCTCGGCACCGGGGTCGACATCTACACGATGAACCCCGACGGCACGGGCGTCGTCCGCCTGACGACGAGCGCACCATTCGTCGCCTCCGACGAGCCCGCGTGGTCGCCCGACGGCCGCAAGATCGCTTTCCGGAGCTCCCGCGACGCCAATGGCGAGATCTACGTGATGAACGCCGACGGCTCGGGCGTCGTGCGCCTCACGAACAACTCGTATTTCGATGAGGACCCCGCCTGGTCACCCGACGGGACCCAGATTGCGTTCGCTAGCGCCCGCGGCTCCGACTTCCTCGACGTCTATGTGATGAACGCCGATGGCACCAACCAGCAGCGACTGACCCAGGGAGGAAGCACTTTCAACCACCCGACCTGGTCGCCCGACGGCAAGATTTATTTCGGCGGCCCCGGCGGGATCTTCCGCATGAACGCCGACGGCAGCGACAAGACCGGCGTCATCTCGTTCCTCCCCGACAACGTATTCGGGGCGGCTATCTCGCCCGACGGCGCGACGATCGCATTCCGCTCCGATCGCAACCGCGGCTCGGTGTGGGTGGCGAGCCTCGCGAACCCGCTCGCTACGGCGTACCCACTCCTCGACACGGTGGGCGGTCGATCGGACCCGCCGTCGTGGGGCCCGGACGGGCAGACGCTGGTGTTCACGTTCGTCGACGTCACCGGCGGGCCTGAGATTCCGCAGGTCTTCAAGTACAACCCGGTGACCGGCGGCGTTTTGCTGACCGGGTTTGCCATCCCGAGCCTCAACCCAGCGTGGAGCCGATGACCACCGAACAGCGCCGCCTCGTTCACGACAGCTGGCTACGTGCCGAGGCGTGCGCTGACGAGCTCGCGCGCTGCTTCCTCGGGCGGCTGTTCGAGATCGACCCGAGCGCGGCACGGCTGTTCGCATCCACCGACATGCCGACTCAGCGAGCGAAGTTCGTCCACATGCTCGGCGCCGTCGTGCGGGCGATCGGCGAGCCGCCGGAACTGGTCGCGGTCGCCGCCGCGCTCGGCCGGCGCCACGCAAGCTATGGCGCGAGCGATCGGCACTATGCCAGCGTACGCGATGCATTGCTCTCCGCGCTGCACGCTACGGTCGGCACGGCCTTCACGCCGGCCGCGCGAGTCGCGTGGTCGGAGGCGTACGTCCTCGTCGCGTCGGTGATGCGACGCGCGGCCGCTTGCGCCGCGTCCGGTCCGGCCGCCCGCCCGGCGTGAGCGACGAGGAGGCGCCAAATGGCGCGGCTGGTCAGTTGCCTGAATGTCCCGTTCGTGGAGTTTCTTCCAGCTCGATTGATGCCTGAGCACATGTGGCGCCGAGTTCCGACGCCGTGATTCACGTGACCGACCCGCGTGTGCATCCGCTCGTGGCCACGGCGGCCGTCGCCTACCTCGAGGCCGTCGACGGCGCGGCGCCTGGCCTCGTGGACGGCCTCTACCTGACCGGCTCCGCGGCCCTCGGAGACTTCCGCCCCGCGACAAGCGACGTCGACTTCGTCGCCGTCACGGCGCGTGCGTTAGGCACGACCGATCGCTCGGCGCTCGTACGCGCCCACGACCGACTCCGCGCCCGTCTGCCGCGGCCCGGCTTCGACGGCATCTACGTGACCTGGGACGACCTCGCCCGCGACCCGTCGTTACGCCGAGGATCGAACGTGCGGGATGGGCGGTTTGACTCCAACGCCAACGAGCCGGGCGACCCGGTGACGTGGCGTACCGTCGCGCGATATGGCGTCGTATGCCGCGGTCCCGAGCCGGCGACCGTGAGAATCTGGGCCGATGCCGGCACACTCGCCGCGTGGACGTTGGCCAACCTCGATAGCTACTGGGGCCGGCTGCTGGATCGGGCGTCCCATCCCGGGGACCGGTGGTACGTCCTCTCGCACATGGGCTGGGGCGCCGTGTGGATCGTGCTCGGGACGAGTCGCCTCCACTTCACTCTGGCCACGGGCGAGATCTGCTCCAAGGAGTCGGCCGGCGAGTACGCGTTAGGTGCCTTTCCCGAGTACTGGCATCGCGTCGTGCGAGAAGCTCTCCGCATCCGGCGGGCGGATCGCGCGCGGCCCGACGGCGCAAGCGCCTGCAGCGAGGCGATGGACTGGCTGCGAGTGCGATCGGGATCGCTCTACGCGACGCCGCTGGCGCGTCGGCGTGACGTGCTCGCGTTCGGCGAGATGGCGATAACGGAAGCGATGTCGCGTCCCGTCCAGCTACGTTAGGCAGCGACGAAGCTGGTATCGTTTCGGCGCCCGTTCAGCAACAGTCCTCGCAAAGCGGCCTGCGGCGAGTATGAGAGCTACAGGGCCCGAGGCATTAGATCATGCTGCCGGCGCACCGCCCTCGAATCGAACCGTCGAGACGCCGAGCTCGCGCGCCCGGCATCAGAAAGGATCGTTCACGGCTGATCGGAACGCATGGCCCCCCTCGTGTAGCGTCGCGGTCAGCATGCGACCGTCTTCGCGCCGTTGCGCAAAACGCGGCGCGGCCACTCACGGGCGACTCCCGTAGATTCTCCCGCACGGGGTGTCGCGCGACCGGCCGCGCTCGCCCTCCCGGTTCATGATGGTACCGCAACTACGGGCCTGTATATATGAACGCCGCCCACGCCTTCGGAGACCCCAGCTCCGGACGGCCCGAGCGAAGCGCATCCTGCTGTGCCAAGCGAAGCGCCTCGGCCGCGGGCATACCGCCTGCAAAACGGTTGTGAAACGACACCAGCAGCTCGGTTGTCACCGCGTCGTCCACGTCCCACAACGTGCTCACCGTGGCCGGCGCGCCAGCGCGCAGGAAGCTGTACGCCAGGCCCGCGATCGCGCCCATACGACTCCGGCGCGGGTTGAGCGTGCTGCAGGCCGACAACACGACGATCTGCAGATTAGATAGCCGCAGCCTTCCAATTTCCGCGGCGCGGAGTGTTCCCACATCGCCCAAGTGCTGGCTGGCGAGGGCGAGGTACGATAGCTCTGGTTGATCGCCGTTCGCCACGGCGTGCCCGGCGAAGTGAAAGACGCCGTACTTCGGAAGGAGCTCCAACACTCGATCGCGCGACGCCTCGGCGCCCGTCAGGAGCTGCCGTTGACCGTAGTGCCGAGCGACCTCCTCGGCCTCGCGGAAGGCACCGGGAAGCGGTGGGAGCCCAGCCGCCGACGCGGCGTCGAGCTTCGGGTTTCCGATCACGAGCGCGCTCGAACGCGAGTCCGGCGACGCAGCCCTCGACGCTGCGACGAGAAAGGCGGCGCTCGGCAGCGTACGAACCCGATGATTCTCGAGTACGTAGCGACCAGTCGCGCGATTCCAGAGCGCCGCGAACGGCACGCGCGCCAGCTCTCGGTCCGGCACGACGACAATCTCCCTGACTCCATCCAGCTCGTTCGCGAAGGGAGCCACGAGCAGGTCGAAGAGACGCGCCCGCGCGCTCGCGGTGTCGACATCGGGGTCACCCATCTCGCGCGTGAACCGGTCAACAAGCTGGGCGACGGAGTCCCGACGCACGGCCACCGCATAGGGCCGCGACCCGCCGGATGACACGATCCACATCGCGAGCGTGTCAGGCAGCAACGCGTACTCGATGAAGAGCGCGTCGGCAGGCAGCAACTCGCGGATTCGCGTTAGCCGCGCCGATGTGCGCGTCGTACCGACCGCGAGACGCGCGTCCGGAGCCCACGCGGCGACACGCCCGCGCTCCAGATACGCAAACGCCGAGTCGGACCGCTTGTTGGCGAACTCGAGCCGAATCGTCGCGTCGAAGACGCGCTCGACGGTCTCGTACAGCCTTGCCCGCGTCTCCGGCGAAGCGAAGGATGTGCTCTGTCGCTCGATCGCATCGATGGCTTCCTGGAGCCGAGCGCGGGCGCCAACCTCGTCGCCGACCGCCTGCGCTGCCACGGCCTCCTGGTACAGCGCCTCCGCGAGGTGTCCGTCGGTCTTCAGGCCTCGGTAAACGCTCGCGACGTGTGCCAGCGTGCGCAGGGCAGCCTGCGGGTCCTCGGCGCGCTCGATCTCGCCGCGAACCAGGAGCACATCCGCAAGCGCGCGATCGTGCCCCGGACCCGCGCTAATCTTGTCCACCCATCGCAGCGCCTCGTCGAGCTCTGCGCGGGCGGCGTTCAGGCGCCCCAGCGCCATGAGGTCTTTCGCGCGCGCGACCTGCGCCAATGCGATCGCCTGGGGGCGATTGAGCGTTGGCGCTACGTCGAGCACCTCGTCCATGATGGCCAACGCGGCGTGACTCAAGCCGTCGGCGCGCGCGTACGCGGCAACGGTCGTTAGGTGGTTATTGAGGTGGGATGACCGGCGAAAGGGCGAGAGAAGCCGGAGCCCGAGCAGCGCCTCGCTCTGTCCAGCGGGGATCTGTCCTGAGAACTTGAGCCCCTCCGCCAGGAGATAGGAGATGGCGCCGAGGTTCTCTGGCTCGCCCGCTTTCTCGAAGAATGGCCTCGCTTCCTGGTAGCGATGGTTCGCGCCATCGTAGGCACCGCGAAGCAGCTGTGACACGCCAAGTAGCCAGAGCGCTTTGCCGACCACGGCTGGCTGGTCCGGGCCGGCCGTACGTCGCACGTCGTGGAGCAGCCGGTCGGCAATGGCGTAGTGGCCACGAAAGATCTCTGCCGCCCCGCGGTACAGCGCGGCCCACTGCGCCAGCGGTGACCCGGCGTCCCGAAGCGATGGCTCCGCGCGAGCGAGGGCCGCCACCGCATCGTTTTGCGCCCACGTGAAGTTCTGCGCCAGACCATCCGCGAACTCCACGTGGGCGCGGGCGAGAGCGGCCAAGTGACGGCGGTCCATTGGGCGCGTCTCGAGCGCGCGGACGGCGAGCAGCACCGTCTGATCCGCATTCATCGCTCCAAGTATCTCAGCGATCGCGCGGGCCCCCCGCACCGCTTCCGCCGCACCGACGCTGTCGCCGTGCTGGACGGCGCTGCCCCACCGGCGAAACAACGCGAACGAGACGTCGCGTGCGCCCTCCGGCCAGCGCTCGACGCGCGTGCGAAGCTCGCGCAAGGCCGAGCTGTCGTGACGCGCCGCCAACGAGTCGATCGTATCGAGCGGCGCGTGGGTGTCGAGGCGCGCGCGAACGAGTCGTAGTCGCGCTTCCCCCTCGGCTCTCCATGGCGCGCGCCGCTCGGCGGCCATGTATCGCGTCCAGGCTCGCTCCGCACCCCTGAGCAGGTAGAGTCGCTCGAGGATGAGCGCCCTATTGAACAGCGCTGCGGAGAGCGTACTGTCGCGCGCCACCGCTCGCTCGATGGCGTCGAGCGCCTTGAGCATCGGGAGAAGCTGCTGGTCCCGCTCGGCCAGCGCGACGTAGGCAGCGGCGAGGTCATTGAGGAAACCGGCGTTGTTCGGCGCGAGGCGACTCGCCCGCTCCAGTGCTTCGACCGCCCGATCGATGCCTCGTGGATTCTCCTCCAGCCATCGAAGCGCGAGGAGCCCCTTCGCGTGGAGCGCGCGCGGGGTGGAGTCCGATTGGAGCCAGCGCCGCGCCGCACCGCGGGTGCCGCCAATGTGTTCGAGACTCTTGGAGCGCGCCGCGGGCGCCTGGCCGCACCGCTCGCGGGTAATGGGCGCCGTGCCATCGCTCGTGTCACACGGGTGCCAGTTGGCTTCACCGGCCAGGGGCGCGGCCATGAACCGGTCGCGGAGGAGCGCGCGCTCGAGTTGCTGGGCGCCGGATGCATCGCCGCGCGTGCCGCGACACGCGAGGAGTAGAACAAGGCCGGCGTACACGCCGGCGCTCACCCCGGGGCGGCTGTTCATTTCCGGCTGAGCTGCATTACCGCGGAATCGAGCCAACCGGCCACGGCAACGAGCTCGTTAGGCGTTGAAGCTCGGGGAAGTAGTGCGCGCGGATCGTCTGGGACAGCAGCCACAGGAACCCGCCGACGAGCGCGACGTTCGTAACGACGGCGAGGAGCGTTCTCACTGGTTGGCCTCCCGACAGCTCACCGTCATCCCTTCCCCCGCTTCTTGTCGCGCTCGAGCAGCTCTCCGCGTTCGACGCTGAGGGAAGGTGAGCTCCTCGGCAAAGACTTCGTCGTACGTGAAGTCATGCCTCGCGAGTATGCGTGGAGGCGACGCCGTCCCATAGCGGAGCTGTACTTCGGACACCCCGCCGTCGTGCTGGAAGCTCACTGCGAGCGTTGCGGTGAGGCTATCGGCCCCCGATTGTCCCGCTGACGCCCAACGGACCGTTAGGACCCGACTCGGCCACCGGCGGCGTATACCAAATGCAAGCGTCGCGACGAGCCGGCGCTCGGCCCCGATTGGGCTCAATCTGCTCTCAGCGCCATGAGCGGATCGACGCGTGCCGCGCGACGGGCGGGAACCCACGACGCAACCAGCGCAACGGCACCGAGTATGAGCGGTGTCGCCGTGAACGTCACCGGATCGACAGCGCCCACGCCGTAGAGTTGCGACGCGAGCACGCGGGCGAGCCCAAGCGCGCCGGCGAGACCGATCGCGAGGCCGATCGCGACGCGACGCATGGACTCGCCCACGACGAGTCGAAGGAGGTCCGCGCGTTGCGCACCCAGTGCGGCACGAATCCCGATCTCGCGCGTCCGACGAGCGACCGCGAACGACGCCACACCATAGATACCAACCGTCGCCAAGAGGAGCGCCAGCGCGCCAAACACGCCGAGCAGTGTGGCGCCGACCCTCGCCGGAAGGAGCGAGAGCTGCATGTCCGCGTCCAGCGTCGTCGGTCGCACGGCCGGTAGTTGCGGGTCGATCGTCTTCACCACGCGCCCGACCGCGTCGCCAACCGTATTCGGCGACCCCGTCACCCGAAGCTGCACGACCATCGATGACTGGTAGCTCTGTGTGATCGGCAGGTACATGAACGGCGGAGTCGTCTCGCCAAGGGAGTTGTAGCGCGTGTCCCTGGCGATTCCGACCACGGTCACCCACGGACCCGTCGGGCCGGCGAGACTCAACCGCTTGCCTAACGCATCATCGGTCGGCCAGAAGCGCCGCGCCATCGTTTCGTTCACGACGATCACCGGATCCGATCCGGGCGAATCCGTTACGGTGATGTCACGCCCGCGGACGAGCGGAATTCCGAGAGTCCTGAGATAGTCGGTCGCCACGACGTTGTAGTACGCCTGTGGCAACCGCTGACGTGGTGTCGCCTTTGTGCCCTCGATCCAGATCGACGTCTGGTTGTTCGACCCCGAGAGCGGAACAACGTTCGCCAGTGTCGCGGACTGAACACCTGGGATCTCGCGGACATCCGCGAGCAGTCGATTGTAGAACGCGGTGCCCGGAGCGGCGTCCAGATTACGCGGCCGCAGGTCGACGGGAACATCGATCACCCCGGCGGTTGCGAAGCCGGGGTCGATTGCCTTGGCGTTGAGCAGGCTGCGCAGGAACAGCATCGATCCGGCGACGAGAATGGTGCACAAGAGCACCTGGCCGACCACGAGACCGGAGCGGAGTCGCGATCGCCGGTAGCCGCTTCGGTCTCCGTCATCACGCAGTGCCGTCACGAGATTGCGGCGGGTGGACTGGAGCGCCGGCGCAAGACCGAACAGGACGGCGGTGACCATCGACAGGGCCGCAGTGAAGGCCAGCACGCGTCCATCGGGCGCGAAGCTCACCGCGAGGTCGACGGGAACGTTCTGGACGAGAGCCGCCGCAATGAGGTGCGTAGCCTGTGTAGCGGCGGCGAACGCGGCCACGGCGCCGACGGCCGCGAGCAGGACGCTCTCGGTGAGCATCTGCCTAACGACTCGCCAACGGCTCGCGCCAATGGCCAACCGAACCGCCATCTCGCGACGCCGGGCGCTGGCGCGCGCGAGCAACAGATTTGCGACATTCGCACAGGCAATGAGCAGCACCAGCGCGACCAGCGTCAGGAGGAACGTCGACACGACGACTGCCGGCGCCCGAACCTCTGCGACAACGCCGCGTGCATCGTCGAGTCGAATGGTCATCCCGTCGCGTGTTCCCTGCCTGGTGGCCACGAGCTGCTTCGTTCGCAAGTCCACTTCGGTCTGAGCCGCGGCGCGGCTCGTCGAGGCGCGGAGCCGCGCGGTCGTGTACACGCTTCCGTCCCACCGCACCGGGTCCATCCCGAGAATCGGACGCGCGGCGCTGAACGGCACGAACACCTGCGGATTCCAGAGTGTCACGGAGCTCGTGAAGTCGGGCGACGCCACGCCGACCACTTTGAACGGGCTGTCGTTCAACCGGATCGTGCGGCCGACCACGGTCGAGTCGGCGCCGAGCTGTGTCCTCCAGTACCGATGACTGAGCACCACGACAGGTTCGGCGGACGAGGCGGGATCGCCCGCGAACAGACGGCCGAGTGCGGGACTCACACCGATGGTCGAGAAGTAGTCCAGAGGAACGACGGCAGCCTGCAGCGGTGTGACAATCCCGTTTTGCTCCTCCGTCACGCCCTGAATTCGCTCGGCCACCGCTCCTGCAAACGACTGAACCTTTTCGCGGAAGTAGAGAAAGTCCTGGTACGCGAGAGGGCTGTGCGATCCACGGTACAGCCGAACGAGGCTGCCGGCGTCGCGAACACCGCCAATGGGCTTTTGGAGCACGGTGTTCACGACGCTGAAGATCACCACGTTCACGCCAATGCCGAGGGCGAGCGATGCGGCGGCGACGATGGTGAACCCGGGGTTCCGCGCCAGCGTGCGGAAGGCGTAGCGGAGATCGCTGATGAGATTGTCCATGCGTGGGTCTACGCTGCCGGAACGAAGGCGTTTCAACCACGGCGACCCTGCGCGTGTTCCTCGTTCCTCAGTGGATCACGCCGCTGAGCCAGCGCATCGTGTTGATCACGAACTGACGGTCGTCGTTGTTTGGCCACGTGAACCCGAAGCGGCGGGTCTGTCCTCCGGACGCAGATGCCACGGCGGGACGACTGCAGCCACTGCGGGGATGAATTGGTGCGCCACCACGACCGAGGGAATGGGGTGCTCCGGCAAACGGTCACCCCAAAGCATGATTTCTTGCTCCCGACGGCAAATCATCTTTTCGGGTGATGCGTTGCGGACGGCACTTCAGCGATACTTGACCCTTCAACGGAGGAACGGATGCGAGTATCGAGAGTGTTGTGCTGCGCGTGTGTCTTGGCCGCCGGCGGTGGTAGCGGGTCGCACGCCCAAGCGCCGGCGTCGCACGACCCTTCATCACGCGGCCAGGGGACACAGCAGATGGAAAGAGTTACGGGTATCGGCGGCTTCTTCTTCCGCGCGGCGGATCCGAAAGCGCTGGCGGACTGGTACGAGCGACACCTCGGCGTTACCCGCACGCCAGACAGTTACACCGTGGAGCCGTGGCGGCAGGACGCCGGGTGGACAGCGTTCGCGCCATTCAAGGCCGACACGAAGTACTTCGGCCGACCGACGCAGCAGTGGATGATCAACTTCCGCGTGCGGGACTTGGGCGCGATGGTGGCGCAGCTGAACCGCGCCGGGATCGCCGTGGAAGTCGACCCGGAGATTTACCCGAACGGCCGCTTCGCCCGGCTGCAGGACCCGGAAGGAAATCCCATCCAGCTCTGGCAGCCGAAGGATCCGCGAGCTCGCGTGAGTAGCCTCACCCGGCCCGTCACCCCGCACGGCGAGGACGCCTGATTGTCGTCCACCGTTAGGCGATGCTCTATCATCCCAGCTCCTGGATGCTGCTCCACCACACGCGGCGGCGATCGTACTCCGCGCGCAGGCGTTCGCGTTCTGCGGGATCGAACGGGCCGCCAACATCCGGCCTGTATCGGACACGAAGCTCGTACACCTCGGGGAAGGTGTGCCAGGGCACGAGCCGGCGCCGCTCGTGGCGCCGCACGACAACTGTGTGCGGATCGGCGTCGATCAGCCGGCAGGCGATCATCGCCTCGAGGAAGGCGCTGGCGATGCCTAACGTTGGACTCTGAACCGACAGCATCCATCGATCCGCGCCCCGGGTTGGCCACATGCGGTCAGTGCAGTAGCGAGGCCAATCGGGGAGCCGCTCGCGGGTCCAGAGCGCGCCACCGCGCGCCGTCAGAGCCAGCCACATCCGCCCGTCCCCGGCTGACGGCCGGCGACGCATTGTCCGGCGCACGAGGCCTGCAGCGTGGAGACGTGACACCGCCGCTTCGAGCTCGGTGTCGTCGAGCCCGTGCTCGTAGGGGAGATTGGTACACTCCCGGAAACCGTCTCGCCGCAAGTCATCGATAGCGCGCCGCACATCGAAGAGCGCGTCGAGTAGCATCACCTCATCATCGCTGAGCGGACTGCTCCCCGTTCGGCGGAACTCGCGGGTCGTGCGCGACGGGTTCATACCCTGGATACTGGTGCGTCTAGCCAGCGTTCCACACGCCGCAGGCTCGACTCGGTGAACTCCAGCTCGCCACTGTTCAGCAAGCCCCACGCATACCCCACTGGCGTAAGCATCCTCTATCCGACGCACTTCGGGAGGGAACATGAGACTGGTGACCTTCCACGGAAGGCTGTGGCGTTGCCGCGTTGCGCTCATCACGACGCTCGGAGGCGGCGCGTCGGCCGTCGACGCCCTGCCAGCGCAGGGCGTCGATTACGCCAGCGCCGATCGCATAAGGACCTTCGACCCGCTCCTGGTTGGCGGTCGGGTCTACCCGGTGTGGTTGAGTGACAGCGTGCGATTCTACTACGAGATGACAGGAAGCGGCGCCGACCGGGGAACGCTTTATCTCGTCGATCCCCGTGTGCGGACCCGGCGTCCGCTGATCGACAACAGTCGCGTCGCGGCGTCGCTGTCCGCCGCCGCCGACACGTCGATCGACTCGCACAAGTTGCCCATTGGGACCTTGGTGAACGGCGAGCGCGCATTGCAATTCGATGTCCGCGGCAAGTCGTATTGGTGTCCGCTCGACGCGCCGCGGTGCGCGGTCGCCGACTCGGCGCAGGTCATGGCAGGGCGCAAGGCCAATGGGCCGGCGTGGGCCGCTCGGTCGCCTAACGGGGAGTGGGACGCGTTCGTCTGGAACTATAACGTGTACGTCCGACCGGCTCGACTCACCGATGGCGACCCGGTGGCATGGCGTGCCCGGCCCCGGGCACCCGTGCGAAATGGATGCGACGCACCCACGATGCCCGGTCCGCTTCCGCCGCGTGATTCCGTTCCGCTGCCGGCGGGCTCGATCGCACTCACAACCGACGGTACGACGTCGTGGGGCTTTAGTCTCTATCGATTCGGCCTCGAGGTCGCGCGCGTCGAGCTCGATCGATTCACGCCGGCGACCGGTGACGTGCGCTGGTCACCCGACTCGAAGAAGCTGCTGGTTCGGCGCGACGACCTTCGCGGCGTACGGATCTACCCGCTGTACTCGTCTAGCACCAATCAACCGGTGGACCATAGCTACTTCTATGCGGCACCGGGCGACAGCGCCGTGATGCGGTACAACTTCTACGTGCTCGACGTCGCGAATCGCTCCGCGAGGAAGATCGAAGGCGAGCCGATCGGCGCGCTGGGAAGTCCGGACGAAGCGCGCTGGGGAAAGAGCTCCGACGAGCTGTACGTCGTGAGCTCCACCCGCGGCCTCAAAGCGGTGCAGTTGGCCGTGGTCGACCTGAAAACCGGAAGCTCGCACACGATCGTCCGTGATTCGGCGGCGACGTTCGTGGATCTCAACAGCGGGGATTGGGCGGTCGCAAACGGCGGCGGGGACATCTTCTGGGTCTCCGAGCGCGACGGCTGGGGCCATCTTTATCGTTATGCACGAGATGGCACGCTCAGGAATCAGCTCGAGCGTGGGCCGTACAAGGTCGCCGACATCGTTCGCGTCGACAGCGCGCGAAAACAGATCTACTTCACCGCCTGGGGCAAAGAGGCAGGCTCACCACACTACGCCTCCCTGTATCGCGTGAGCTTCGACGGCAGCGGCCTGACGCTGTTGTCGCCCGAGCCCGGGAATCACACGATTCGGGTCGTTCCGCGCGCGCCGTACTTCATCGACACGTACTCGCAGATCGCGACGCCACCGGTGACCGTGCTGCGCGATGCCGATGGCAAGGTCGTCATGGAGCTTGCCCGTGGAGATGCCACGCCGCTTCGGGCCATCGGCTGGACGCCCGCGGAGGTGTTCACGGTCAAGGCGCGCGATGGCAAGACCGATCTCTGGGGCATTCTGCACAAGCCGAGCACCTTCGATCCGACCAGGAAGTACCCGATCGTCACCTACATCTATCCCGGGCCGCAGCGCGGCAGCGTTGGCGACTGGGTGTTCAAGGGACCGGACTGGGTGCTGGGCACGACGGTCGAGACGCGGACAGACAAGTGGACGCCAACGCGTAACCTGGGCGAGGAAGGCATGCGGCGCGCGCTCGCGGAGCTCGGCTTCATCGTCATTCAGCTCGACGCGCTGGGCTCGTCACCACAGCGATCCAAGGCGTTCGAGGATTTCTTCTACGGCCACGTGGGCGACAATGGGCTTCCGGACCAGATGACCGCGATCCGCCAGCTCGCCGCCAAGTACCCTTGGATGGACACGACACGTGTCGGCGTGTTTGGGCACTCGGGCGGAGGGTATTCCGCCGCTGCCGCGATGCTGCACTACCCTGACTTCTTCAAGGTCGGCGTTAGCGGGTCAGGCAACCACGACTTTCGCGTCTACGGCTGGTACTGGGGCGAGAAGTACCAGGGGCTGTATCAGAAAATGGGCGCTTCCGACAACTATGAGGCGGAGGCGAACTACAAGTACGCAGCGAACCTCAAGGGCAAGTTGCTGCTGATGACGGGCGACATGGACTGCAACAATCCTCCGGCGGAGACGCTCCGCCTGGTGGACGCGCTCGAGAAAGCGGGGAAGAACTTCGACATGCTGATCGTGACCGATGCGGGCCATCAGCGGTCGACGTACGCGATCAAGCGTTCGTGGGACTACTTCGTCCGGCATCTGCTCGGCGCCGAGCCTCCGAGTGACTACCGAATGATTGCGCCCTGACGGGATGTGAGCGCGAGTTCAGGATGCAGACGTCGAAGCCGGTGGCGGCGAATCGGCCCGCGAGTTTACGCGCTGTTCACCGGCGCGGAGTGAAGATCGGGGCGCTGACGAAGCTCGCACCGAACCCGTGCGCGGAGCTCAGGTAGGTCGGTCCCGACCAGCGCTCGTGCGGCCCTCGGCCATTGACGCCGCCAGCGTTCTACCAAAACGTTAGGCGTTAGGCTCCCATTGACCCGCGAGCGGCACACGTGTCGCAGCGGGACGGTGATCAGACCCCTGACTCGACGAGCGTCGCGATCTCGAGCGGAGTCCCGTGCCACTCGCCATGCATTTTCGCCCTTACGGCCGAGGTCGGGTGACGTAGCGTATCGGTGGGTGACGTGGCGTGTTAGTCGGGACGACCAGCGACTCCGATATTGCCGCCCATTGCAACTCGCAGGAACCCTCGACGACGAGCCTGGAGCTTCGTGTCGCCTCGTCTAGGAGGTCAGGCTGAAGTGCCGGCATCCAAGCTGCCCAGTTCGAACGTGCACCGACTACAGGCACCTGTACAGTCGGGGCGTCGCGTCGCGTCGGAGCAGGAAAGGCCCGAGTGAATCTCCCGAGTCCGTCAAACGCACGCGCAGGGACATCGTCGTCCCGTCGCTCGTGCCCGTGTAGGAAGCTGGATGTCGGTCGACAGGCTCATCAACCACGGCCGGCCCGCCGTGGAGGTTGATGTGCACCCCTCGCGCGGAAAACGTCCCGGCAGCGTCGGCCCGCAATGGCTCATCGATGGAGCCACGCGCGCAGTCGTATTCCACCGTCGCCCCGGAATCCGTAACCGTCATCGCGATGTGCTCGCCGCCCCATGTGCCCCGCGACGAAAGGACGGCTTGCTGCTTCGAGCACCCGCCTATTACGCCGAGCAGCGCGAGCGAAAACGCCCGATACGCGGTCTGCGGATTCATGCTTCCCTCCGGACGCGGATCCGCCCTCGCCGACCGTCGACGGCTCAGGCGGGATCGAGCAATCTAATCGCCCGGCCATCGGACGACGGTCGGTGGCCTTCGAGCCATACGTACACGCCGGCCGCTCACCGGCGATTCGCTTCAGGAGCCACGCATGGCGGCACTGTTTGTCATGGCGTACATGGCGGTTCTCCTAGCGGAGCTCGTTGGGGACAGACTCATCTACAGCGTGGGTGCTCTGGCCACCCGCTATGGGCAGCGCACCGTGATGTGCGGTCTCCTTCCGGCGCTCGCGCTCAAGTCGCTCGCCGCCGTGCTGCTGGGCCACGCGGTTGCCCGGTTGCCGCACACCCTCGTTGCCGCTTCGAGCGCAGCAGCGTTCTTCGTGGCGGCCGTGGCGATGTGGCGCGAGTCACCGACCGTCGCCACTACGGCAGCATCTTCACGGGCTCCGGGTGGCGCGCCGGTCGTCGCACGGCGTGGCATGCTCGCCGCGTTCGCGACTGTGTTTTTCGCAGAATGGGCCGACCCGGGGCAGTTGGCGGCTGCCGCCCTCACAGCGCGCTACGGGTCACCCGCCTTGATCTGGTTCGCCGCGGCCTCCGCGATGGCGACGAAAGCGGGCCTCGCCCTGGCCCTCGGCGTTACGCTCCGACGTTATGTGCCGCTCGAAACACTCCGCGTCGGCGCGGTGGCGCTTACCGTCGCCCTCGGAATTGCCGCAGTGGCGAGCATCGCGATGTGATGGCCCGCCGCGCGGCACCGGGTGTCACGTGCCCGCACAGCATGGCTCACCTACCTCGGGTTACGTTGCAAGATGGCCACGAATCGCCGCGCGTGACCGGTGCCTAACGTCACGGCTTGGCTTGAGGCGTGCAGGAATCCCCCGCCGGCCGCAGTGCCGGGCACCAAGCGCGAGCGAAGGATTGGCACGACTTCCGTTCCGAAGGTGACATCATGCCGAAACGCAAGAATGCCGAAGGGACGCAGTATCAGCCTTCCGAAGATCCATCACCGGGCTCCGCTGACGTCGGGCGAGAGTTCGACGCCTCGGAGGAGCCGGAGGACACGCATCCTGATGAGGTGTCCCACGGCCCACAGCCCGCCCCGGCGCCGGGTCTCCCGGTATCCGAGCGCGAGTACCAGCGCCTGAAGGATGAGGCGCAACGAGGTCGAAACGAGGACGACGTACCGGCGCAGGAAGATCGACCGGCCAAGAAGAGACACTGACACCGAGTTCGTTAGGCAGCGAACGGCGCTGATCGCTGCGTGTCCGGCGTTTTCACATCGGAGGTACGCATGGCGGCGAAGAAGAAGGCGTCTCGCTCAACCGCAAGCGCACGGAAGACGACACGAAAGCGCAGTTCGCGCGCGGGCGGCCGGGCGGGAGAAGGAGCGAAAGGTCTGCCGGGCCGAGCAAGCCGCGGCAAGGAAATGACGGTGGACCTGGCACCAATGGCGGCGGCGGCCTTCAACGCGGCGGCCGAAAAGAGGGAGCCACGCCCTTATACGAGCCGCTATCCGATCGACGAGGAGAAGGTCAAGAAGTTGAAGGAATCGGCGACGAAGGTGAAGCTGGCGAAGGCTGCGATGCCCGCGTCCGCCGATAGCGGTGTCGCTCAAGCGGAGATCGCGGGAATGCTGGACCGGCAGGCGCAGCCGGCACCCGAGATGGAGCCGTCCGCCGCCCCCAGTCCATCCACGAGCTTCGCCGGCATTCCGGCCACGGGATGGCTTCCGCCGGACTGCACGATGGCCGTCGGGCCGGCCCACGTGCTCCTATCGGTGAACTCGAGCGTGGCCATCCACAACAAGCTCGGCGGCGCTCCGATCCTGCAGCGTACGCTCACCCAGTGGTTCTCGAACGTTGCGCAGGGGCTGACGATCTTCGACCCGAAGGCGCTGTATGACCAGCACGCCGCGCGTTGGGTTCTCCTGGCTGTCGCTTTCAGGACCAACCCGAACAGGAGCGTGTTCCTGCTGTCGGTGTCGGCGACATCGAACCCGCTCGGGCAATGGCGGAACTACACGTTCGACGCCATGAAGGACGGCAGCACAGCGACCAACAACTGGGCCGACTTCCCGGGCCTCGGTGTGGACGCGCGTGCGCTGTATTTCACGGCCAACATGTTCGCGTTCGGCGGCGGATTTCAGTACGCGAAGATCCGAGTCGTCCCGAAGGCCGGTCCGTACTCGGGTGGCGCGGCGCCGTATTGGGATTTCGTGAAGATGCAGAACGCCAACAACACGATGGCGTTCACGATTCAACCGTGCCACACGTTCGGCGCGCCACAGGTAGAGTATCTCGTCAATTCACTGTTCCCGAACGGCACGTCGCTGACGCTGTGGCGGATCGCGAACCTGCCCAATCCTCCCGTGCTCACGAAGGCGACCATTCCGACGGCCGCGTATTCATTGCCGCCGAACGCCGATCAGAGCGGCGGGCCGCCGCTCCTCAACACCGGCGACGTGCGCGTCCAGCACGCCGTGTTCCGCGGAGATTCGGTCTGGACGGCGATCAACACCGTGCGCAACTGGGGCGCCGGGAACAGGGCCTCGGTCCACTGGTTCCAGATCCGCGCGGCGGCAAACACGCTGGTCCAGCAGGGCGTGTTCGGCACGCGCAACGCCCACTATTTCTATCCGGCGGGGTGCCCTGACAACAACGGGAACTTCACCATGGTCTTCAGCCGATCCGGCCCTAACGAGTTCGGCTCGATCGGCTACACCGGGCGGCGAGCCACGGATCCGTTGGGGACGCTGCAGTCGAGCGCGCTGCTGAAGGCCGGGGTGGCGCATTATCAGGGACTCGACGGCGGCGGGCGGAATCGATGGGGTGACTACAACGGGGTGGCCTCGGATCCGGCCAACCCGCGTGTGGTGTGGATCTACAGCGAGTTCGCGAGCGCGGTCGACACGTGGGCCACCTGGGTGGGGTCGGCGTTCTTCTGATGGACGTCGGCGCCCCGTTAGGCAACGACGTCGAAGAAGGGCAACGAGCATCGACGGCCGGGCAGCGAGCTCGCTGCCCGGCCG